>NZ_JBVIGX010000006.1:131108-345199 GCF_055570595.1 Streptomyces sp. NPDC031132
ATGGTGACGGGGACGGGTGGTATTTCTTGAGACCGCGGTTGTGGCCCCCCCCCCCCCCCCCCCCCCCCCCCCCCGGGCCCGGCACGCGCGCTCGCCGCGTTGTCGTCGGTCGACGACGCGAGCGTCGCCTCCCTCCGCCTTGCGATCACACGCACCAGACCCCACCGCCCCCGCCCTCACGGGCGGACGACGCTACTTTGACGACACCCCCTAGGAGGGCTTCGCCTCGGACAGGTGCATCAGCGCCTGGGCCGCCAGGCGGTAGCCGAAGGCACCCAGGCCGACCACGACACCGCTCGCCAGCGGGGCGATCACCGACTCGTGCCGGAACTGTTCGCGGGCCCACACGTTGCTGAGGTGCACCTCGATCCACGGCGGTGAATAGCTCGCCAGCGCGTCACGCAGGCTCCACCCGGCGATCATCAGGGCGCCGGGGTTGACGATCGCCCCGACCGTGCTGCCGGCATGCCGGTGAATGGCGCTGACGAGGTCGCCTTCCGAATCGTGCTGGACGGAGCGGACCTCCCACCCCTTGACGCTCACTTCCCGGGCGACCGCCGCTTCGATGTCGGCGAGCGTGTCCGTGCCGTATATCTCCGGCTCGCGTCGCCCCAAAATGCCCAGGTTGGGACCGTTCAAGAGAAGAACGACACTCAAAGGGACACCTCGCTGTTGATTCACGCCATTCATTCCACCGGAGAGCTCCGGAACAGCTCCCATCCTGTCGGCGCCCTTCCCGGAGCACCATCATCAGAATTGATAGTCCCGTCGAGGGGCCGCGGCATGAGGACCGCTGGGGACCGGCTCGATGCCGTGCGCGCCCGGTTCGAGGGTGCCCCGGCGGGCTGAGGACGCGAGACCCCGTGGTGGGCGCCAGCCTCCCGTTCGGCGAGGCCGCCCGCCCCTCGCGAACCGAACTTCGCCCTTCCGGCAGCTGTCTTGATCTGCACTTGAGCCCGGCTGGAGCACTCCGGCCCCCCGGAGGCCGGTGCTGAATCATGACTGGCACGTCCACCGCCACCACTCGGACGAAGCGGCGCGACTGATGATCCGATGACAGGAGATGTGATGCTCGACTCTCTGATTCGCCTGCAGACGCCCCCGGTTTTTTCCGTCATGCGCACCTGCGACGGCAACTCCTGCGAGACGGTCCGATGGTCCGAGCTCTCGTTTTCCGCCTGGTCGCGCGGCGAACTCGTCGAGGCCATTCGCCTGGCGGCCGTTGCCGCCCGGATCAACCCTGAATGCGTGGACAACTGCGTGGGGCCGGCCATGGTCTGGCATTCCGTACTGCTCGTCCGGGTCCGCGAGCTCGCCTCCGGGGCGCGTGTGCTCGCCGGCGTGGAGGAGCTGACGGCCCGCGCCGGGGAAACCGGCGGGCTGGTGGCGGCTTCTCTGATCTGTTCGGCAGAACTCGCGTTCACCCGGGGGGATGTCGACTCCGCCGCCGACCTGGCGGGCAGGGGCGTGCACCGGGCGCAGCAGGCCGACCTCAACTCCCTGCTTCCCGACGCGCACACCATGCTGGCACTGAGCGCTCTGCGCCAGGGCAACATGAGCGTCAGCCTGGACTTCGTCGATCAGCTGCGGCAGGACGCCCTTCTCGGCCGGACGGTCGACAGGCCCGGTCAGTGCGCCTGGGCGGCGGCCCAGTTCCTGGAAGTGCAGGGCGGCGCGAAGAGTGCTGCTCATCTCATCGCGGGCATCATCACGGACGACCAGCTCATCCTGGAGCTCCTGGCCTCGGAGCCGGCCGCTGCCGCCTGGCTCGTGCGGACCGCGCGGAAGCTGGGCGACGAATCCCTCGCCAGGCGGGCGGCCTCCGAGGCTTCCGGGCTCGCCGCGCGCAACTGCGGGCTCCGGTCGATAGAAGCGGCGGCCGTACACGCCGACGGGCTGCTGGAGGAGGATCCCGAACGAGTCATCGCAGCGGCCGAATCCCATCTGGACCTGTGGGCCGGCGCGTCCGCCTACGAAGATGCCGGAACCCTCCTCTCCGAGCAGGACCGGGAACGCGACCGCGCCGTCGAGATCCTGGAACGGGCGGTGGACGGGTATGCGCATTCCGCGGCCCCGCGGGACGCCCGCAGGGTCGTGAGCAAGCTCCGCTCGCTCGGTGTGCGACGCGGCCGCTATCCGCAGTACGCCGGCCAGGACGGCGTGAGCGCCGGCTCTCTCACCGTCACCGAGGCTGCGGTGGCCGAGTTGGTGAGCCAGGGGTTCACCAACTCCCAGGTCGGCGAGCACCTGTTCATCTCGGGTCACACGGTGGCGTTCCATCTGAAGAAGATCTTCCGCAAGATGAACGTGGCTTCCCGGGTGGAACTGACGCGGACGTGGAGCCGTATTGCCAGTGGGACTCCCGAACTCGCACAGGTCGGCTGACCACCGGCGGGGATCACCCGGTCAGCCGGTCAGCCGGTCTCCCGGTCACCCGGCCTCCACGGGCAGTATCCGGCGCAGCCTTCCCGGCGGGTCCTGGCGCTTGCGCCACTCGCGGGGATATCCCACGGACACCTCTTCGAAGCGGACGCCCTCGTGGTACGTGGTCCGCGGGATGTGGAGGTGACCGTAGACCATGGCGGCCACGTTGAACCTGCGGTGCCAGTCGGCGGTCAGCCGGGTGCCGCACCACATGGCGAACTCCGGGTACCAGAGGACGTCCGTCGGGTGCCGGTCGAGCGGGTAGTGGTTGACGAGGACGGTGGGCAGGCCGTCGGGGAGTTCGGCGAGCCTGCGCTCGGTCTCGGCGACCCGGGCCCGGCACCAGGCCTCGCGGCTCGGGTACGGGTCGGGGTGCAGGACGTACTCGTCGTTGCAGATGACTCCGGTGCTGTGCGCGTAGGCCAGTCCCTCCTCCTTGGTGGTGCAACCGGCCGGCAGGAAGGAGTAGTCGTACAAGAGGAACAGCGGCGCCACGGCCACGGGGCCGTCCGGCCCCTCCCAGATCGGGTAGGGGTCCTCGGGCGTCGTGACGCCCAGTTCGCGGCACAGCCCGACCAGGTGCTCGTACCGGGCGACGCCGCGCAGGGTGAGGGTGTCGCTGGGGTGGGTCCACAGCTCGTGGTTGCCGGGAACCCAGACGACCTTGCGGAAGCGGCTCGCGAAGGTTTCCAGGCACCAGCGGATGTCGGCCACGTTCTCGCCCACGTCCCCGGCGACCAGCAGCCAGTCGTCCGGCGAGCCGGGTGTCATCCGCTCGACCAGGGCGCGGTTCTCGGCGTGGTTGAGGTGGAGGTCGCTGATGGCCAGCAACTGTCCCTTGCCCGTACCGCCGGCCTTCCCGGTCATCCCTCGTCTCCTTCGGTGCACGCGACGGGTGCCAGGAGGGACCTCTCCGCCTGCTTCGCGCACACGGCTGTCCGCGAGGGGACGAAGGCCGCGTGCTGCGGCGAACTGGAAGTCATGCTTCTCTCCTCCTGGCACTCGGCGAGTGCCAGTCAAGCCCTCCGCTCGGGGGCGACGACAGGTCCTCAGACGGTGGCGGGTGGTTGCGGCGCCGGCCGGCTCACCTCACCTCAGTCGGACCGGCCGGGCGTCAGGACGCTCCGGCGGACCAGCTTCTCCGCCACCAGTCCGGTCACGGCCTCGCTCTGATCGGCGAGGAAGAAGTGGCCTCCGGGGAACACGTGGAGGTCCGTCGGACCGGTGGTGTGCGCTTCCCAGGACGCCGCTTCGTCGATCGAGACGCGGGGGTCGTTGTCTCCGGTGAGCACCGTCACCGGGCAGTCCAGCTTCCGGCCGGGTGCGTACCGGTACGTCTCGACGGCACGGTAGTCGCTGCGGATGGCCGGCATGATCATTTCCAGCAGTTCCGGGTCGTCCAGCATGGCCGCGTCGGTTCCGCTCAACTTGCGGAGCTCGGCCACCATCTGTGCGTCCGACCCGAGGTGGACCACGTCGTCGCGGTAGCGGGAGGGGGCCCGCCGGCCGGACGCGAAGAACCGCACGGGCGAGGGGAGGCCGACGTCCTGGAGGCGCAGTGCGAGCTCGTAGCCGAGAACGGCGCCCATGCTGTGCCCGAACAGCGCCATGGGCAGATCGTCGAGGTGGCGCACGGCCGCGAAGATCTGGTCCGCCAGGTCGGGGATGCTGGGGATGTTCGGCTCGTGGCGGCGGTCCTGCCGCCCCGGGTACTGGATCGCCAGCACCTCCACCGCGGGCGCGAGCGCCTTGGACACCGGGAAGTAGAAGCTCGCCGATCCTCCTGCGTGCGGCAGGCATACGAGGCGGACTTCACTGCCCGGCGCCGGATGAGAGCGGCGGACCCATTTTTCGAATTGCTCCGCTGGCTGAGGCACGGCAATAAATTCCTTTCAGGAATCACCCTTGGCACGCTGCTGCCCCACCGCGGACCGACCAACGATCGACGGTGGGAACCGTGCGATCCCGAGACTTGTATCTTCTTTCTGGAGGGTAGGACAGACGGGGCCGGCCGGACATCCCTCGATCTGATAGCTCGTCCAGGAAATGACGCGCTCCGCTTCGAAGACACCCGGGCATGTGTCAGTCTGTGGTTTCTCGAACCCGCAGGAGGTAATCACCATGAAGATCATCGCGGACGTCGACAAGTGCATCGGCGCAGGTCAGTGCATGTTCACCGAACCGGAACTGTTCGACCAGAGCGAGGATGACGGCACGGTCGTCGTGCTCATTTCCGAGCCTGAGGGCGAACTCCTGACTCAGAAGGCCCGTGAGGCTTCCTACGTCTGTCCGGGCCGGGCCATCTCCCTGGTGGAATGAGTCGGGCGGGCCCGGTTAGCGCAGAAATCTCCGCCTGCACATCCCTCGACCTGATGGCGTTTCCTGCTCCTTGACACGCCTCGAACGGCCTGATTACCATTCTGGCAATTTTCCGGCGTGGCGGAATTCAGCCCTTCAAACAGCGCGGACCTGTGAAGTCTTCCTTGACGCCGTTTTTCGAAGTGCGCGCTGATCTGCCCACAGCATGCGAGTAGGGGCACGATGCCAACCATGCGAACGCACGACACGTACGCGAATCCGACGGACACGGACGTCGTCATCGTGGGCAACGGGCCGATCGGTGCCACGCTCTCGGTGCTGCTCGCCCAGCGCGGCTGGCGGGTGACGGTGCTCGAGCGCCGCGCCCGGCCGTACCGGCTCCCCCGGGCGACCAGCTTCGACGGGGAGACCGCGCGGCTCCTCGCGGCCACCGGGATCGGCCCGGATCTGGGCCGGGTCACCGAGCCGGCCAACGGCTACCAGTGGCAGACCCCCTCCGGCGCGGCGCTGCTGGACATCGAGTTCACCACGACGGGTCCGTACGGCTGGCCGGACGCCAACACGATGCACCAGCCGGCCCTGGAGGAGCTGATCGCCGCCAGGGCGGCGGCACTTCCCGGCATCACGGTGCTGCGCGGGCACGAGGTCGTGAAGATCGCCGACGGCGGGGAGCACGTCGAGGTGACGGCAACCACCGACGACGACGCGACGCGCGTCCTCTCCGCGCGGTGGGTGGTGGGGTGCGACGGAGCCAACAGCTTCGTACGCGACCACCTCGACGTCTCCGTGACGGACCTCGGGTTCTCCTACGAGTGGCTGCTCTGCGACGTCGAACTGCGCCAGCCGCGCGAGTTCACCCCGACCAACGTGCAGATCTGTGACCCGGCCCGGCCCACGACCGTGGTGGCCAGCGGCCCCGGGCGCCGGCGCTGGGAGTTCATGCGCCTGCCCGGCGAGAGCACCGCCGAGCTCAACCGGGACGAGACGGCCTGGCGGCTGCTGGCGCCGTTCGGCGTCACCCCGGACACGGCCACCCTGTTGCGCAGCACCACGTACATCTTCCAGGCCCGTTGGGCCGACCAGTGGCGCGTGGGCCGTGTCCTGCTGGCCGGTGACGCGGCCCATCTCATGCCGCCCTTCGCCGGGCAGGGCATGTGCTCCGGCATCCGGGACGTCGTCAACCTGGCGTGGAAGCTGGACCTGACGCTCCGCGGCCTCGCGGACGAGTCCGTACTGGACAGCTACACACAGGAGCGCCGGGCGCAGGCCAAGGAAGCGATCCTGGCGTCGGTCCAGCTGGGCCGGGTGATCTGCGTGACGGACCCGGCGGCCGCCGCCGAGCGGGACGCCACGGTGCTCGCCAACCGGCGCGGCAAGCCGGCGGGGCGGCCGGAGCCGGCGAAGGCGCTCTCGGGCGGGCTGCTGCACCGGCGGCCGGGAGCGGAGGCGGCCGAGGCGCCCGCGGGCGCCGTCGTACCGCAGGGCCGCGTGGCGCGTCAGGGCTCCGTGGGCCTGTTCGACGATGTCGTCGGGCGTGGTTTCGTCCTGCTGACCACCGATGACCCGCACACCGTGCTCGGTGAGGAGCGGCTGTCCTTCCTCGCCGGCCTCGGGGCCCACGTGGTGCGGCTGCTGCCGCCCGGACAGGCGTCCGACGAGCACGGCCCGGCGGTGGCCGGCGTGGCCGGCGTGGTGGACACGGACGAGGTCTACGGGCCGTATCTGGCGCGGTTCGGGGCGACTTCGCTGCTCGTCCGTCCGGACCACCACGTCTTCGGTGCCGCGAACGGCCCGGACGACACCGGAGCACTGGTCGACGACCTGCGGGACCAGCTGCGTGCCGCGGTGCCGGCCGGTGCACCGCACCGGGCCGGCTGACGGGTCGTACGCGGTCAGGGCGCGGCCAGCCGGGCGAGCGCGACCGCGCCGCGCAACGAGGACAGGCCCCCCAACGCTGCCGGCTCCACCGGCAGCGGGGGTTGGCCCGGGCGGGCCAGCTCGGCGAGGTGGCCCGACACCAGCCCGACGAGCTCGGGGAGACCGGCCGCGAAGCCGCCGCCGATCAGGGCGAGTCGGGGATGGACCAGTTCCTGGACGCCCGCCACCGCGGCGGCCAGGGCCCGGGAGGTCTCCTCGACCGCGGTGACCGCCCACGGCGCCCCTTCGCGCAGCGCCCGCCGGAGTTCCTCGAAGGGGGCGGGCGCTCCCCGCAGAACGGCCGCGCGGACCAGGGTGGCCGGTCCCGAGGCGATCGCCTGGAGGCATCCCCGGCGGCCGCAGACGCACTGCGCACCGCCCATCGCGACGATCACGTGCCCGATCTCGAAGGAGCCCCGGCCGAGCCCGGGGCACAGCGCCCCTTGCAGGACGAGACCGCCGCCGATGCCGGTGCCCACCCCGAGGTAGAGCAGGTCGTCGCAGCCCGACGCCCGCGCCTCTGCGAGCGCGCCGAGGTCGCCGTCGTCCGCCCAGGCGACGGCCGCTCCGGGGAACAGCGCGCGCAGCGAGGCGTCCAGGTCGAGCCCGTTCCACTCCGGCCGGCTGGGCCAGGCGGTGACCCGGCCGGCCGGATCGACCGTGCCGGGCATCGCGACGCCCACCGCGCGGAGCGGTACGCCGAGTCTCGCCCGTAGTTGCTCCACGTGGTGGGCGAGTTGGGCGAGGTCCTGGTCAGCGCTGTGCCGCGGGCCCCACCGGAAGGCGGACTCGTCGACGCACTCCGCGCCGGCCTCCACCCGGAAGGCGACCTTGGTGCCCCCGATGTCGACACCGAGGTGATGTGCCTTCTCCATGCCCTTGGACGGCCTTCAGCCGCGGGGCACGGACGGGCACAGCGCCAGTAGTTCGTCCGGGCGGTACAGGACGGCGCCCGGCAGAGCGCCCAGCAGTGCGTCCTTGTCGTCCACATCGGCCCACAGCGCGGCGACCGAGGCCACGCCGGCGCCGTGGGCGCTGGCGATGTCGGTCGGTGCGTCGCCGATCATGATCGCCTCCTCGGCCGGCAGCTCCAGCAGCTCGAGAGCGCGCACCACGATGTCCGGGGCGGGCTTCGGGTGGGCGACCTCGTCCGAGCCGATCACGTGGTCGAAGTAGTGCAGCAGGCCCAGCTGTTCGAGCAGTGACCGCGCCCGCGGCCCGCTCTTGCCGGTGGCCACCGCGAGCTTGTACCGGCGCGACCGCAGGCTGGCCAGCAGCTCGGCGATGCCCTCGAAGACGGGCACCTGGTGCGCGAGCCGGTAGCTCTCGCGGACGAAGGGCTCCTCCATCTCCAGCGGGAGGCCCATGATCCGCATGATGTCCGGGAAGTAGCGCCCCTGGTGGCGCCGGTACTCCTCGAACGGTGCCTGTCCCTCTCCGACGACCTCCTTGTACGCGATGGCGAAAGCTTCCTCCATCACCGCGAAGCTGTCGACGATGACCCCGTCCAGGTCGAAGATCACGCCGCGCCTGACCGACGAGCGCGTCTGCGTCGCCGTCGCCGATGTCCCTGCCATTGAAATTGTCACGTCATGCCGTCCCGTACGTCTGCTCGTTCTCCTGGAACCGTGGTTCCACTGGTCTTCCGCTGGTCTTCCGCGCCGCCTACCGATAGGCGGGCACGGCATTGCGGGGGCGGACGGAGCGGGCCGAGGCGTAGAAGTCCTCGATGACGCGGACCGTCGTACGGGCCTCGCCGATGGCCTTGCCGCGGTTGCCCGGATCCCCCAGGAATCCGGCGAGGCGGCACAGTTGCCGCCGGTACTCGTTGCCGATCGGCTCGTCCGGCACCGGAACCGAGGTGGTGGTGCCTTCGCGGGTCAGCGTCAGCACCGGCCGGGGCTGGCGGTTGGGGCTGAAGCCGAAGGTGCACCTCAGCTCGGCGGTTCCCTCGCTGCCCACCACCTGGATCCGGGACACGTCCCGCGCCTCGTGCGACGCCCAGCTGGTGTGCAGGGCGACGGAGACGCCGTCGTCGCGGACGAAGAAGCCCCGGGCGGTGTCCTCGACGTCCCCGGCGGTGTCGGCGACGGGCCGGTCGTGCCGCCATGCCGCGCTCCAGGAACCGGCGTTGACGAAGTCGTTCGCCGTCACGCCGACGACCTCCGCGAAGCGGGCCGGACCGAGCAGGGAGGCGAGCGTGTCGAGCAGGTGCCATCCGAGGTCGAACAGCACACCGCCGCCGGCCTTGCTGCGCTGGGTGAACCAGCCGCCGGCCTTGGGGATCCCGCGCGCCCGGACCCACGACAGGTCGACGTGGCGGATGTGGCCCAGGTCGGGCACCAGGCTCGCCAGGGCGCCCACATCGCTGCGGTAGGGGGCCGCGCTGCCGGCCAGCAGCATGGCACCGCCGCTGCGTTCGGCGGCTGCCAGCATGTCGGCCTCGGCGGAGGTCAGGCACACCGGCTTCTCGAGGAAGACGGAGATGCCCTTGCCGAGCAGCGCCGCGGCCACCTCGGCATGCATGAAGTTGGGGACGGCGACCACGGCGAGGTCGACCGACCGGGCGGTGAGCGTGTCCACCGTCGCGTGGACGGGTATGCCCGGCACCACGCCGAACGCCTCACGCGCCGCCGGTTCGGTGTCGGCGACGGCCACCACCTCGAAGTCGCCGTGCTCGCTCAGCAGGGGGAGCCACAGCTCACGCCCCGCCCAGCCGAGCCCGACGATGGCCACCCTGACGCTCATACGGCGCCCACAGCGTCGGCGATGATCGCGGCCGTACGGTGCATGTCCTCTTCGGAGGCGAGCAGCGTGCGGTGGTGCAGCCAGATGCAGTCCTGGCTGATGGCCTCGGAGTTGGGGCAGCGCTCGGCGAGCTCGTCCGGGGTCGCGTCGGGCGCGCCGATCTCCCAGAAGGCGTCGGTGCGGTAGATCGCGCGGAAACCGGCGAACGCCGGCACGCCGGCCTCCACGAGCCGGTCGACGAGAGCGTTGCGGTTCTCCTCGCTGATGCCGGGCACCCGGAACATCGCCATGTAGTGCGAGGGGACGTCGGTGCGCTCGTCGCCCCGCTGCGGGACCACGCCGTCGATCGACTCGAGCAGCTTGGACAGCACGCCCCAGCGCTCGTGACGGGTGGCGATCTGCCCGTCCAGGCGGCGCAGCTGCGCGCGCAGCACGGAGGCGGAGAACTCGTTGAGCCGCAGGTTGGACCCGGCGATCGAGTGGAGGTACCGGCGGTCGGTGCGGGGCCGTCCGCAGCTGTGCCGCAGGAACGCGGTCTCGTACAGCTCCGAGTCCGGGAACAGTACGGCGCCGCCCTCGCCGGCGGTCATCAGCTTGCCGTTCTGGAAGCTGAACGCGGCGATCGAGCCGAGCTCTCCGACCCGCTTGCCCTGCCAGCGGGCGCCGTGGGCGTGCGCGGCGTCCTGGAGCAGCGGGACGCCGGTGTCGGCGGAGAGCTTGCCGAGTGCGTCCATGTCCGCCAGGTAGCCGGCCATGTGCACCGGCATGATCGCCCGGGTCCGCGAGGTCACGGCGGCGGCGGCCGCCGCCACGTCGATGGAGTAGGTGTTCTCGTCGACGTCCACCGGGACGGCGACGGCGCCGAGGCGCTGCGCCGCCTGGGAGGACGAGATGAAGGTGAAGGCCGGGACGATGACCTCGGTGCCCGGACCGACGCCCATGACCTGCAGGGCGAGTTCGAGGGCGTGGGTTCCGTTCGTGACCGCGAGGGCGTGGGCGCCGCCGTGGTGCTCGGCGAACTCCTGCTCGAAGGAGTCGACTTCGCTTCCGCCCATCCGCCACCACTGGCCCTGCTCGAGGGCGCGGATGAGCCCTTCGCGCTCGTTCTCGTCATACTGCGGCCACTGGGGGAATTCCGGCGCCTGTCGCACGTTCATGTTTCTCCAAGGAATGGATCTGACTCGACGCGAGGTGCGAAGTGGGCGGGGCACTGTGCTGCTACGGAAGAAGACGCGCGCACACGAGCAGTCGCCGTCGAGATCGCGGAAGAGGCGCACACTCCGCCCCGTGCAGCGTCATGTGCAGTCAGAAATAGGCTGAATTACAAGTCCAAAATAGAGCTCCGTCTGCGACACCGCATCCCTAGATTCGGTAGTCGTGGCGTGAGTTCAGTGCAAATCGAAGAAGATTCGATAGGAATTCAGTTGCCCCTCGAGCATGTGAATACCGTGGTGGACTCCGTGACCCAGTGCGGCTGCTTCACGCAGGAGCCGCGTCTCACGGGGTTTCATGACGATGTCGGCCACCACGCAGCCCGGCGGCAAGGTGTCCAGGGGGAACGGAAGCGGATCGTCCGCACGCATGCCGAGCGGCGTGGCGTTCACCGCGATGTCGATGCCGGTGTCGCGCAGCTGCGGTCCGGTCAAGGCGCGTACCCGGCCCGGCCAGTACGCGCCGAGGCGGGTGACGAGCGCGCCGAGCTTCGCGGTGTCCGTGTCGTACAGGGACAGCCGGTCGACACCGGCCGTCAGCAGCGCCGCTGCGACGGCGCTGCCCGCACCACCCGCGCCGACCAGCGCCACCCGCCGGCCGTGGGGGTCGTGCCCGGCCCCGACGAGACCGGCCACGAAGCCCGAGCCGTCGAAGTTCTCCGCGAGCCAGCTGCCGTCGGCCTCCCGTCGCAGCACGTTCGCGCTTCCGACGATGTCCACGGTCGGGCCGCAGCGGTCGGCCAGGCGGCGGACGGCGACCTTGTGGGGCACCGTGACGAACATGCCGTCGAGGTTCTCCACGCGCTGCAGACCGCGCACGATCTGCTCGAGGTGCTCCGGCCGGGCGTGCACCGGAACGAGCACCGCGTCCTTCCGCAGGCGCGCGAAGAGGGGATTCATCAGCCCGGGCGCCTGGACCTGGGCGATGGGATCCCCCAGTACGGCGTACAGCCGGGTGGTGCCTTTGATGGCCGGCGTACCGGGAGTGCCGCCGGTCATCGCAGCACCGCTTCGAATTCGGTGACGGCGGCCGCCGTCATCTCCGGGACGGAGAATGCGAGTTCCATCGACTGCTCGGCGTTCAGGCGGGGATCACAGGCCGTGTGGTAGCGGGCGGGCAGGTCGGCTTCCGTTGTTCCGGAGGCGCCGCCGAGGCATTCCGTGACGTCGTCGCCCGTCGCTTCGATGTGAATTCCGCCGGGGTGGGTGCCCAGCCGCCGGTGGACTTCGAAGAAACCGGCCATCTCGTCGGTGATGTGCCGGAGATCGCGTGTCTTGTATCCGTTCGCCGACGTGTACGTGTTGCCGTGCATCGGATCGCACTGCCAGACCACCTGGTGGCCTGAGTCGGTGACCGCCGCGACGATCGCCGGCAGGACGTCACGGACCTGCCGGTGCCCCATGCGGCTGACCAGCGTCAGCCGTCCGGGTTCACGGTGCGGGTCGAGTCGCCGCACGTATGCGGCGGCCGTCTCCGGGCTGGTGCCCGGACCGATCTTGAGGCCGATCGGGTTGGACAGCAGTTCCGCGAAGGCGATGTGCGCGCCGTCGAGCTGGCGGGTGCGTTCGCCGATCCACAGGAAGTGCCCCAGCCCGCTGGCCAGCCGGGGCTCGGGCCCGCTGGTGTCCACCCGCAGCAAGGACCGCTCGTAGTCCAGCAGGAGTGCCTCGTGACTGACGTAGATGTCGCTGCCGCCGTGGCCTTCGCCGTCGCCGAACGTGCGCACCAGGGCCATCGCGCGTGCGGCCTCGGCGTGGGCCCGCAGCATCCGGTAGGGATCGGGCGTCCGGGCCGTGAGCGTGGGCTCGACGGAGTTGACCATGTCGCCGCGGTAGACGGGCAGCCCGAGGGCGTCGACGGCCTGGGACCGGGGCTTGGCGTACTGGCCCGCCATGCGGGCGACCTTGACGACGGGCAGTCCCGTACGGCGGGCGAGCACTGCGGCCATGTCCACGAGCGTCCACAGATTGGCGCGCACATGGGCTTCGGTGTTCGCGGCGAAGGTCTCGGCGCAGTCACCGCCCTGGAGCAGGAACGCCTCGCCGCGCGCGACCGCGGCAAGTCGGCTGCGCAGCCGTGCCGTCTCGGCCGGCGTCACGATCGGCTCGGCGCGGCTCAGCCGGGCCACCGCCTCCCTCGCCCGTTCCGGGTCTCCCCAGACCGGCTGCTGCGCGGCCGGTCTGGCGAGCGCCGCCTCCAGCTTGTCGAACAGCAGGCCGTCCGCCGGCCGGGCGGTGCCGGCCGATCCGTCGAGATCGGCCGGCCACTGAGTTGCACGTGTCATTTCTGAGCCGCATCGGTCGTGGAGGCTCCGGGCGCGGCGTCGCCGACGAGGTCGGCCAGGCGTGCTCGGGGCATCCGGTCCAGGACGCGCGCGACCACCTCGTGCGGTACGTCGCTCACCAGTTCCGCGCCGTTCGGGCCGTCCAGGACGAACGAGAGTCCGTTCATCGCCTTCTTGTCGTGGCGCATCAGATCCATCAGGGCCGCGGGCTCGGCCTCGACGGGCAGGGCGGTGGGGAGACCGTAGTACCGGACGACGTCCTGGTGCTCCTCCACCCGCGCCTGGTCGATACGGCCCAGGGCGCCGGCGAGCCGCCCCGCGAAGACCGTTCCGATGGCCACCCCCTCGCCGTGGCGCAGCGCGAAGTCGGTCGCCTTCTCCAGCGCATGGCCCAGCGTGTGGCCGTAGTTGAGCGTGTGCCGTAGTCCGGTGTCCCGCTCGTCGGTCTCCACGATGCGGGCCTTGAGGCTCACGCTGGCGGTGATCTGCTCCTCCAGCGACAGCCCGCGCAGGTCGGCCGCGCCGATGAAGTGGCAGCGGGCGATCTCACCGAGACCGTTGAGCAGCTCCCGCCGCGGCAGGGTCGACAGGTAGTCCGTGTCGCACAGCACCGCGCTGGGCTGCCAGTACGCGCCGACCAGGTTCTTGCCGGCCGGCAGGTTCACCGCCGTCTTGCCGCCGACGCTGGCGTCCACCTGGGCGAGCAGCGTGGTGGGCAGGTGGATCACGGGCACGCCCCGGTGGTAGAGCGCTGCCGCCAGCCCGACCACGTCGGTGGTCGTGCCGCCGCCGCAGGAGACGACGACGTCGGACCGGGTGAGCCCGAACCGCACGAACTCACCGCACAGCGCCTCCACCGTGGCGAGGGTCTTGTCCTGCTCGCCGTCCCGGGCCGGCAGCAGCAGGGTCTCCACACCGGTGTCCGGCACCCATTCCTCCGGGCGGGCCGACACGACGACGGCCCGTCCGGCGCCCAGCCGTCGGATGACCTCGGCAAGCGACGTACGCACCCCGGGGCCGATGAGGACATCGTACGAATGATCTCTGAGGCGCAGAGGAATGGAAGCCATGACGTCCCTACCGACCCGCCGTGGCCCTGCGGACGCGCGCCTCGGCCCGCTCCTTGCGGTCGGCCTCGTCCAGCTCGGGGTACACCGGGCAGCCGAAGACCCGCCGGAACGGCTCGAACGTGTCCCACTCGGTGCGCTTGCGCATCTCCTGGGCGACCGAGTTGTGCTCGCTCCAGAAGTCGCCGCCGATCAGCCGGACGAGGTACCTCTCCAGGGTGTCCCGGTCCGTGGAGCGCGCGGCGTCGGCGGCCATGGCCACCAGCTCGCCGTCGTAGTAGGCGTGGATGAGCCGGATGTAGGTGTCGTACCCGGTCTTGAAGAAGCTCGCGTACTTGTCGATCAGGTGGTCCTCCTGCGCCGGGTCCTTCAGCGCTGCGCCGATCGTCTCGGCGGCACGGACGGCGGTGGTCGTCGCCACCAGCACACCACCGGAGAACATCGGGTCGCCGAAGCAGCCGGCGTCTCCGACCATGACCCAGCCCGGCCCGGTGACGGTGTCCGAGTGGTAGCAGTAGTCGGTCTCGACCTTGAGGTCCGTGGTGGGACGGGTTCCGGTCAGGCGCGCGGTGATCCGTGGAATCCTGGCCACGTGGTCCTCGAACGCCTTCTCCGGCGTCGACGCGCGCAGTGCGTCGCGCGGCATGACCGTGCCCACGCTGATGCTGTCGGTGGACAGCGGGATCGCCCAGACCCAGCCGTCGTCGTGGGCGCCGACCTGGATGTCGCCCTCGACACCGGGGTTGTTGCTCTCGTCGAGTCCGTCGTAGTGGCGGAACACGGCCACCATGCGGAGCTTCTCGAGCGTCTTGCGCAGACCGAAGCGGTTGGCGATCCGGCCGGCCCGACCGCTCGCGTCGATCACGTAGGTCGAACGCACCTCGTGGGTCTCGCCCTCGCGCTCGTAGCGGACGCCGACCATGCGGTCGCCCTCCATGAGCAGCTCGTTCACGTTCGCGCCGAAGAGGACCTTCGCCCCGGCCTCGGCGGCCTGCTCGGTGAGCATCTTGTCGAACCGGGCGCGCTCGACCTGGAACGCGCGGGGGAAGCGGCCTTCACCCTGCTTGGTGAAGTCCGCACGGAAGACGCCCTCGAAGAACTTCTTCTCGGTCGGGTCGATGAACTCGCCGCCGAACTTGGGGACGTAGCCCTGGGCCTCGACCGTCTCGCGCAGACCGATCTGGTCGAACAGGCCCATCATGTAGGGGAGCAGGGACTCGCCTATGTGGAACCGGGGGAACTCGTCCCGCTCCAGCAGCACCACGGAGTGCCCCTGCTTGGCGAGCACCAGGGCGCTGACCGCGCCGGCCGGTCCTCCACCGATCACAACCACGTCAGCGGTGTCGTTCGTCATCACATTCCCCTTCTGATTCAAACTCGTTCATGTTCACCCGCGATGAATTGCCGTACGGGTGATGGATGGTGCGAATTCAGCCGAGCTCACCGGACAGGACGCCGGCGATCAACATCCGGTGCTCGTCGTCGTCCGTGATGGTGCGGGCCTGTTCACGGCCGTCACGGACCGTCAGGTACCGTCGCCCCTTCAATACGGCCTGGCCGTTCTCGAAACTCCGGCCGCACAGGATTTCCTGGCCGTCGTTCGACCGCGGCTGCGAAAGAATGTCGCGGAGGAGGTCCTCCATTTCCTTCCAGTCGGTCCACTGCCGGGATTCCGTCGTGAAGGTGTAGACGACACTCCACCGGGTGACCGCTCCACGGCGCTGCAGAGCGATCTCGGATCCGCTCTCGACCAGCCGGTACTGGCACCCGTACTGGGTCTGCACCGCGTCGGAGATCTGCAACGGCTCGATGAAGGAGGGACCGGGGTAACCGACGTCCACCAGCCATTCGTCGCCGTCCAGGGCGACGCGGCTGAACATGTGCTCGACGTCGAGCCCGAAGGCGTCCTGGCCTTCGGCGGTCCTCGCCGCCATCAGCGTGACGTCGTAGCCCAGCTCACGGAGGAGTCGGAAGAAGAGGCGGTTCAGCTGGAAACACGTGCCGCCCTGCCCGTTGAGGATCGTCGTCTCGAACGTGGCGTCCTCGTCGATGTCGACGAGGTTCACTCCGTCGCGGTATTCCTCGGTGACGCCGTTGTACGGAATCGCCATGAGGTGATTCTTGTGCAGCTTTCGCAGCGTCGCGAGGTCCGCACCGGTTTCTCCGCCGCAGCCGATCCGCTGCAGATATTTGTCCACGTCGAACATATCATCACCCTCTTTCAGACGGAGATCGCTACTGGATTCGCGGCCTGTTCGCCGCACGTCAGCTCGTGCAGGTACGCGGCGAGCATTCCCGGCGTCGGATAGTCGAAGACGAGGTTCGGGGAGAGCTTCGTTTCGGTGATGTTGCGGAGCCGGTTGCGAAGCTCGATGGCGGTGAGGGAGTCGAAGCCGATCTCGAAGAGCCCCTGGTCCGCTTCGAAGTGGTACGTCGCGCTGTAGCCGAGAACAGCGGCCACCTGGGCGCGCACCAGGTCGAGCAGGACCTTCTTCTGCTCGGCGGCGGTCAGGGTGGCCAGCCGGTCGTACAGCTTGCGGCCCTCGTCGGCGATGTCCGCCGCGTGGGCCTGCTGCCGGCCCGCCCGGACCAGGCTGCGCAACATGTGCGGTACACCGCCCCCGGCCGCCGAGCCGGCCCGGACCCCGCGCAGGTCCAGCTTGGCCGGGACCAGCAGAGCCTGACCGGAGCCGACGGCGGCGTCGAACAGTTCCATGCCCTCCGCCGGCGACATGGCCTGCAGACCGCCACGCCGGTTCAGGCGCGCCTTGACGATGTCGTCGGTGTCCGCGGCCATGCCGGAGGTCTGGTCCCACAGGCCCCAGGCCAGCGACAGCCCGGGCAGGCCCGCCGCCCGGCGGCCGGCGATCAGCCCGTCCAGGTAGGCGTTCGCCGCGGCGTAGCTGCCGCTGCCCGCGCCCATGAAGACGGCCGAGACGGAGGAGTAGACGATGAACGCGTCGAGGTCCAGGCCCCGGGTCAGCTCGTCCAGGTGCCGCACCGCGTCCACCTTCGGCGCGAAGACCCTCGCCAGGCGCTCCGGGGTCAGCGTTCCGATCACCCCGTCGTCCGTCACGCCTGCGGTGTGCACGACACCGGTCAGGCGGTGCTCGGCCGGCACCGAGGCCAGAAGGGCCTCGACCTGGTCACGGTCGGACATGTCGCAGGCCACCACCGAGACGGCGGCACCCTGTTCGGTCAGCTCGGCGACCAGCTCCTGCACGCCTTCGGCCTGCGGGCCGCGACGGCTGGCCAGCATCAGATGCCGTACGCCGTGCTGGGAGACCAGGTGACGGGCCACCAGGCCGCCCAAGGACCCGGCGCCGGAGACCAGGACGGTTCCCTCCGGCCCGAAGACGGCGGGAGCGTCTGCGGCGTGACCGGTGGTCCGGGCGAGCCGGGGCACGAAGAGGGTTCCTTCGCGCACCGCGAGCTGCGGCTCACCGCAGGCCAGTACCGCACCCAGTACCGGCTCCGCGCCCTCATCGGCAGCGGGGTCGGTGTCCACCAGGATGATCCGGTCGGGGTTCTCGGCCTGGGCGGCACGCACCAGACCCCACACCGCCGACCCGGCCGGGTCGGTCACCGCGCCGTCGCCGGCGGGGACCGCGCCACGGGTCACGACCAGCAGCCGCGACTCCTCCAGACCGGCTCCGCCCAGCCAGCACTGCATCACGTCCAGTACCCGGGTGGCCAGGTCCAGCACCGCGTCCTCGCCCTCGGCACCCCCGGTCCCGCCGGTGACGGCTTCCAGGACGGCCAGCGCCGGGGCGGTGTCCGCCCCCGACAGCACGTCGTAGGCCAGGGTCGCCACCTGTTCCGCGGTGTCGACCGGCAGCCACGACGGCGAAGGGTCCGCTCCCTGGGCGTGGGGCAGTTCGGTCCACTCCACGCGGAACAGCGAGTCGGTGCGCGCCGTGCCCGCCGCGTTCTCCAACTGCTCGGCGGACACCGCGCGGGACACCAGCGAGTCCATCGTCACCACCAGGCGGCCGGCCTCGTCCGCCGCCTCCAGCGACAGTGCGTCGCGCTCGGGCTGTGCGAGGCGCACGCGCAGCACGGAGGCACCGGCCGCGTGCAAGGCCAACCCGTTCCACGCGAACGGCAGACGCAGTTCCTGCTCGCCGGTCTCTCGTGCGGCGTCGCCGTCAGCCGACGTGGGCTCCGCCGCGGCGTTGAGCAGCGGCGAGTGCAGGGCCGCGTCGAGCAGCGCGGGGTGGATGCCGAACCTGCCGGCGTCCTTGCGCTGGTCCTCGGGGAGGGCGACCTCGGCGAAGAGTTCCTCGCCGCGCCGCCACACCGCCCGTACGGCCTGGAACGTCGGGCCGTACCCGTACCCCACCTGGGCGATCAGGTCGTAGCCGCCGTTGATGTCCACCGGCTGCGCGCCGACCGGCGGCCAGGTGGCGAAGTCGAACCCGGTGCCGCCGCCACCCGGCTGGACCGTGGCGGACAGCATGCCGGTGGCGTGCCGCGTCCACACGCCCTCACCGACGGCGTCCTCGCGCTGGGAGTAGACCTCCACGGTCCGCGAGCCGGTCTCACCCGGGCCGCCGACGGCGACCTGGACGCGGACTCCGCCGTGCTCGGGCACCACCAGCGGCGCCTCGATCACGAGCTCTTCCAGCACCACACATCCGGCCTCGTCGCCGGCCCGGACGGCCAGCTCCACGAGCCCGGTACCGGGGACGATGACCACACCGTCGACGGCGTGATCGGCCAGCCAGGCGTGCGACTTCAGCGACAGCCGCGAGCTGAAGACCAGGCCGTCGGACTGCGGCAGGTGCATCACCGCGCCCAGCAGCGGGTGATCGACCCCGGCGAGTCCCAGCGACGCCGCGTCGGTGGCCGACTCGGTCGACTGGATCCAGTAGTGCTGGTGGTCGAAGGCGTAGGTCGGCAGGGCCGGTCGTGCGGACCCGGTCCCGGTGGGCAGAAGACTGCTCCAGTCCACGGGCACGCCGCGTACGAACAGCTCGGCCATCGAGGCCAGCAGCCGTCGCAGGCCGCCGTCCTCGCGGCGCAGCGAGCCGGTCACCACCACGTTGGTGTCGGCGTGGTCGACGGTTTCGGTGATCGGCTGGACCAGCACCGGGTGGGCGCTGACCTCGACGAACACCCCGTGGCCCTGGGCGAGCAGGTCGGCCACGGCCGGGCCGAAGCCCACCTGGCCGCGCAGGTTCCGGTACCAGTAGTCGCCGTCCAGGACTTCGGCTTCCGCCACCCACGTACCGGTCACCGTGGAGTAGAACGGCACGGTCGGGGCCTGCGCGGTGACGCCGGCCAGGGTTTCGGCGAGCGTGTCGCGGATCGCTTCCACGTGCCGGGTGTGCGAGGCGTAGTCCACCGCGATCCGGCGTGCCCGGACGCCTTCGCCGGACAGCGTTTCGAGCGCCTCGTCCAGGGCCTCGGCGTCGCCGGCGATGACCACGGAGGTCGGGCCGTTGACCGCCGCGACCTCGATACGGTCCGCCCACGGCTCCAGCCACGCAACCGCCGCGTCCGCGCTCAGCGCGACCGAGGCCATACCGCCGCGGCCCGCCAGCTCCTTGGCGATGGCCTGGCTGCGCAGCGTCACCACGCGTGCGGCGTCTTCGAGCGAGAGCGCGCCCGCCACACACGCGGCGGCGATCTCGCCCTGCGAGTGGCCGAGCACCGCATCGGGCTTGACCCCGACCGAAGCCCACACCGCCGCCAGACCGACCATCACGGCGAAACTGGCCGGCTGGAGCACGTCGACCCGCTCGATGAGCTCGGGGTCGCCTTCGCCGCGCAGCACCTCGATCAGGGACCAGTCGATCCACGGCTCGAGGGCAGCCGCGCACTCCGCGATCCGCGCCGCGAACACCGGCGAGGAGTCGAGGAGTTCACGCCCCATGCCCGCCCACTGCGAGCCCTGGCCCGGGAAGACCCACACGACCTTGCCCGGGGCGGCGGAACCGGCACTGCCGATCACGACACCGGCCGTGCTCTCGCCCCGCGCCAGCGCCTGGAGCCCGGCCAGCGCCTCGTCAGCCGAGCCGGCCACCACGACCGCACGCTCGCCGAAGACCGCACGGTCCGACACCAGCGCCGCGGCCACGTCCGCCGGCGACACCCCCTCGGTGCTCTCGACGAACGCCGCGAGCCGCTCGGCCTGCCCCGCGAGCGAACCGGCGCTCCGCGCCGAGACCACCAGCGGCACCACACCGGCGGACATCAGCGGCTGCTGCGCCTCTTCCGAGACGGGCTGCGCCACTTCGGCGGGCGCCTCCTCCAGGATCAGGTGCGCATTCGTTCCGCTGATGCCGAACGAGGAGACACCGGCCCGGCGCGGATGACCGTTCTGCGGCCACTCCCGCGCCTCCGTCAGCAGCTCGACGGCGCCCTCGGACCAGTCCACCTGGCGCGTGGGCGCATCCACGTGCAGGGTCGGGGGCATGACGCCGTGGCGCAGCGCCTGCACCATCTTGATCACGCTGGCCACACCGGCAGCCGCCTGCGTGTGACCGATGTTCGACTTCAGCGAGCCCAGCCACAGCGGCTGTTCCGCGTCCCGGCCCTTGCCGTACGTCGCCAGCAGTGCCTGCGCCTCGATCGGGTCGCCCAGGGCGGTGCCCGTACCGTGCCCCTCCACCACGTCCACGTCGGACGGGGAAAGTCCGGCGCTGGCAAGGGCCTTGCGGATCACCCGCTGCTGCGAGGGACCGTTCGGCGCCGTGAGACCGTTCGACGCGCCGTCCTGGTTGACCGCACTGCCGCGCAGGACCGCCAGCACCTGGTGTCCGCGCTCACGCGCCACCGACAGCCGCTCCAGCACGACGAGGCCCACGCCTTCGGCCCAACCCGTGCCGTCCGCGCCGTCCGCGAACGCCTTGCACCGGCCGTCCCCGGCCAGTCCCCGCTGCCGTGAGAACTCCACGAAGGAGACGGGTGTCGCCATCACGGTCGCACCGCCCGCCAGTGCCATGGAGCACTCGCCCTGGCGCAGCGCCTGCGCGGCCAGGTGCATCGCCACCAGGGACGAAGAACACGCCGTGTCCACCGTGACCGCGGGGCCCTCGAAGCCGAACACGTACGACACGCGGCCCGAGGCCACGCTGGCCGCCGTACCCGTGCTCGCGAAGCCCTCCAGCTCCGGCGCGACCACGCCGGCTCCGTAGCCCTGGCTGGACACGCCGGAGAAGACGCCGACGTCGGTGCCCTTCAGCGCGAGCGGGTCGATGCCGACGCCCTCCAGCGCCTCCCAGGAGGTCTCCAGCAGCAGCCGCTGCTGCGGGTCCATCGCCAGCGCCTCACGCGGCGAGATCCCGAAGAACCCCGCGTCGAAGAGCCCTGCGCCGCGTACGAAACCGCCCTGGCTCGTGTACGAGGTACCCGCGCTGTCGGGGTCCGGGTCGAACAGGCCGTCCAGGTCCCAGCCCCGGTCGTCGGGGAAGGAGGACATGCCCTCACGGCCCTCGTGGACCAGCCGCCACAGGTCCTCGGGACCCGCCACACCGCCCGGCAGGCGGCACGCCATGCCGACGATCGCGATCGCTTCGTCGGGGTCCGCGACGACGGCCGCGGCCGAGGCAGGGGTACCGGCCTCCGCGTCGCCGAACTCCTCGCGCAGGTAGCGGGCGAGGGCCAGCGGGGTCGGGTAGTCGAAGACCAGCGTCGCCGGAAGCTTCAGACCGGTCGCCTCACGCACCCGGTTCCGCAGCTCGACCGACGTCAGCGAGTCGAAGCCGGCGTCCTTGAACGCCATCTCGGGCCGGACACCGCCGGGCCCGCTGTGCCCGAGCACGACCGCGGCCTGGGCACGCACCAGCTCGAGGAGCAGGGCCTCCTGATCCTCCGCGGCGAGACCGGCGAGGCGGCGGGCCAGGCCGCCGTCCCCGGTGGATCCGGCGCGCGCCTGCTGTCGGCCCGCGCGGACCAGGCCGCGCAGCAGGTGCGGCACGCCGCCGCCGGCCGCCGCACCGGCACGCGCGCCCCGCAGGTCGAGCTTGATCGGCACCAGCAGCGCCTGTCCGGACGCCACTGCGGCGTCGAAGAGCTCCATGCCCTCCACTGCCGATATCGCCAGCGCACCGCCACGGCTCATACGCGCCTGGTCGACGGTGCTGAGGTCGGCGGTCATGCCGGTGGTCTGCTCCCACAGGCCCCAGGCCAGGGACAGACCGGGCACACCCGCCGCCCGGCGGTTGGCCATCAGCCCGTCCAGGAAGGCGTTCGCCGCCGCGTAGTTGCCCTGGCCGGCAGAGCCGAACACGCCCGAGGCGGACGAGAAGACGACGAACGCGGCGAGGTCCAGGCCCCGGGTCAGCTCGTCGAGGTGCCGTACCGCGTCCACCTTGGGCGCGAACACCCCTGCCAGGCGCTCCGGGGTCAACGCCCCGATCACACCGTCGTCCAGCACACCGGCGGTGTGCACCACACCGGTCAGCCGGTGCTCGGCCGGCACGGATGCCAGCAGCGCCTCGACCTGGCCACGGTCTGCCACATCACAAGCCACCACGGAGACCGCGGCGCCGTGCCCGGTCAGCTCGGCGACCAGCTGGTCCACTCCGTCGGCGTCCGGGCCTCGACGGCTGGCCAGCACCAGATGCCGCACCCCGTGCCGCGAGACCAGGTGCCGGGCCACCAGGGCGCCCAGCGACCCGGTGCCACCGGTGACCAGGACCGTTCCCTCCGGCGCGAACACCGCCGGAATCTCCGGGACTTGACCGTGCGCACGGGCGAGCCGGGGGGCGGACAGGGCCGTGCCACGGACCGCGACCTGGGGTTCACCGCCGGCCAGCACCGTGCCCAGCACGGCTCCCGCTCCGTCGCCGGAGGCCGGGTCGGTGTCGATCAGTACGATCCGGTCGGGGTTCTCGACCTGGGCGACGCGCACCAGACCCCACACCGCGGCGCCCGCGGGATCGGTCACCGCGCCGTCACCGGCGGGAACCGCACCGCGGGTCACGACCACCAGCCGCGACTCCTCCAGCCCGGTCCCGGCCAGCCACGCCTGTACGACCTCCAGCACCCGGGAGGTCAGCGCCAGCACCGCGTCCTCGCCTGAACCGCCGAAGGCTTCCAGGACGGCCGCGGCCGGGGCTCCTGCGCCGCCGGCCAGGGCCGCGACTTCGTCGGCGGTGGCCACCGGCACCCACGCAGGCGAAGCCTCCGTCCCCTGGGCCGGAGGCAGTTCGGTCCACTCCACCTGGAACAGCGCGTTGGCGACCGCCGAGTCCGCCGCGGCGCCCAGCTGCTCGGCGGACACCGGACGCGACACCAGCGACTCCAGCGTCACCACCAGGCCGCCGGTCTCGTCCGCCGCCTGCAGCGACACGGCGCCGGGCCCACCGGGCACCAGACGTACGCGCAGCACCGAGGCACCCGCGGCGTGCAGCGCCAGCCCGTTCCACGCGAACGGCAGCACCGCCTCTGCGGTCTCCTCGGCCGGCGCACCCTCCGGGGCGCCGAACATCCCGGTGTGCAGGGCCGCGTCGAGCAGTGCGGGGTGGATGCCGAACCGGTCGGCGTCCTTGCTCTGCTCCTCGGGCAGGGCGACCTCGGCGAAGAGTTCCTCGCCGCGCCGCCACACCGCCCGCAGGCCCTGGAACGCCGGACCGTAGCCGTAACCGCGCTCGACCAGGTCGCCGTAGAACTCGCCGGGGACCATGTCCACCGGCTGGGCGCCGGGCGGCGGCCAGGCGGCGAAGTCGAACCCGGTGCCGCCGCCCGCCGGCAGGCCCGCGGCCGCGAGCATGCCGGTGGCGTGCCGCGTCCACACGTCTGCGCCACCGTCGTCGGCGGCGTCCTCGCGCTGGGAGTACACCTCCACGGTGCGCGAACCGTTCTCGCCCGGTGCGCCGACCGCGACCTGCACCCGTACGCCGCCGTGCTCGGGCACCACGAGCGGCGCCTCGATCACCAGCTCTTCCAGGACGCCGCACCCGGCCTCGTCACCGGCCCGGACGGCCAGCTCCACCAGGCCGGTACCCGGGACGAGCACGACACCGCTCACCGCGTGATCGGCGAGCCACGGGTGGGACCGCAGCGAAAGCCGCGAGGTGAAGACCAGACCGTCGGACTGCGGGAGCTGCACCACCGCGCCCAGCAGCGGGTGATCGGCGGCCGCCTGGCCCAGCGACGTCGCATCCGTCGCCGCCCCGGAGTCCTTCAGCCAGTAGTGCCGGTGCTCGAAGGCATACGTGGGCAGGTCCACCCGGCCGGACGCCGCCGCCTTCGGCAGCACGCGGCTCCAGTCCACGGCCACACCGCGGACGAACAGCTCGGCCACCGACGTCAGCAGGGTCTGCTCTTCCGGGCGGCCGTCGCGCAGGGCCGCGACGCAGGCCACCTCGGCGGCTGCGGCGGTGGCCGCCTCCTCGACCAGGCCGGTCAAGGCCGCGCCCGGACCCATCTCCACGAACAGCGTGCCGCCGTACTCCACCGCGGCCGCGATCCCCTCGGCGAACCGCACCGGCCGGCGCACGTGCCCGGCCCAGTACTGCGGGTCGGCGAGCTCGTCCGGCCCGGCCAGCCGCCCGGTCACGTTCGAGACCACCGGAATCACCGGCGGCTGCCACGCCACGTCGGTCAGCTCTGCGGCGAACTCGGCCAGCATCGGCTCCATCCGCAGCGAATGGAACGCGTGCGACACCGCCAGCCGCTTCGTCTTGCGTCCCTGCGCCCGCAGCCGGTCGGCTGCTGCGAGGACCGCGTCCTCCTCACCGGAGAGCACCACCGAGGACGGGCCGTTGACCGCCGCGACCTCGACGCCCTCGCCCAGCAGCCCGGCCACCTCCTCCTCGGTGGCAGCCACGGCGACCATCGCCCCGCCCTGCGGCAGCGCCTGCATCAGGCGGCCCCGGGCCGCGACGACGCGCGCCGCATCCTGCAGCGAGAGTGCCCCCGCCGCGTACGCGGCGGTGATCTCGCCGACCGAATGCCCGATTACCACATCGGGCCGCACACCCCAGGACTCCACCAGCCGGAACAGAGCGCTCTCGACCGCGAACAGGCCCGCCTGCGTGAACACCGTCTGGTCCAGAAGGGCGGCACTGCCCGGCACCGCGCCCAGCACCACGTCCCGTACCGGATGGTCGACCCATCCGGCCAGACGCGCGTCCAGCTGCTCACACGCCTCGTCCAGCGCCTGCGCGAACAGCGGGTACCGGGCGTACAGCTCCCGGCCCATCCCCACCCGCTGCGAGCCCTGGCCCGGGAACACCCACACGGTCTTGCCGGGCGCCGCAGCGGCGCTGCCGGCCACGGCTCCGGCCGCGTTCTCCCCGCGAGCCAGTGCTTCCAGCCGTGTCAGCGCCTCCTCGGCGGAGTCGGCCACCACGACCGCACGGTCGCCGAAGACCGCGCGGTCCGAAACCAGTGCCCCGGCCACCGACGCCAGCGACGCTCCGCCGGCACCGGACTCCAGGTACGAGGCCAGCCGCCCGGCCTGACCCGAAAGCGACCCGGCACTGCGGGCCGACACCACCAGCGGCACCGCACCGGCAGGCTGCGCCCCTTCCGTGTCGGGCTCCGCCTCCTCCTGCGGCGCCTCCTCGAGGATCAGGTGGGCGTTCGTGCCGCTGATGCCGAACGAGGAGACACCGGCCCGGCGGGGCCGGCCGTTCTGCGGCCACGCGCGGGCCTCGGTCAGCAGCTCGACCGCACCCGCCGTCCAGTCCACCTCGGTCGAGGGCTTGTTCACGTGCAAGGTGGGGGGCATGACGCCGTGGCGCAGCGCCTGCACCATCTTGATCACACTGGCCACACCGGCAGCGGCCTGCGTGTGCCCGATGTTCGACTTGAGCGAGCCGAGCCACAGCGGCCGGTCCGCGTCGCGGCCCTGGCCGTAGGTGGCCAGCAGTGCCTGCGCCTCGATCGGGTCGCCCAGGGCCGTACCCGTACCGTGCCCCTCCACCACGTCCACGTCCGCCGACACCAGCCCGGCGCCGGCGAGCGCCTTGCGGATCACCCGCTGCTGCGACGGACCGTTCGGCGCGGTCAGGCCGTTCGATGCACCGTCCTGGTTGACCGCACTGGCACGCAGCACGGCGAGCACCCGGTGCCCGCGCTCGCGCGCCACCGACAGCCGCTCCAGTACGACCACGCCGGCGCCCTCGGCCAGCCCCATGCCGTTGGCGCCGTCCGCGTACGCCTTGCAGCGGCCGTCCGTGGCCATGCCCCGCTGCCGGGAGAACGCCACGAAGGTACCGGGCGTCGACATCACCATCGCGCCGCCGGCCAGCGCCACCGAGCACTCGCCCTGGCGCAGCGCCTGCGCGGCAAGATGCATCGCCACCAGCGAGGAGGAGCACGCCGTGTCCACCGTGACCGCAGGACCCTCGAAGCCGAACACGTACGACACACGGCCCGACGCCACGCTCGGCGCCACGCCCGTGCCCGTGAAACTCTCCAGCTCCGGCGCGATCGCACCGGAACCGGCCCCGTAACCCTGACTGCACACACCGGAGAACACGCCGACGTCGGTGCCCTTCAGAGAGACCGGGTCGATGCCGGCCCCCTCCAGTGCCTCCCAGGAGGTCTCCAGCAGCAGTCGCTGCTGCGGGTCCATCGCCAGCGCCTCACGCGGCGAGATCCCGAAGAACCCCGCGTCGAACTGGCCCGCCCCGTGCAGGAATCCGCCCTGGTCGGTGTACGACGTGCCCGCGTGGTCGGGGTCCGGGTCGAACAGGCCGTCCAGGTCCCAGCCCCGGTCCTCGGGGAAGCCGGAGACGGCGTCCCGGCCCTCGGACACCAACTGCCACAAGTCCTCCGGCCCCGCCACGCCACCCGGCAAGCGGCACGCCATGCCCACGATGGCGATCGGCTCGTCAGCGTGGCTCGAGCCCTGCTTCTTCAGGTTGTGCAACTCGGTCGTGACGCGCTTCAGGTACTCGAGGAGTTTTTCGTCCGTGGCCATTCTTTAAATTCCTTACGAAGTTTGATGGAACCGCGCTGCCTTGAACTGTTTTCAGACGAGTCCGAATTCACCGTCAATGAATGCGAGGACCTCATCGGCGGACGCGGATTCCAGCTGCTCCGCCACCGTGGAGGCGTCCACGTTCTCGAGCACTCCGTTGCACCTGGCCACCAAACCCTGAAGGCGAAGCGCAATACTGGATTTCATGGATTCATCGAGCAGCAGGCCACTGATCAGCGCCTCGACGTCCTCGATCTTTGCGTTCACGCGGGAAAGCGCGTCGTCGCTCATGCCGAGCTCGTCGCGCAGGTGGCGGGCGAGGGTCAGCGGGGTCGGGTAGTCGAAGACCAGCGTGGCGGGAAGCTTCAGACCGGTCGCCTCGCGCATCCGGTTGCGCAGCTCGACCGACGTCAGCGAGTCGAAGCCGACGTCCTTGAACGCCGTCTCCGCCCGGACGCCCTCCGGCCCGGTGTGCCCGAGGACGAGCGCGGCCTGACCGCGCACCAGGTCGAGGAGCAGGGCCTCCTGCTCCGCTTCGGCGAGCCCGGCGATCCGACGGGCCAGGTCGCCTTCCTTGGCGGCTCCCGCTCGCGCCTGCTGCCGGCCTGTCGGCACCAGGCCGCGCAGCAGGTGCGGCACCCCACCACGGGCCGCTGCGCCTGCGCGCACGCCCCGCAGGTCCAGCTTCACCGGTACCAGCAGCGACTGCGCGGACGCCACGGCGGCGTCGAACAGCTCCATGCCCTCCGCGGGCTTGAGCGCCACGACTCCGTCACGGCTCGCGCGCCGGCTCATGCGCACCTGGTCGTCGGTGGTGAGGTGCGTGGTCATGTTCGTGGCGTATTCCCACGTGCCCCAGGCGAGCGACAGCCCGGGCAGGCCGGCGGCCCGGCGGGTGTCCATCAGCCCGTCGAGGAAGGCGTTGGCGGCCGCGTAGCCGCTGCTGCCGGCGCCCATGAAGACGGACGAGGCGGAGGAGTAGACGATGAACGCGTCGAGGTCCAGGCTCCGGGTCAGCTCGTCCAGGTGCCGCACCGCGTCCACCTTCGGCGCGAACAGGCCCGCCAGCCGCTCCGGGGTCAGCGCATCGATCAGCCCGGAATCGAATACGCCTGCGGTGTGCACCACACCGGTCAGGCCGTGCTCGGCCGGAACCGAGGCCAGCAGGGCCTCGACCTGGCCGCGGTCGGACATGTCACAGGCCGCCACCGTCACCGTCGCACCCCGTTCGGTGAGTTCGGCGACCAGCTCCTGCACGCCATCGGCCTCCGGGCCGCGACGGCTGGCCAGCACCAGGTGCCGTACGCCGTGCCGGGAGACCAGGTGCCGGGTGATCAGCTCGCCCAACGAACCGCCGCCGGAGACCAGGACGGTTCCCTCCGGGCGGAAGACCGCCGGGACGTCCGCGACTTCACCGGTGGTACGGGCGAGCCGGGGCACGGAGAAGGTGGTTCCGCGCACCGCGATCTGCGGCTCCCCGCCGGCCAGCACCGCACCCAGCACCCGTTCCGCAGCGACTTCGGCCGTGGTGTCGGTGTCCAGGAGGACGATGCGGTCGGGGTTCTCGGCCTGGGCGGCACGGACCATGCCCCACACCGCCGATCCGGCCGGGTCGGTCACTGCGCCGCCGCCTGCGGGCACGGCTCCTCGGGTCACGACCACCAGGCGCGACTCCTCCAGCCCGGACCCGGCCAGCCACGCCTGTACGACTTCCAGTACCCGGGAGGTCAGCGCCAGCACCGCGCCCTCGCCGGTGCCGCCGACGGCTTCCAGGACGGCCGCGGCCGGGACTCCTGCGCCGTCGGCCAGCGCCGACACGTCGGCAGCGGTGGCCACCGACAGCCACAACGGAACGGCCCCGGCGGGCTGGGCCTGGGACAGCTCGGTCCACTCCACCTGGAACAGCGAGTTGGCGGCCGCCGCGTCCGCCGCCGTCTCCAGCTGCTCGGTGGACACCGCCCGGGACACGAGCGAGTCCATCGTCACCACCAGGCCGCCGGTCTCGTCGGCAGCCTCGACCGACAGGGCATCCGGGCCGCTCGGCGCCACGCGCACCCGCAGGGCCGAGGCACCCACGGCGTGCAGCGCCAGCCCGTTCCACGCGAACGCCAGCACCGGAGCCCCGGACTCCTCCTCCGCCGCATCCGCAGCGGCGCCGAACGTCGCGGCCTGCAGGGCCGCGTCCAGCAGCGCGGGGTGGAGACCGAACCTGGCGGCTTCCTTGCGCTGCTCCTCGGGCAGGGCAACCTCGGCGAAGACCTCGTCGCCGCGCCGCCACACGGCCCGGATGCCCTGGAACGAGGGCCCGTACGCGACACCGCGCTCGCTCAGGTCGGCATAGAAGTCGTCGACGTCCACCTCGACCGGCTGCGCGCCGGGCGGCGGCCAGGCGGCGAAGTCGAACTCCGTCCCACGGGTCGCCGGCGATGCGGACAGGAGTCCGGTGGCGTGCCGCGTCCACACGTCCGCGCCGCTTTCGTCGGCGGCGTCCTCGCGCTGGGAGTACACCTCGACGGTGCGCGAACCGTTCTCGCCGGCTGCACCCACCGCGACCTGCACCCGCACACCGCCCTGCTCGGGCACCACCAGCGGCGCCTCGATCACGAGCTCTTCCAGCAGCCCGCACCCGGCCTCGTCGCCGGCCCGTACCGCCAGCTCCACGAGCCCGGTGCCCGGGGCGAGGATCAGACCACCGATCGCGTGATCGGCCAGCCAGGGGTGCGACTTCAGCGACAGTCGCGAGGTGAAGACCAGACCGTCCGACTGCGGCAGCTGCACCACCGCACCCAGCAGCGGGTGATCGACCGTCGTCTGGCCCAGCGACGCGGCATCCGTGACCGACTCGTCCGCATGGAGCCAGTAGTGCTGGTGGTCGAAGGCGTACGTCGGCAGATCCACTCGAACGGAAGCCGCCGGCTGCGGCAGGACACCGCTCCAGTCCAGCGCCACGCCACGCACGAACAGCTCGGCCATCGAGGTGAACAGGCGTCGCAGACCGCCGTCTCCACGGCGCAGCGAGCCGGTCACCACCACGTTGGTGTCGGCGTGGTCGACGGTCTCGGTGATCGGCTGGACCAGCACCGGGTGGGCGCTGACCTCCACGAACACCCCGTGGCCCTGCGCCAGCAGCTCGGCCACGGCCGGGCCGAAGCCCACTTGGCCGCGCAGATTGCGGTACCAGTACTCACCGTCGAGGACGTCGGCGTCCTCCACCCATGTGCCGGTGACGGTCGAGTAGAACGGCACCGTCGGAGCCTTCGCATCGATCCCGGCCAGCGTTGTGGCGAGCGCCTCGCGTATGTCCTCCACGTGCCGGGTGTGCGACGCATAGTCCACCGCGACCCGGCGCACCCGGACGTCCTCGCCCGACAGTGCCTCCAGCGCTTCGTCCAGGGCCTCGGCGTCGCCGGCGATGACCACGGAGGTCGGGCCGTTGACCGCCGCGACCTCGACACGGTCCTCCCACGGGGCCAGCCGTACGAGCGCCTCGTCCGCGCTCAGCGCCACCGAAGCCATGCCGCCGCGGCCCGCCAGCTCCTTGGCGATGGCCTGGCTGCGCAGCGCCACGACGCGCGCCGCGTCCTCCAGCGACAGCGCACCCGCCACACACGCGGCGGCGATCTCACCCTGCGAGTGGCCGAGCACCGCATCGGGCTTGACCCCGACCGACGCCCACACCGCCGCCAGACCCACCATCACGGCGAAACTGGCCGGCTGGAGCACGTCGACCCGCTCGATGAGCTCGGGGTCGCCTTCGCCGCGCAGCACCTCGATCAGCGACCAGTCGATCCACGGCTCCAGCGCGGCAGCGCACTCCGCGATCCGCGCCGCGAACACCGGCGAGGAGTCGAGCAGCTCACGGCCCATGCCGGCCCACTGCGAGCCCTGGCCCGGGAACACCCACACGACCTTGCCCGAAGCGGTCGCGCTGCCGGACACCACACCCGGCGCGCTCTCACCGCGCGCCAGCGCCTGCAGACCGGCCAGCGCCTCCTCGTCCGAGTCGGCCACGACCACCGCACGCTCGCCGAAGACCGTACGGCCCGAGACCAGCGCCCCGGCCACGCCCGCCAGCGACACCTCGGCGGTGCCGTCGACGTAGGCCGCCAGCCGTTCGGCCTGGCCCGCGAGCGAACCGGCGCTCCGCGCCGAGACCACCAGCGGGACCACACCAGTGGGCAGGGCCTCGCCGGAGTCCTGCTCCGTCTCCTCCGGCGGCGCCTCTTCCAGGATCAGGTGCGCGTTCGTGCCGCTGACGCCGAAGGAGGACACACCGGCGCGGCGCGGCCGGCCGTTCTGCGGCCACTCGCGGGCTTCGGTCAGCAGCTCCACCGCACCCGCGGACCAGTCCACCTGGCTCGAGGGCTCCTGCACGTGCAGCGTGGGAGGTACCACTCCGTGGCGCAGCGCCTGCACGATCTTGATCACACTGGCCACACCGGCAGCCGCCTGCGTGTGACCGATGTTCGACTTCAACGAGCCGAGCCACACCGGCTGTTCCGGGTCGCGGCCCTTCCCGTACGTGGCGAGCAGCGCCTGCGCCTCGATCGGGTCGCCCAGGGCGGTGCCCGTACCGTGCCCCTCCACCACGTCCACATCGGACGGGGAGAGCCCGGCGCTGTCCAGCGCGCGGCGGATCACCCGCTGCTGCGAGGGACCGTTCGGCGCCGTCAGACCGTTGGAAGCACCGTCCTGGTTGACGGCGCTGCCGCGCAGGACCGCCAGCACCCGGTGCCCGCGCTCACGCGCCACGGACAGGCGTTCCAGCAGCACCACACCGACGCCCTCGGCCAGGCCCATGCCGTCCGCGCCGTCCGCGAACGCCTTGCACCGGCCGTCGGTGGCCAGGCCGCGCTGCCGGGAGAAGGCCATGAAGGAGCCGGGTGTCGCCATCACCATCGCGCCGCCGGCCAGTGCCATCGTGCACTCGCCCTGCCGCAGCGCCTGCGCGGCCAGGTGCATCGCGACCAGCGACGACGAACACCCCGTGTCCACCGAAACCGCCGGACCTTCGAAGCCGAACACGTACGAGACACGGCCCGACGCCACGCACGACGCCGCTCCCGTGCCCGCGAAGCCCTCCACCTCAGGCGTCACCACACCGGCACCGGCGCCGTAGCCCTGCCCGGACACCCCGGAGAACACTCCGATGTCGGTGCCCTTCAGCGAGAACGGGTCGATGCCGGCGCTCTCCATCGCCTCCCACGAGGTCTCCAGCAGCAGGCGCTGCTGCGGGTCCATCGCCAGCGCCTCACGCGGCGAGATCCCGAAGAACCCGGCGTCGAAAAGCCCTGCCCCCTGCAGGAATCCGCCCTGATCCGTGTACGACGTACCCGCGTGGTCGGGGTCCGGGTCGACGAGACCCTCCAGGTCCCAGCCGCGGTCGTCGGGGAAGCCGGAGACGGCGTCGACGCCGTCGGCCACGAGCTTCCACAGGTCTTCGGGCGAGGACACACCGCCTGGGTAGCGGCACGCCATGGAGACGATGGCGATCGGCTCCCGCGCCTGGTCCTCGACCTCGCGCAGCCGCTTGCGGGCGTCGCGGGCGTCGGCGATGGCCCTCTTGAGGTAGTCGCGGAGTTGTGCCTCGTCAGCCACTGGATTCAGCTCCAAGGAAAATTTGAGTGAGCGATTGCTGAGGGGGGGTCCCCGCACCCGTGTGCGGGGAGCACGGCCGGGCCCACCCGGGCCCGGCCGTACGGGGTCCGGCTCAGTCGAGCCGGTCGAAGATCGCGAACAGCTCCTCGTCGTCAGCGGTTTCGAGATCCTCGTTGGACGTTTCCGCAGTTCCCGCCGCCGCATCGGGACCGCCCGCCGACTCGGCTGCCTTCAGCAGTTCCCGCAGCCGTACGGTGATCCGGTCGCGGGCCTCGTCATCGGAAGCCGCGGCCTCGATGGACGCCTCCAGACCGGCGAGACCGGCCAGCACCGGATCGGCGGCGGACGCCTCGTCGACGCCGCACTCCTCGCGCAGGTGGCGGGCGAGGGCCAGCGGGGTCGGGTAGTCGAAGACGAGCGTCGCCGGAAGCTTCAGACCGGTCGCCTCACGCACCCGGTTCCGCAGTTCCACCGACGTCAGCGAGTCGAAACCGGCCTCCTTGAACGCCATCTCCGCACGGACACTGCCCGAGTCGGAGTGCCCGAGCACGACCGCGGCCTGAGCACGCACCAGGTCGAGGAGCAGGGTCTCCTGCTCCGCCGCGGTGAGTCCGGCCAGCCGGTCGGACAGCTGACGGCCCTCGTTGCCGGTGCCCCCGGCGTTCGCCAGTTGCCGGCCGGCCGGTACCAGCCCGCGCAGCAGGTGCGGCACCCCGACACCGGTCGCGGCGTCGGCGCGCACACCGCGCAGGTCCAGCTTGACCGGCACCAGCAGCGCCCGTCCGGACCCCACGGCTGCACCGAACAGCTCCATACCTTCGGCGGACTTGAGCGCCATGACTCCCCCACGTCCCTCACGCCGGCTCATCTGAGTCAGAGTGAGGTCGTCGATGCTGTCGCCCAGACCGGTGACCTGCTCCCACGGGCCCCAGGCCAGCGACAGACCCGGCAGGCCCGCCGCCCGGCGGCAGGCCATCAACCCGTCCAGGAAAGCATTGGCCGCCGCGTAGCCACCACTACCAGCTCCCATAAAGATGGACGATGCGGAGGAGTAGACGATGAAGGCTTCGAGGTCCGTTCCGCGGGTCAGTTCGTCGAGGTGACGGACCGCGTCCACCTTCGGCGCGAAGACCCCCGCGAGCCGCTCCGGGGTCAGCGCCCCGACCACACCCGGATCGAAAACGCCCGCCGTGTGCACCACACCGGACAGCCGGTGCTCGGCCGGAACCGATGCCAGCAGGGCCTCGACCTGATCACGGTCGGACACGTCACAGGCGACCGCCGAAACCGTGGCACCCAGCTCGGTGAGCTCGGCGACCAGCTCCTGCACGCCCTCGGCAGCCGGACCCCGGCGGCTGGCCAGCAGCAGGTGCCGCACGCCGAGCCGGGTGACCAGGTGACGGGCCGCCAGCGCGCCCAACGATCCGGCGCCGGAGACCAGGACGGTCCCGTCCGGTCCGAACCCCACGGGGGCGTCCGGGGCCTCGCCGGTGACCCGGACGAGCCGGGGTACGGAGAGGATCGTTCCGCGCGTCGCGATCTGCGGCTCACCGGAGGCCAGCACCGAACCGAGTACGGAATCCAGCACCGAGTCCGTGCCGCCCTCGGCAGCGGGGTCGGTGTCCACCAGGACGATCCGGTCCGGGTTCTCGGACTGGGCGGCACGCACCAGACCCCACACCGCCGACCCGGCCGGGTCGGTCACCGCGCCGTCACCGGCCGGAACCGCGCCACGCGTCAGCACCACCAGGCGCGACTCCTCCATCCCGGAGTCGGCCAGCCAGGCCTGTACGACCTCCAGCACGCGGGAGGTCAGCGCCAGCACCGCGTCCTCGCCGGAACCGCCGACGGCCTCCAGGACGGCCGCGGCCGGAACTCCCGCGCCGCCGGCCAGGGCCGCCACCTCGTCGGCGGTGGCCACCGGCACCCACGACGGCGACAGCTCCGCCCCCGGGGCCTGGGGCAGCTCGGACCACTCCACCTCGAAGAGCGAGTTGGCGACCGCGGTGTCCGCAGCCGCGCCCAACTGCTCGACGGACACCGGCCGCAGGACCAGCGAGTCCAGCGTCACCACGGGGCCACCGGTCTCGTCGGCAGCCTTGACCGACAGCGCATCGGGACCGTTCGGCGCCACGCGAATCCGCAGGGCCGAGGCACCCGCGGCGTGCAGGGCCAGCCCGTTCCACGCGAACGGCATCACCGGTTCCGAGGACTCCTCCGTCGCCGCGCTCGCCGCGGCGCTGAACATCCCGGCCTGCAGGGCCGCGTCCAGCAGCGCGGGGTGGAGGCCGAACTTGCCGGCTTCCTTGCGCTGGTCCTCGGGCAGGGCGACCTCGGCGAAGAGTTCCTCGCCGCGCCGCCACACGGCCCGCATGCCCTGGAACGCCGGCCCGTAGGCGTACCCCACCTGCGCGAGCATGGCGTAGCCACCGCTGATGTCCACCTGCTGCGCGCCGGGAGGCGGCCAGGCGGCGAAGTCGAACTCCTGCGCCGCTCCCTGTGTCGCCGCGGACGCCGCAAGGAGCCCGGTGGCGTGCCGCGTCCACACGTCCGCGCCGCTCTCGCCGACGGCGTCCTCGCGCTGGGAGTACACGTGCACCGTGCGCGAGCCGGTCTCGCCGGGTCCGCCGACGGCGACCTGGACGCGCACACCGCCCTGCTCGGGCACCACCAGCGGGGCCTCGGTCACGAGTTCTTCCAAGAGCCCGCACCCCGCCTCGTCGCCGGCTCGTACCGCCAGCTCCACCAGTCCGGTGCCCGGGAGGAGCACCACACCGCCGACCCTGTGATCGGCCAGCCAGGGGTGCGACTTCAGGGACAGTCGCGAGGTGAAGACCAGGCCGTCCGACTGCGGGAGCCGCACGACCGCGCCCAGCAGCGGGTGATCGGCCGCCGCCTGGCCCAGCGACGCCGCATCGGTGGCCGCCTCGGCCAGGTGCAGCCAGTAGTGCTGGTGGTCGAAGGAATACGTCGGCAGGTCGATGCGTGCGGACGCCGCTCCGGCGGGCAGGGCCTCGGCCCAGTCCACGGCCACACCGCGGACGAACAGCTCGGCCATCGAGGCGAACAGCCGTCGCAGGCCGCCGTCCTCGCGGCGCAGCGAACCGGTCACCACCACATCGGTGCCGGTGTTGGCGTCGGTGTTGTCGACGGTCTCGTTGATCGGCTGGACCAGCACCGGGTGGGCGCTGACCTCCACGAACACCCCGTGGCCCTGCGTGAGCAGCTCGGCCACGGCCGGGCCGAAGCCCACCTGGCCACGGAGATTGCGGTACCAGTACGCGCCGTCCAGGACGTCGGCGTCCTCCACCCACGTGCCCGTGACGGTCGAGTAGAACGGCACCGTCGGAGCCTTCGCGGCGATCCCGGCCAGCGTTTCGGCGAGGGTGTCGCGGAGGTCCTCCACGTGCCGGGTGTGGGACGCGTAGTCCACCGCGACCCGGCGCACCCGGACGCCCTCACCGGAGAGGGTCTCCAGCGCTTCGTCCAGCGCCTCGGCGTCGCCGGCGATCACGACGGAGGCAGGCCCGTTGACGGCGGCCACCTCGACCCGGTCCGCCCACGGCACCAGCCGCGCAACCGCCTCGTCCGCGCTCAGCGCGACCGAGGCCATACCGCCACGCCCGGCCAGCTCCTCGGCGATGGCCTGGCTGCGCAGGGCCACCACGCGCGCCGCGTCGTCCAGCGACAGCGCCCCCGCCACACACGCGGCGGTGATCTCGCCCTGCGAGTGGCCGAGCACCGCATCGGGCTTGACCCCGACCGACGCCCACACCGCCGCCAGACCCACCATCACGGCGAAACTGGCCGGCTGCAGGACGTCGACCCGCTCGATGAGCTCGGGGTCGCCTTCGCCGCGCAGCACCTCGATCAGCGACCAGTCGATCCACGGCTCCAGCGCGGCAGCGCACTCCGCGATCCGCGCCGCGAACACCGGCGAGGAGTCGAGCAGCTCACGGCCCATGCCGGCCCACTGCGAGCCCTGGCCCGGGAACACCCACACGACCTTGCCCGAAGCGGTCGCGCTGCCGGACACCACACCCGGCGCGCTCTCACCGCGCGCCAGCGCCTGCAGACCGGCCAGCGCCTCCTTGTCCGAGTCGGCGACCACCACCGCGCGCTCGCCGAAGACCGTACGGTCCGAGACCAGCGTTCCGGCCACGCCCGCCAGCGACACCTCGGCGGTGCCGTCGACGTAGGCCGCCAGCCGTTCGGCCTGGCCCGCGAGCGAACCGGCGCTCCGCGCCGAGACCACCAGCGGGACCACACCGGCAGGCGCCGGTGCTTCCGCGACGGTCTCAGCTGCCTCTTCGGCGGGTGCTTCCTCCAGGATCAGGTGGGCGTTCGTGCCGCTGACACCGAAGGAGGAGACACCGGCCCGGCGCGGGTGACCGTTCTGCGGCCACTCGCGTGCCTCGGTCAGGAGCTCGACGGCACCCGCCGTCCAGTCCACCTCGGTCGTGGGCTTCTGGGCGTGCAGGGTGGGGGGCATGACGCCGTGGCGCAGCGCCTGCACCATCTTGATCACACTGGCCACACCGGCAGCCGCCTGCGCATGGCCGATGTTCGACTTCAGGGAACCGAGCCAGAGCGGCTGCTCCGGATCCCGGCCCTTGCCGTACGTCGCGAGCAGCGCCTGCGCCTCGATCGGGTCGCCCAGGGCCGTACCCGTACCGTGCCCCTCGACCACGTCCACATCGGCCGGGGAAAGCCCGGCGTTGGCCAGGGCCTTGCGGATCACCCGCTGCTGGGACGGGCCGCTGGGCGCGGTCAGGCCGTTCGACGCGCCGTCCTGGTTGACCGCACTGGCACGCAGCACCGCGAGAACCCGGTGCCCGCGCTCCCGCGCCACCGACAGGCGCTCGAGCAGCACCACGCCGACGCCCTCGGACAGACCCATGCCGTCCGCGCCGTCCGCGAACGCCTTGCACCGGCCGTCGGCGGCCAGGCCGCGCTGCCGGGAGAAGGCCATGAACGCGCCGGGCGTCGACATCACCATCGCGCCGCCGGCCAGTGCCATCGAGCACTCGCCCTGGCGGAGCGCCTGCGCGGCCAGGTGCATCGCCACCAGGGACGAAGAACACGCGGTATCGACGGAAACCGCCGGGCCCTCGAAGCCGAACACGTAGGACACCCGGCCCGACGCCACGCTCGGCGCGAGCCCCGTGCCTGCGAAACCTTCCACCTCCGGCGCGACCGTGCCGGTCCCGTAGCCCTGGCTGGAGACGCCGGAGAACACACCGACGTCGGTGCCCTTCAGCGAGACCGGGTCGATGCCGGCCCCCTCCAGCGCCTCCCAGGAGGTCTCCAGTAGCAGTCGCTGCTGCGGGTCCATCGCCAGCGCCTCACGCGGCGAGATCCCGAAGAAGCCCGCGTCGAACTGGCCCGCTCCCTGCAGAAAGCCGCCCTGATCGGTGTACGACGTACCCGCGTGGTCGGGATCCAGGTCGAACAGACCCTCCAGGTCCCAGCCGCGGTCGTCGGGGAAGGAGGACACCGCGTCGCGGCCCTCGCACACCATCCGCCACAGGTCCTCGGGATCCGCCACCCCGCCCGGCAGGCGGCACGCCATACCCACGATCGCGAGCGGCTCACCCGTGTCGGCTGCCATGACCGTCGGCTCCACCGGCGCCGGCGCCGCGTCGCCGAACTCCTCGCGCAGGTAGCGGGCGAGGGCCAGCGGGGTCGGGTAGTCGAAGACCAGCGTCGCCGGAAGCTTCAGACCGGTCGCCTCGCGCACCCGGTTCCGCAGTTCCACCGACGTCAGCGAGTCGAAGCCGGCGTCCTTGAACGCCGTCTCCGCACGGACACTGCCCGAGTCGGAGTGCCCGAGCACGACCGCGGCCTGAGCACGCACCAGGTCGAGGAGCAGGGTCTCCTGCTCCTCCGCGGTGAGTCCGGCCAGGCGGTCGGAGAGCTGACGGCCCTCGTCGGCGGCGCCGCCCGCACTCGCCTGCTGCCGGCCCGCGCGGACCAGGCCGCGCAGCAGGTTCGGTACGCCACGACCGGCCGCCGCGTCGGCACGTATCCCGCGCAGGTCCAGCTTGACCGGCACCAGCAGGGCCTGCTCGGACGCCAGACCGGCATCGAAGAGGTCCATGCCCTCTGCCGCCGATATCGCCAGCACGCCGCTACGGCTCGCACGCGCCTGGTCGACGGTGCTGAGGTGCGTGGCCATGCCGAGGGTCTGGTCCCACAGGCCCCAGGCCAGCGACAGGCCGGGCAGGCCCGCCGCCCGGCGGTTGTTCATCAATCCGTCGAGGAAGGCGTTCGCCGCCGAGTAGTTGCCCTGGCCGGCGCCTCCGGACAGGCCTGCGACGGACGAGAAGACGACGAATGCGTCGAGGTCCGTTCCGCGGGTCAGTTCGTCGAGGTGCCGCACCGCGGTCACCTTCGGCGCGAACACCCCCGCCAGCCGCTCCGGGGTGAGTGCCGCGATCAGCCCGTCGTCGAACACGCCTGCCGTGTGCACCACACCGCTGAGGGGGTGCTCGGCCGGGACTGCTGCCAGCAGGGCCTCGACCTGGCCGCGGTCGGACATGTCGCAGGCGACCGCCGAGACCGCAGCGCCGTGCTCGGTCAGTTCGGCGACCAGTTCCTGCACTCCGTCGGCGTCCGGGCCGCGGCGGCTGGCGAGTACCAGATGCCGCACTCCGTGCCGGGAGACCAGATGCCGGGCCACCAGGCCGCCCAGGGAACCGGCGCCGGAGACCAGGACGGTTCCCTCCGGCCCGAAGACCGCCGGTGCGTCCGGAACGTGAGCGGTGGTACGGGCGAGCCGGGGTACGGAGAAGGTGGTCCCGCGCACCGCGACCTGCGGCTCACCGCAGGCCAGCACCGAGTCCAGGACCGTGTCCATCACCGAATCCGTGCCGCCTTCGGCAGCGGGGTCGATGTCCACCAGGATGACGCGGTCGGGGCTTTCGGTCTGGGCAGCACGCACCAGACCCCATACCGCGGCGCCCGCGGGGTCGGTCACCGCGCCGTCACCGGCGGGCACCGCACCCCGGGTCGCCACCACCAGCTGCGACTCCTCGAGCCCGGCGCCGGCCAGCCACGCCTGCAGGACCCCCAGCACACGGGAGGTCAGCGCCAGCACCGCGTCCTCGCCGCCGTCCTTGTCGCCGACGGCTTCCAGGACCGCCACGAGCGATGCGCCGGGGACCGCCGCCATGCCTTCGGCCAGCGACGTCACCTCGTCGGCGGTGGCCACCGGCGCCCACGACAGCGAGGGCTCGGCCTGGATCTCGGGCAGCTCGCTCCACTCCACCTGGAACAGTGCGTTGGCGACCGCCGCATCCGCGGCGCCGCCCAGCTGTTCGGCGGAGACCGGCCGGGACACCAGCGAGTCCAGCGTCAGGACCGGGCCGCCGGTCTCGTCGGCAGCCTGGAACGACAGCGCGTCCGGGCCGCTCGGCGCCACGCGTACGCGCAGGGCCGTGGCACCCGCTGCGTGCAGCGCCAGCCCGTTCCACGCGAAAGCGAGCACCGGCTCCCCGGCGTCTGCGTCCTCTGCCGTGGCCGCCGCTGCGCCGACCGTGCCGGCCTGCAGGGCAGCGTCGAGCAGCGCGGGGTGGATGCCGAACTTGGCGGCGTCCTTGCTCTGCTCCTCGGGCAGGACGACCTCGGCGAAGACCTCGTCGCCGCGCCGCCACACCGTACGCAGGCCCTGGAACGCCGGGCCGTACGCGTAGCCGCGCTCGAGCAGGTCGGTGTAGAAGGTCCCGACCTCGACCGGCTGGGCACCCTTCGGGGGCCAGGCGGCGAAGTCGAACTCCGTCCCGTGGGCCGCCGGCGATGCCGACAGGAGCCCGGTGGCGTGCCGCGTCCACACGTCCGCGCCGCCCTCGTCGGCGGCGTCCTCGCGCTGGGAGTACACCTCCACCGTGCGCGAACCGGTCTCGCCCGGCCCGCCGACCGCGACCTGGACGCGGACTCCGCCGTGCTCGGGCACCACCAGCGGCGCCTCGATCACGAGCTCTTCCAGCAGCCCGCACCCGGCCTCGTCACCGGCCCGGACGGCCAGCTCCACCAGGCCGGTACCGGGCAGGATCACCACACCGCTCACCGCGTGATCGGCCAGCCAGGCGTGCGACTTCAGCGACAGTCGGGAGGTGAAGACGAGCCCGTCGGACTGCGGCAGGCGCACCACCGCGCCCAGCAGGGGGTGGTCGGCCGTCGTCTGGCCCAGCGAGGCCGCGTCCGTGGCCGAACCGACCGCCTCGAGCCAGTAGTGCCGGTGCTCGAAGGCGTACGTCGGCAGGTCCACGTGGGCGGACGCTGCCCCGGCGGGCAGGACCCCGCTCCAGTCCACGGCCACACCGCGGACGAACAACTCGGACATCGAGGCGAACAGCCGCCGCAGACCGCCGTCTTCGCGGCGCAGCGAGCCGGTCACCAGGACATCGGCTGCGGTGTCGCTGTTGTCGACGGTTTCGGTGATCGGCTGGACCAGCACCGGGTGGGCGCTGACCTCGACGAACACCCCGTGGCCCTGCATGAGCAGCTCGGCCACGGCCGGGCCGAAGCCCACCTGGCCGCGCAGATTGCGGTACCAGTACCCGCCGTCGAGGACGTCGGCGTCCTCCACCCACGTGCCCGTGACGGTGGAGTAGAACGGCACCGTCGGCGCCAGAGCAGTCACCTCGGCCAGCGCTTCGGCGAGCGCCTCGCGGATGTCCTCCACGTGCCGGGTGTGCGAGGCGTAGTCCACCGCGATCCGGCGTGCCCGGACGCCTTCGCCGGACAGCGTTTCGAGCGCCTCGTCCAGGGCCTCGGCGTCGCCGGCGATGACCACGGAGGTCGGGCCGTTGACCGCCGCGACCTCGACACGGTCCTCCCACGGGGCCAGCCGTACGAGCGCCTCGTCCGCGCTCAGCGCCACCGAAGCCATGCCGCCGCGGCCCGCCAGCTCCTTGGCGATGGCCTGGCTGCGCAGCGCCACGACGCGCGCCGCGTCCTCCAGCGACAGCGCACCCGCCACACACGCGGCGGCGATCTCACCCTGCGAGTGGCCGAGCACCGCATCGGGCTTGACCCCGACCGAGGCCCATACCGCCGCCAGACCGACCATCACGGCGAAGCTCGCCGGCTGCAGGACGTCGACCCGCTCCATGAGCTCGGGCTCGGTCTCGCCGCGCAGTACGTCGATCAGCGACCAGTCGATCCACGGCTCCAGCGCGGCCGCACATTCCGCGATGCGGTCCGCGAACACCGGGGAGGAGTCCAGGAGTTCACGACCCATGCCCGCCCACTGCGAGCCCTGGCCCGGGAACACCCACACGACCTTGCCCGGCGCACCGGAACCGGCACTGCCGGCCACGACACCGGCCGCGTCCTCACCGCGCGCCAGCGCCTGGAGACCGGCCAGCGCCTCGTCGGCGGAGTCGGCCACGACGACCGCGCGCTCGCCCAGCACCGCACGGCCCGAGACCAGCGCCCCGGCCACGTCCGCCGTCGACACTCCCTCGGCGTCCTCGACGAACGACGCCAGCCGCCCGGCCTGAGCCGAAAGCGCACCGGGGGTCCGGGCCGAAACCACCAGCGGCACCGCGCCTGTGGGCAGGGCCTTGCCGGAGTCCTGCTCCGTCTCCTCCTGCGGCGCTTCCTCGAGGATCAGGTGCGCGTTCGTGCCACTGACACCGAACGCGGACACGCCGGCGCGGCGCGGCCGGCCGTTCTGCGGCCACTCGCGGGCCTCGGTCAGCAGCTCCACCGCACCCGCGGACCAGTCCACCTCGGTCGTGGGTGCATCCACGTGCAGCGTCGGGGGCATGACGCCGTGGCGCAGTGCCTCCACCATCTTGATCACACCGGCCACACCGGCAGCCGCCTGCGCGTGACCGATGTTGGACTTCAGCGAGCCGAGCCACAGCGGCTGTTCCGGGTCGCGGCCCTGGCCGTACGTGGCCAGCAGCGCCTGCGCCTCGATCGGGTCGCCCAGGGCGGTGCCCGTACCGTGCCCCTCCACCACGTCCACGTCCGCCGAGACCAGACCGGCACTGGCCAGCGCCCCGCGGATCACCCGCTGCTGCGAGGGACCGTTCGGCGCCGTCAGACCGTTGGAAGCACCGTCCTGGTTGACGGCGCTGCCCCGCAGCACCGCCAGCACCCGGTGCCCGCGCTCCCGCGCCACCGACAGCCGCTCGAGTACGACCACACCGACGCCCTCGGCCCAGCCCGTGCCGTCCGCAGCATCGGCGAACGCCTTGCACCGGCCGTCGGCGGCCAGGCCACGCTGCCGGGAGAACTCCGCGAAGACGCCGGGCGAAGCCAGCACCGTCGCGCCGCCGGCCAGCGCCATCGAGCACTCGCCCTGGCGCAGCGCCTGCGCGGCCAGGTGCATCGCCACCAGCGAGGACGAACACGCGGTGTCCACGGAAACCGCCGGACCCTCGAAACCGAGCACGTACGACACCCGGCCGGACGCCACGCTCGTCGAGCCGCCCGTGCCCGCGAAGCCCTCCAGCTCGGGCGTCACCACACTGGCGCCCGGCGCGACGTAGCCCTGGCCGAAGACCCCGGAGAACACGCCGACGTCGGTGCCCTTCAGCGAGACCGGGTCGATGCCCGCCCGCTCCAGCGCCTCCCACGAGGCCTCCAGCAGCAGCCGCTGCTGCGGGTCCATCGCCAGCGCCTCACGCGGCGAGATCCCGAAGAACCCCGCGTCGAAGAGCCCCGCCTCGTGCAGGAACCCGCCCTGGTCGGTGTACGAGGTACCCGCGCGCTCGGGGTCCGGGTCGAACAGGCCCTCCAGGTCCCAGCCGCGGTCCTCGGGGAACCCGGAGACCGCGTCCCGGCCCTCGGAGACCATCCGCCACAGGTCCTCCGGCCCCGCCACGCCACCCGGCAGACGGCACGACATGCCCACGATGGCGATCGGCTCTCGGGAAGCATCGAGGAGTTGGCGGTTCTGCTTCTTCAGCGAGCCGACCTCTTCCAGCGACTTCCTCAGCGCCTGGACGACCTTTTCATACGACGCACTCACTTAATTGCCCCCATCATTCCGCGGTTTCGAAGGTTCTTATTCGCCGAGCGCCAGCTGCACGAGGTCATCGACGTCCAGCTCGGCGATCGCCCTCTCCTCGTCGGCGTCGTCGATCCCGCCGATTTCCGGTCCGCCATCGCCGTGGGCGACCAGCTTGACCAGGGCTTCCATCAGTCCCGCTTCCCGGAACCGGGCCAGCGGGAGGGATACGAGTGCGTTCCGCAGTCGCTCTTCATCCACTTCCGTCTCAATTGCATCGTTGGGCGGCAGCAATTCCTGGTGCAGGTGGCGGGCGAGAACCTGCGGGGCCGGATAGTCGAAGACCAGCGTTGCCGGAAGCTTCAGACCGGTCGCCTCACGCAGCCGGTTGCGCAATTCCACCGACGTGAGCGAGTCGAAGCCGGCGTCCTTGAACGCCATGTCCGACCGCACGCTCTCCGGCCCGGCATGTCCGAGCACGGCCGCCACCTGAGTCCGCACCAGGTCGAGGAGGGCCTTCGCCTGATCGGCGGCGGTCAGCGTGGCCAGCCGGTCGTACAGCCCCCGGCCCTCGTCGGCGGTGTCCGCCGCCTGCGCCTGCTGCCGGCCCACCCGGACCAGGCTGCGCAGCATGTGCGGTACGCCGCCCCCGGCGGCCGCGTCGGCGCGCACCCCCCGCAGGTCCAGCTTGGCCGGCACCAGCAGCGACTGTGCGGACCCCAGAGCGGCTTCGAACAGCTCCATCCCCTCTGCCGGCGGCATCGCCTGCAGACCGCCACGCCGGTTCATCCGGTTCCTGGTGAGGTCGTCGGTGTTGGCCGCCATGCCGGAGGTCTGGTCCCACAGGCCCCAGGCCAGCGACAGACCCGGCACACCGGCGGCCCGGCGGTTGGCCATCAGCCCGTCCAGGTAGGCGTTGGCGGCCGCGTAGCTGCCGCTGCCCGCGCCCATGAAGACGGCCGAGACGGAGGAGTAGACGATGAACGCGTCCAGGTCCAGGCCCCGGGTCAGCTCGTCCAGGTGCCGCACCGCGTCCACCTTCGGCGCGAACACCCTCGCCAGCCGCTCCGGGGTCACCGTTTCGATCACTCCGGCATCCAGCACACCGGCGGTGTGCACGACACCGGTCAGGCGGTGCTCGGCCGGCACCGAGGCCAGCAGCGCCTCGACCTGGCCACGGTCGGACACGTCACAGGCCACCACCGAGACGGCAGCGCCCTGCTCGGTCAGCTCCGCGACCAGCTCCTGCACGCCTTCGGCGTCCGGGCCGCGACGGCTGGCCAGCACCAGGTGCCGCACGCCGCGCCGGGAGACCAGGTGACGGGCCACCAGGCCACCCAGCGAACCGGTACCACCCGTGACCAGGACCGTCCCCTCCGGCCCGAACACCGCGGGGGCATCCGGCACCTCGCTGCCGGCCCGGACGAGCCGGGGGGCGGAGAGGACCGTGCCACGGACCGCGACCTGCGGCTCCCCGCCGGCCAGCACCGCACCCAGCACCAGCTCCACGGCGCCTTCGGCAGCGGGGTCGGTGTCCAGGAGCACGATCCGGTCGGGGTTCTCGCCTTGGGCGGCACGCACCATGCCCCACACCGCCGACCCGGCCGGGTCGGTCACCGCACCGTCACCGGCGGGGACCGCACCGCGGGTCACGACCACCAGTCGCGACTCCTCCAGCCCGGTCCCGGCCAGCCACGCCTGTACGACCTCCAGCACCCGGGAGGTCAGCGCCAGCACCGCGCCCTCACCGGTGCCTCCGACGGCCTCGAGGACCGCCACCGCCGGGGCAGCTGCGCTCCCGGCGAGAGCCGCCACATCGTCGGCATCGGTCACCGGCAGCCAGGACGGAGCGAGCCCGGCGCCCTGAGCCCGGGGCAGCTCGGTCCACTCCACCTGGAACAGCGAGTCGGTGCGCGCCGTGCCCGCAGTGGTCTCCAACTGCTCGGCGGAGACCGGCCGGGACACCAGCGAGTCCAGCGTCAGGACCAGGCCGCCGGTCTCGTCGGCAGCCTCGACCGCCAGCGCGTCCGGGCCGAGGGGTGCCAGCCGTACCCGCAGTGCCGAGGCGCCCGCGGCGTGCAGCACCAGCCCGTTCCAGTCGAGCGGCTGCAGCTGTCCCTCCTCCGTCGTGGCCTCGGCCGTCCCGGCGTGCAGGGCCGCGTCGAGCAGCGCGGGGTGGAGGCCGAACTTGCCGGCTTCCTTGCGCTGCTCCTCGGGCAGGGCGACCTCGGCGAAGAGTTCCTCGCCGCGCCGCCACACGGCCCGTACGCCCTGGAACGCCGGACCGTAGCCGTAGCCACGCTCGACCAGGCCGGAGTAGAAGTCCCCGGCCTCGACCGGCTGTGCGCCGGCCGGCGGCCAGGTGGCGAAGTCGAACCCGGTGCCGGGGCCACCCGGCCGGACCGATGCCGACAGCACACCGGTGGCGTGCCGCGTCCACCTGCCCTCCCCGGCAGCGTCCTCACGCTGGGAGTAGATCTCCACGGTCCGCGAGCCGTTCTCACCCGGGCCGCCGACGGCGACCTGGACGCGGACTCCGCCGTGCTCGGGCACCACCAGCGGTGCCTCGATGACGAGTTCGTCCAGTGCGCCGCAGCCGGCCTCGTCGCCGGCCCGCACCGCGAGCTCCACCAGCCCGGTGCCCGGGAGGAGCACCACACCACCGATCGTGTGATCGGCCAGCCAGGGGTGGGACTTCAGCGACAGTCGGGAGGTGAAGACCAGGCCGTCGGACTGCGGCAGCTGCACCACCGCACCCAGCAGCGGGTGATCGGCCGTCGTCTGGCCCAGCGACGCGGCGTCGGTGGCCGATCCGGCCGTCTGGAGCCAGTAGTGCTGGTGGTCGAAGGCGTACGTCGGCAGGTCCAGGGGCCGGGACGGCGCCGTCTGCGGCAGCACGCCGCTCCAGTCCACGGCCACGCCGCGTACGAACAGCTCGGCCATCGAGGCCAGCAGCCGTCGCAGGCCACCGTCCTCGCGGCGCAGCGAGCCGGTCACCACGGCATCGGTGTCCGTGCCGTCGACGATCTCGCTGACCGGCTGGACCAGCACCGGGTGGGCGCTGACCTCGACGAACACCCCGTGGCCCTGACCGATCAGTTCGGCCACGGCGGGGCCGAAGCCCACCTGGCCGCGCAGGTTCCGGTACCAGTAGTCGCCGTCCAGGACGCCGGCGTCCGAGACCCAGCCGCCGATGACGGTGGAGTAGAACGGCACCGTCGGGGCCTGGGCGTCGATCCCGGCCAGTGTTTCGGCGAGCGTGTGGGAGATGGCCTCCACGTGCCGGGTGTGCGAGGCGTAGTCCACCGCGACCCGACGCACTCGGACTCCCTCACGGGACAGCGCCTCCAAGGCCTCGTCCAGCGCCTCCGCGTCACCGGCGATCACCACCGACGACGGGCCGTTGACCGCGGCCACCTCGACCCGGTCCGCCCACGGCTCGAGCCGTGCAACCGCCGCGTCCGCGCTCAGCGCGACCGACGCCATGCCGCCGCGGCCGGCCAGCTCCTCGGCGATGGCCTGGCTGCGCAGCGCCACCACACGGCCCGCGTCCTCCAGCGAGAGCGCACCCGCCACACACGCGGCGGCGATCTCACCCTGCGAGTGGCCGAGCACCGCATCGGGCTTGACCCCGACCGAAGCCCACACCGCCGCCAGACCCACCATCACGGCGAAGCTCGCCGGCTGCAGGACGTCGACCCGCTCCATGAGCTCGGGGTCTGCCTCGCCGCGCAACACCTCGATCAGCGACCAGTCGATCCACGGCTCCAGCGCGGCAGCGCACTCCGCGATCCGCGCCGCGAACACCGGCGAGGAATCCAGGAGTTCACGACCCATGCCCGCCCACTGCGAGCCCTGGCCCGGGAACACCCACACGACCTTGCCCGAGGCAGTCGCGCTGCCGGACACCGCACCGGCCGCGTTCTCACCGCGCGCCAGTGCCTGCAGAGCGGCCAGCGCCTCCTCGCCCGACTCGGCGACCACCACGGCGCGCTCGCCGAAGACCGTACGGCCCGACACCAGCGCCCCGGCCACGTCCGCCAGTGGCACCTCTCCGGCGCCCTCGACGAACTCCGCGAGCCGCCCGGCCTGGCCCGCGAGCGAACCGGCACTCCGCGCCGAGACCACCAGCGGCACCACACCGGCAGGCGCCGGCGCTCCCGCGACGGGCTCCGCCGCCTCCGGCGGCGCCTCCTCCAGGATCAGGTGCGCATTCGTCCCGCTGATACCGAAGGACGACACACCGACCCGGCGCGGATGACCGTTGCGCGGCCACTCCCGCGCCTCCGTCAGCAGCTCGATGGCACCCGCGGACCAGTCCACCTGGCTCGAAGGCTCGTGCACGTGCAGCGTGGCCGGCATGACTCCGTGCCGCAGTGCCTGCACCATCTTGATCACGCCGGCCACACCGGCAGCCGCCTGCGTGTGACCGATGTTCGACTTCAGGGAACCCAGCCACAGCGGCTGCTCCGGGTCCCGGTCCCGCCCGTACGTCGCCAGGAGCGCCTGCGCCTCGATCGGGTCACCCAGGGCGGTGCCCGTGCCGTGCCCCTCCACCACGTCCACCTCGGACGCGGTGAGCCCGGCGCTGTCCAGGGCCTTGCGGATCACGCGCTGCTGCGAGGGACCGTTCGGCGCCGTCAGGCCGTTGGAAGCACCGTCCTGGTTGACGGCGCTGCCGCGCAGCACCGCCAGCACCCGGTGTCCGCGCTCACGCGCCACCGACAGCCGCTCCAGCACCACCAGACCGACACCCTCGGACAGCACCGTGCCGTCCGCGCCGTCCGCGTAGGCCTTGCACCGGCCGTCGGCGGCCATGCCGCGCTGGCGCGACATGCCGAGGATTCCGATCGGCGAACCCATCACGGCGACACCGCCGGCGAGCGCCATCGAGCACTCGCCCTGGCGCAGCGCCTGCGCGGCCAGGTGCATCGCCACCAGGGACGAAGAACACGCCGTGTCCACGGTGACCGCGGGGCCCTCGAAGCCGAAGGCGTACGACACGCGGCCCGAGGCCACACTGCCCGCCGTGGCGGTCGTGACGAAGCCTTCGAGTTCCGCGGGCATGTTCGTCAGGGACTCGACGTAGTCGTGGATGGAGACACCGGAGAAGACGCCGATGTTGCTGCCCTGTGCCGAGCTCGGGTCGATGCCCGCCCGCTCCAGCGCCTCCCAGGAGGCCTCCAGCAGCAGCCGCTGCTGCGGGTCCATCGCCAGCGCCTCGTTCGGCGAGATGCCGAAGAAGGCGGCGTCGAACTGCGCGGCCTCGTGCAGGAATCCGCCCTGGTTTGCGGACGAGGCGCCCGCACCGTCGGGGTCCGGGGCGTGCAGGCCGTCGAGGTCCCAGCCGCGGTCGGCGGGGAAGGACGACATGCCCTCACGGCCCTCGGACACCAGCTGCCACAGGCCATCGGGGTCTGCGACCCCGCCCGGCAGTCGGCACGCCATCCCGACGATCGCGATCGGCTCGTCCGGATCCGCGACGACGGCCGCAGCCGCGGCAGGGGTGCCGGCGGCCGCGTCACCGAGCTCCTCGCGCAGGTGGCGGGCGAGCGCGACCGGGGTGGGGTAGTCGAAGATCAGCGTGGCCGGCAGCTTCACGCCGGTCGCCGCGCTCAGCCGGTTCCGCAGCTCGACCGCGGTCAGCGAGTCGAACCCGATGTCGCTGAACCCGCGGGTTCCCTGCGCCAGTTCGGGGCCGCTGAAACCGAGTACGTTGCCCGACTCGGCCTGGACGACGGTCAGCAGGATGCTCTCCTGCTCGGCCGGCGACAGCCCGGCGAGCCGGCGGACCAGTCCGCTGCTGTCCCCGGCAGCCGCCCGCGCCACGCGCCGGCTCGCGCGGACCAGGCCGCGCAGCAGGTGCGGGACTCCCCCGCCGGCTGCGGCCTGGCTCCGCATGGTCTTCAGGTCGAGCTTGATCGGCACGAGCAGCGTCTGGCCCGCGTACAGGCCGACGTCGAAGATGTGCAGGCCCTCGGCGGGCGTCATCGCCAGCACGCCGCCACGGCTCATCCGGGCCTGGTCGACGGCGCTGAGGTGAGCGGTCAGGCCGTTGCTCTGCTCCCACAGGCCCCAGGCCAGCGACAGTGCGGGCAGGCTCGCCGCCCGGCGGTCGGCCATCAGCCCGTCGAGGTAGGCGTTCGCCGCCGCGTAGTTGCCCTGGCCGGCGGACCCCATGAGCGAGGCGGCGGACGAGAACACGATGAAGGCGTCGAGGTCGAGGCCTCGGGTGAGCTCGTCGAGGTGCCGTACCGCGTCCACCTTCGGCGCGAACACCGTGGCGAGCCGTTCCGGGGTCAGCGTCGCGATCACGCCGTCGTCCAGCACACCGGCCATGTGTACGACACCGGTCAGGCGGTGCTCGGCCGGCACCGAGGCCAGGAGGGCCTCGACCTGGCCGCGGTCGGACACGTCACAGGCCGCCACCGACACCGCGGCACCCAGCTCGGTGAGCTCGGCGACCAGCTCCTGCACGCCCTCGGCAGCCGGGCCCCGACGGCCGGCGAGCAGCAGGTGCCGCACCCCGTGCCGGGTGACCAGGTGCCGGGCCACCAGACCGCCCAGGGCGCCGGTGCCACCCGTGACCAGGACGGTCCCGTCGGCTCCGAACACCGCGGGCTCGTCCGGGACCTCACCGCCGGCCCGGACGAGCCGGGGGACCGAGAGGGCCGTTCCGCGCACCGCGACCTGCGGCTCGCCGCTGGCCAGCACCGCGCCGAGGACGGAAACCGCTGCGTCACCGGAGGCCGGGTCGGTGTCGATCAGAATGATCCGGTCGGGGTTCTCGGCCTGCGCGGCACGCACCAGACCCCACACGGCCGATCCGGCCGGGTCGGTCACCGTACCGTCGCCGGCGGGGACCGCGCCCCGGGTCACCACGACCAGGCTCGACTCCTCCAGCCCGGTCCCGGCCAGCCAGGCCTGGACGACCTCCAGCACCCGGGAGGTCAACTCCAGTACGGCGTCCTCGCCGTCGGCGCCGGCCACGGCCTGCAGGACCGCCACCGCCGGGACGGGTGCGCTCCCGGCCAGGGCCACCACGTCGTCAGCGCCGGAAACCGCCACCCACGACGGGGCCGGCTCTGCGCCCTGGGCCGCGGACAGCTCGGTCCACTCCACCCCGAACAGCGAGTCGCGGCTCTCATCGCCCGCCGCTGCGCCCAACTGGTCGGTGGACACGGGCAGGGACACCAGCGAGTCCATCGTCAGGACCATGTCGCCGGTCTCGTCGGCGGCCTGGAACGACAGCGCGTCCGGCCCGCACGGGGCCACCCGCACCCGCAGTGCCGAGGCACCCACGGCGTGCAGCACCAGCCCGTTCCACGCGAACGGCAGCACCTGGCGGTCGTCGTCCGGATTGGCGAAGGCGTTCGTGTGGAGGGCGGCGTCCAACAGCGCCGGGTGCATGCCGAACTTGCCGGCTTCCTCCCGCTGCTCCTCGGGCAGGACGGCCTCGGCGAAGACCTCGTCGCCGCGCCGCCACACCGCCCGCAGGCCCTGGAACGCCGGGCCGTACGCGTAGCCGCGCTCGAGCAGGTCGGTGTAGAAGGTCCCGACCTCGACCGGCTCGGCACCCGGAGGCGGCCACGCTGCGAAGTCGTAGTCCTGTGCCGTCTTTCGTGTCGCCGACGAAGCCGCCAGGAGTCCGGTGGCGTGCCGCGTCCATGCGTTCGCGCCGCCCTCGCCGGCGGCGTCCTCGCGCTGGGAGTACACGTCCACCGTGCGCGAGCCGGTCTCGCCCGGTCCGCCGACCGCGACCTGCAACCGCACGCCGCCCTGCTCGGGCAGCACCAGCGGCGACTCGATCACGAGCTCTTCGAGGACGCCGTAGCCGAACTCGTCGCCGGCCCGCACCGCGAGGTCGACGTACATCGTGCCGGGGATGATCACCACGCCGCCGATCGCGTGACCGGCCAGCCAGGGGTGCGTCCGCAGCGACAGTCGGGAGGTGAAGACCAGGCCGTCGGACTGCGGCAGCTGCACCACCGCGCCCAGCAGCGGGTGATCGGCGCCGGTCAGCCCCAGCGAGGCCGCGTCCGTGGCCGAACCGGCCATCTGGATCCAGTAGTGCTGGTGGTCGAAGGCGTACGTCGGCAGCTCGATGCGTGCGGACGCCGCTCCGGCGGGCAGGACCTCGGCCCAGTCCAGCGTCACACCGCGGACGAACAGCTCGGCCATCGAGGCGAACAGCCGCCGCAGACCTCCGTCTTCGCGGCGCAGCGAGCCGGTCACCACCACATCGGTGCCGGTGTCGGTCTTGTCGACGGTCTCGGTGATCGGCTGGACCAGCACCGGGTGGGCACTGACCTCCACGAACACCCCGTGGCCCTGCGCCAGCAGCTCGGCCACGGCCGGGCCGAAGCCCACCTGGCCCCGCAGGTTCCGGTACCAGTACGCGCCGTCGAGGACGCCGGCGTCCTCCACCCACGTGCCGGTCACGGTCGAGTAGAACGGCACCGCCGGGGCCTGCGCGGTGACGCCGGCCAGCGCTTCGGCCAGCGTGTCGCGGATGGCCTCCACGTGCCGGGTGTGGGACGCGTAGTCCACGGCCACGCGCCGTATGCGGACGCCCTGGTCGTCCAGTGCGTCCAGCGCCTCGTCCAGCGCCTCGGCATCACCGGCGATCACCACGGACGACGGCCCGTTGACGGCGGCCACCTCCACGCGGTCCGCCCACGGCTCCAGCCGCGCAACGGCCTCTTCCACGTTCAGTGCGACCGAGGCCATGCCGCCGCGGCCGGCCAGGTCCTTGGCGATGGCCTGGCTGCGCAGCGTCACCACGCGCGCCGCGTCCTCCAGCGACAGCGCGCCCGCCACACACGCGGCGGCGATCTCACCCTGCGAGTGGCCGAGCACCGCGTCCGGCTCCACGCCCACGGACGCCCAGACCGCCGCCAGGCCCACCATCACGGCGAAGCTGGCCGGCTGCACCACGTCGACCCGCTGCAGGAGCTCGGGCTCGGTCTCGCCGCGCAATACGTCGATCAGCGACCAGTCCACCCACCGCTCCAGGGCGGCGGCGCACTGCGCGATCCGCTCGGCGAACACCGGGGAGGAGTCCAGGAGTTCACGGCCCATGCCCACCCACTGCGAGCCCTGACCGGGGAACACCCACACGACCTTGCCCGGCGTACCCGAACCGGTCACCACACCGGGCGCGCTCTCACCGCGCGCCAGCGCCTGCAGACCGGCCAGCGCCTCGTCGTCCGAACCCGCGACCACGACCGCGCGCTCGCCCAGCACCGCACGGCCCGACACCAGCGCTCGGGCCACGTCCGCCAACGGCGCCTCGTCGGCGCCCTCGAGGAATTCCGCGAGCCGCCCCGCCTGGGTCGCCAGCGAGTCGGCGCTCCCCGCCGACACCACCAGCGGCACCGCACCGGCAGGCTGCGCCTCTTCCGTGACGGGCTCCGCGGCCTCCTGCGGCGCCTCCTCCAGGATCATGTGCGCGTTCGTGCCGCTGGCCCCGAAGGCGGAGACACCGGCGCGGCGCGGGTGGCCGTTCTGCGGCCACTCCCGCGCCTCGGTCAGCAGCTCCACCGCACCCGCGGACCAGTCGACCTGAGGGGTGGGCGCGTCCACGTGCAGGGTGGCGGGGAGCGTGCGGTGCCGCAGCGCCTGGACCATGTTGATGACGGCGGCGACACCGGACGCCGCCTGCGTGTGCCCGATGACGGACTTGACCGAGCCGAGCCACAGCGGCTGTTCCGGGTCGCGACCCTGGCCGTACGTCGCCAGCAGCGCCTGCGCCTCGATCGGGTCGCCGAGCACCGTGCCCGTGCCGTGGCCCTCGACCGCGTCCACGTCGGACGGGGTGAGCCCGGCACTGTCCAGGGCCTTGCGGATGACCCGCTGCTGCGACGGCCCGTTCGGCGCGGTCAGACCGTTGGACGCACCGTCCTGGTTCACCGCGCTGCCGCGGATCACGGCCAGGATCTGGTGCCCGCGCTCCTGCGCCACCGACAGCCGCTCCAGCAGCACCACACCCACGCCCTCGGCCCAGCCGGAGCCGTCGGCGCCGGCGGCGTAGGACTTGCAGCGCCCGTCGAAGGCGAGTGCGCGCTGACGTGCGAAGCCGACGAACCCGCCCGGCGTGGCCATGACCGTCGAGCCGCCCGCGAGCGCCATGGAGCACTCGCCCCGGCGCAGCGCCTGGGCGGCGAGGTGGATCGCGACGAGCGAGGAGGAGCACATGGTGTCGACCGTCACCGCGGGGCCCTCGAGCCCGAGGGTGTAGGCGACCCGCCCGGAGGCGACGCCGCCCGCCGTACCCAGGGCGCGCTCCAGGCTGAGGTACCCCTCGAAGCCGCTGAGGTCCGGCGCGTAGTCCTGGTGCACGATGCCGGCGAACACGCCGATGTCGCTGCCGCGTACCGAGTGGGGGTCGATGCCGGCCCGCTCGAACGTCTCCCAGGACACCTCGAGCAGCTGTCGCTGCTGGGGGTCCATCGCCAGGGCCTCGCGCGGCGAGATGCCGAAGAACCCGGCGTCGAACTGCGCCGCGTCGTGCAGGAAGGCGCCTTCCTTCACGTACGTCGTACCGGGGTTGTCGGGGTCCGGGTGGTAGAGGCCCTCGACGTCCCAGCCGCGGTCCTCGGGGAACGTGCTGTACACGTCGGCGCCCTCGGACACCACCCGCCAGAAGTCCTCCGGCCCACGGATCCCGCCGGCGTACCGGCAGGCCATGGACACGATCGCGATGGGCTCCGCGGCTGCCGCGACGAGTGTGCTGTTCTCCTGCTGAAGCCGGGCGTTCTCCTTCAGCGAGGCACGCAGTGCCTCAACGACCTGCTGGTCGGGCGCCGACATATCCATCCTCCACGATTCGTTCACAGGCGATCAGCTCGTCTTGCCCAGGGCCCGTTGCACCAGATCGGCAACGTCCATGGCGTCGATCAGTTCCACGTCGGCGGCGGCCGCCGACGGCTCCACTTCCGGCGCGTCCGCGTCCGCGTCCGTGTCGGTCTCGGCGAGGCCGAGGAGGGTGTCCAGGACCCCGGCTTCCTTGAACCGGGCGAACGGCACGGACGCCAGGACCTGCCTGAGCGCGTCCTCCCGTTCGTCCAGGCCGTCGTCGGCCTCCCGGAGAAGTTCGGAGCGCAGGTATCCGACCAGCGCCTCCGGGGTGGGGTAGTCGAAGATCAGCGTTGCGGGCAGGCGCAGTCCGGTGGCCGCGTTCAGGCTGTTGCGGAGGTTGACGGCGGCCAGTGAGTCGAAGCCGACCTCCTGGAACGCCTGGCGCGGGCCGATGCCCTCCGCGCCGCTGTGGCCGAGGACCGTCGAGGCGTGGCCGCGGACCAGCCGGAGCAGGATGCGGTCCTGCTCGGTGTCCGAGACCGCCCGCAGGGAGTCCGCGAGGGACGTGGCGGCGTCGCTGTTCTCGCCGTCGCCCTGCAAGGCCTGGAGGGCCTTCTTCGCCTCGGGGAGGTCGGCGAACAGCGGGCTGGTGCGGACCGAGGTGAACGCGGGGATGAAGGCCCCCCAGTCCATGTCGGCCACCGCCACGAACTTCTCGTTGCCCTGGACCGCCTGCACCATCGCGGTGACCGCCAGCCGGGGTGCCACGGGAAGGACGCCACGGCGCCGCAGCTGGGCGAGGGCTGCCTCGTCCATGCCCACGCCGATCTGGTCGAGGGCTCCCCAGGCGATCGACGTCGCCCTCAGTCCGCGGGCGCGGCGCCACTCGATCAGGGCGTCGAGGACGGCGTTGGCCGCTCCGGACGGACCCTGGCCGCCACCGCCCCACACACCCGCGATCGAGGAGAAGACGACGAACGCGTCGAGCGGGGTGTCCTCGAACAGCCCGTCCAGCCATACGGCGGTGTCCACCTTGGCCGCGAACACCCCGGCGAGGTCGGCGGCTGCGGTGTCGTCGATGGAACTGGTCTGCGCGACGTCGGCGGCGTGCACCACGGCCGTGAGCGGCTGCTGCGCGGCCGCCTCGGAAACCAGCTGCGCGATCGCGTCCCGGTCGCAGTCCTCGCACGACTCCACCGTGGTGGCGACGCCCAGCCCGGCCAGTTCGGCCCGCAGGTCCGACACGCTCTCGTCGGGTGCCTGCGCGGTGGTGGTGACGATGAGCCGGTCCACGCCGGCCTGTGCGAGCCAGACCGCGACGTGCTTGCCGAGCCCCTCGGCGCCGCCGGTCACCAGGACCGTGCCCCGGGGCTGCCAGCCGGCGTCGCCGGTGGCCTCCGGGACGGGCTTGCGCACCAGGCGCCGGGTGTACACGCCCGACCGCCGGACCGCGAGCTGGTCCTCGTCGGCAGCGGAGTTCAGCACTCCGAGCAGGTACTGGGCCGTACGCGGGTCGCTCACGGCGGGCAGGTCGACCAGACCGCCCCACCGGTCGAGCCGTTCCAGTGCGGCGGCGCGGCCGAGGCCCCACAGCGACGCCTGCACCGGTGAGGTGAGGGTGTCGTGGATGCCGATGTTCACGGCACCCCGGGTCAGGCACCACAGCGGCTGGGTGGCGTTGTTGTCCCCCAGGGCCTGGATCAGCGCGAGCGTCGACGCCGTGACGGCGGTCGGGTCCTGCAGACCGCTGCCCGTCTGCTCGTCCAGGGCCAGCAGGGACAGCACGCCGGTCAGGTCGTGTTCGGCCAGGACGCCGGTCAGCCGCTTGGCGAGCTGTTCCCGCGTGCGATCGGGCTCACCGATCTCGAGCAGGACGGTGCCGAGTCCGAGACCGGTCAGCTCCTCCAGGAGCGCGTCGGTCGCACTGCCGTCGGGACGTCCGGACGGGACGACGACCAGCCAGCGGCCACCGGGTACGCCGGCGGCTTCGCGTTCGAGCGGCTGCCAGGTGACGTGGTAGCGCAGCTTCTCGGCCGTCGACCGCTCGCGGCGCTTCCCCCGCCATTGCGCCAGTACGGGGACGACGGCGTCCAGGGCGCTGCGCTGGTCGCTCGACGCCATGTCGAGCAACGCGCCGAGGGAGTCCAGATCGGCTCGTTCGACCGCGGCCCAGAAGTCGGAGTCCGCGCCTTCGGCCGCATCGCCGGCGGCGTCGGCGGCCGCCTCCGCCTCGTGGAGCCAGTAGTGCTGGTGCTCGAAGGCGTACGTCGGCAGGTCCACGTGTGCGGATCCGGCCCCTGCGGGCAGGAGACCGCTCCAGTCCACGGCCACGCCGCGGACGAACAGCTCGGCCATCGAGGCGAACAGCCTTCGCAGGCCGCCGTCCTCGCGCCGCAGCGAACCCGTAACCAGCGCATCGGTCCCGGTGTCGTCAGCGGTCTCGGTGATCGGCTGGACCAGCACCGGGTGGGCGCTGACCTCGACGAACACCCCGTGGCCCTGGCCCATCAGTTCGGCCACGGCCGGGCCGAAGCCCACCTGGCCGCGCAGGTTCCGGTACCAGTACCCGCCGTCGAGGACGTCGGCGTCCACCACCCAGCCGCCGGTCGCGGTGGAGTAGAACGGCACCTTCGGGGCCTGCGCGTCGATGCCGGCCAGTGCCTCGGCGAGCGTGTCGCGAACGTCCTCCACGTGCCGGGTGTGGGACGCGTAGTCCACTGCGACCCGCCGCACCCGGACACCCTGACCGGACAGCGCCTCCAAGGCCTCGTCCAGCGCCTCGGCGTCACCGGCGATCACCACCGACGACGGGCCGTTGACCGCGGCCACCTCGACCCGGTCCGCCCACGGCTCGAGCCGTGCAACGGCCGCGTCCGCGCTCAGCGCGACCGACGCCATACCGCCGCGTCCCGCCAGCTCCTTGGCGATGACCTGGCTGCGCAAGGCCACCACGCGTGCCGCGTCGTCCAGGGACAGCGCCCCCGCGACGCAGGCCGCGGCGATCTCACCCTGGGAGTGACCGAGCACGGCGCCCGGCTCCACTCCTGCGGCGCTCCACACGGCGGCCAGGCCCACCATCACGGCGAAGCTGGCCGGCTGCAGGACGTCGACCCGCTCCATGAGCTCGGGCTCGGTCTCGCCGCGCAGTACGTCGATCAGCGACCAGTCGATCCACGGCTCCAGAGCGGCGGCGCATTCCGCGATCCGCTCGGCGAACACCGTGGAGGAGTCGAGGAGTTCCCGGCCCATACCGGCCCACTGGGAGCCCTGGCCGGGGAAGACCCACACGACCTTGCCCGGCTTGCCCGAAGAGGCACTGCCGCAGACCACACCGGGCGCGCTCTCGCCCCGGGCCAGCGCCTGCAGTCCTGCGAGCGCCTCCTCGTCCGAGCCGGCCACCACGACCGCACGCTCGCCCAGCACCGCACGGCCCGACACCAACGCCCCGGCGACGCCCGCCAGCGGCATCCCTTCAGCGCCCTCGACGAACGACGCCAGCCGCCCGGCCTGGCCGGCCAGGGAACCGGCGCTCCGCGCCGACACCACCAACGGCACCACACCCGCAGACGCCGGCACCTCCTGCGGCTCTGCCGCGGGCGCCTCCTCCAGGATCAGGTGCGCATTCGTCCCGCTGGCCCCGAACGAGGAGACCGCGGCCCGGCGCGGATGGCCGTTACGGGTCCACTCCCGGGCCTCGGTCAGCAGCTCCACCGCACCCGCGGACCAGTCCACCTGGGTGGTGGGCTCGTCCACATGGAGCGTGGCGGGCATGACGCCGTGCTGCATGGCCATGACCATCTTGACCACACCGGCCACACCCGCAGCCGCCTGCGCATGGCCGATGTTCGACTTCAGCGAGCCCAGCCAGAGCGGCTGCTGCGGATCCCGGTCCCGCCCGTACGTGGCCAGCAGCGCCTGCGCCTCGATCGGGTCGCCCAGGGCCGTACCGGTCCCGTGGGCCTCCACGATGTCGACGTCCGCCGGAGCGAGTCCCGCCGTGTCCAGCGCCCGGCGGATCACCCGCTGCTGCGAGGGGCCGTTCGGCGCGGTCAGGCCGTTGGAAGCACCGTCCTGGTTGACGGCGCTGCCGCGCAGCACCGCGAGCACCCGGTGCCCGCGCTCCCGCGCCACCGACAGCCGCTCCAGTACGACGACACCGACGCCCTCGGCCCAGCCCGTGCCGTCCGCAGCCGAGGAGAACGCCTTGCACCGGCCGTCGGCGGACAGGCCGCGCTGCCGCGAGAACTCCATGAAGGCGTCCGGACTGGCCATGACCGTCGCGCCGCCGGCGAGCGCCATCGAGCACTCGCCCTGCCGCAGCGACTGTGCGGCCAGGTGAATGGCCACCAGCGACGACGAGCACGCCGTGTCCACCGTGACCGCCGGGCCCTCGAAGCCGAACACGTACGACACGCGGCCCGAGGCCACGCTCGCCGCCGTACCCGTCATGAGGTAGCCCTGGACGTCCTCGGGCACCTGGTGGAGCCGGGTCACGTAGTCGTGGTGGACGATTCCGGTGAAGACGCCGATGTCACTGCCCTTGGCGGACTGCGGGTCGATGCCCGCCCGCTCCAGCGCCTCCCAGGAGGTCTCCAGCAGCAGTCGCTGCTGCGGGTCCATCGCCAGCGCCTCACGCGGGGAGATCCCGAAGAGCCCGGCGTCGAACTGCGCGGCCTCGTGCAGGAACCCGCCCGAGCGCGTGTAGCTGGTACCCGGGTGCGCCGGGTCCGGGTGGTAGAGCCCCTCGAGGTCCCAGCCGCGGTCCAGCGGGAAGCCGGACACCGCGTCCCGCTGCTCCACCACGAGCTTCCACAGCTCCTCGGGGCTGTCCGCCCCGCCCGGCAGCCGGGTGCTCATGGCGACGATCGCGATCGGCTCGTCGGAGACGGAGACCGCCGCCGTGGCCGGGGCGGGCGCCGCCTGCTCGCCGAGCAGTTCGCCGCGCAGGTGGGCGGCGAGGAGGGTGAGCGTCGGATAGTCGAAGACCAGCGTGCTGGGCAGGTCCACCCCGGTGAAGTCGCGCAGGCGGTTGCAGAGCTTGACCGCGCTGAGGGAGTCGAACCCGAGGCTCTTGAAGGACTGCTCCTCGTCGAACCCGTCCGACGCGCGGTGGCCGAGCACGAACGCCGTGCTCTGCTGGACCAGGTCCATCACCACACGCTGCTGCTCCGCGGCCGACAGCCCGGCCAGCCGGCCGGCGATCGCATCGCCGGCGCCTTCGCTGCGCGACACCACGCGCCGGGTGAGGGCGCCGGAAGGCTCCTGCTCTTCGACGGCCGAGGTGCCCGGCCCGTCCGCGGTGACCGGCGCTTCGGCGCCGTCCGCGGGCGGGGTGTCCAGGGTCAACGGGCCCAGGACCGCGACCGGTTCGCCGGCCGGGTCCGCGAGCTCCAGCAGATGGCGGCCGTCCGGCGCCGGCGTGATCCGCAGCCGCAGCGAGGCGGCGCCTTCCGCGTACACGGCCAGGCCGTCGCAGACGGACAGGTCCGCGGTGCTACGGGCGTCCAGGACGCGCAGTGCGGTGTCGAGGAGCACCGGGTGGAGGGTGAACTCGGCTGCTTCGTCGGCCAGTTCGGCCGGAAGTGCGATCTCCGCGAAGGTCCGTCCGTCCTGCTGCCACGCGCGGTGCGCCCCCGGGAGGAGTGCGTCGCCGTCTGCCGGCAGCGGCCAGTCCCGCAGGTCGAACGCCGGCTGCGGCATTCCGGGGACCAGCACGGCGCGTGCGTGGCACGTCCAGGGCCCTTGCTCCGGGTCGAGGGGCCGGCCGTGGACGGCGGCCCGGCGGCGCCCGTCGGGACCCGGGGCGTCGACCGACACCCGCACCTGGGTGTGGCCGTGCTCCGGCACCGTCAGAGGCGCCTCGACGACGACCCCTTCGAGGCTTCCGCAGTCCACCTCGTTGCCGGCCCTGACGATCATCTCCAGGAGCGCGGCGGCCGGAACCCGGGTGGCGCCGTCCGTCGCCGCCGCGCCGGGGAGCCAGCCGCGGCTGCGCGGCGACAGCCGCCCGGTCAGTACGACGCCGCTTCCGCCGTCGTCGTCCGGCAGCTCGATGACGGTGCCGAGCAGCGGGTGCCCGGCGCCGGCGGTGCCGAGGGCTTCCGCGCCGCCCTTCGCCGTTTCGTCGGCTTCGACCCAGTACCGCTGGTGCTGGAACGCGTACGTGGGCAGGTCCGCCCCGGCCGCCGTGGCGGGCCGGCCGAGAACGGCCGTCCAGTCCACGGCCACACCGCGTACGTGCAGCTCCGCGAGGGCGGTCAGGACGCCGGCGGGCTCCGCGCCGTCCTTGCGCAGGGTGGCGATGCAGCTCTGCTCCCGGTCGCCGAGCGAGCCGAGCGCCATCGCGGCGAGGATCCCTCCGGGGCCCAGCTCGAGGAACGTCGTCGCTCCGAGGTCGCTCAGCGAGATGACGGCATCACTGAACCGCACCGCGTTCCGCGCCTCGTCGACCCAGTACTCGGGGGTGCAGAGCTGCCCCTCCCGGACGGGTTCGCCGGTCAGCGTGGAGACGAAGGGAAGGGCGCCCGGCTGGAACGACAGGCCCTCCAGGACCGTGCGGAACTCGTCGAGCACGGGCTCCATGAGCGGGGAGTGGAAGGCGTGGCTGACCGGCAGCCTGCGCGTCTTGTGGCCGCGGCCGGCCAGTTCGTCGGCGACGGCGAGCACGGCGTCCCCGGCGCCGGAGAGCACCAGCGAGTCGGGGCTGTTCACCGCCGCGACGCAGACCACACCGTCGGCCCGGGCCAGCAGCGGGGCGACGTCGGCCTCGGTCGCCTGGACGGCGACCATCGCGCCGCCTTCGGGCAGGGACTGCATCAACCGGCCGCGGGCGGCGATCAGTCGGCCCGCTTCGGCCAGTCCCAGTACTCCGGAGACGTGCGCGGCCGTGATCTCTCCGATCGAGTGGCCCGCGACGAGATCCGGTCGCACCCCCCAGGACTCGAAGAGCCGGAACAGCGCGGTCTCCAGGGCGAACAGGGCGCCCTGCGTGTACATGGTCTGGTCGAGCAGTTGGCTGTCGGGCGATCCCGGCGCGGCGAACACCACGTCGCGCAGCGGGCGCGCCGCGTACTCGTGCAGGTGCTCTTCCACGGCGGCGCAGGCGGCGGCGAAGGCCTCACGGAAGACCGGGTAGGCCTGGGCGAGTTCGCGGCCCATGCCGGCCCACTGGCTGCCCTGGCCGGTGAAGAGGACGGCCAGCTTGCCCGTGGTCGGGGTGCCGGAGAAGACGGCGGGGACCGCTTCGCCACGCCCGAAGGCGCTCAGGTCGGCGGAGAGCCGTTCCCCGTCGGACGCCAGGACGACGGCCCGGTGGTCGAGTTGGGCACGCGTGGTGGCGAGCGCGTGGGCGGCGTCCGTCAGGCGTACGTCGGGCCGGGCGTCGAAGAACCGGGCGAGCCGGTCGGCCTGGCCGCGCAGTCCGGCCGGCGTCCGCGCCGAGACGGGCACCGGTACGAGGGCGCCGGCCGGCTCGGGGCCGGGCTCCGGCGCGGTGGCCGGCGGCTGGTCGGGGGCCTCTTCGATGACGACGTGCGCGTTGGTGCCGCCGATGCCGAAGGAGGACACGCCGGCCCGGCGGGGCCGGCCGCTGCGCGGCCAGTCGCGGGCCTCGGTCAGCAGTTCCACCGCGCCCGCGGACCAGTCGACGTGGGACGACGGACGGTCCACGTGCAGCGTCCTGGGGAGGACGCCGTGCCGCATGGCCATGACCATCTTGATCACGCCTGCGACGCCTGCCGCCCCCTGGGTGTGCCCGATGTTCGACTTCACGGACCCCAGCCACAGCGGCCGGTCGGCCTCCCGGTCCTGGCCGTAGGTCGCCAGGAGCGCGTCCGCCTCGATCGGGTCACCGAGCGTCGTACCCGTGCCGTGCGCCTCCACGGCGTCCACGTCCGAGGTGCCGAGGCCCGCGTGGGCCAAGGCCTTGCGGATCACCCGCTGCTGCGCCGGACCGTTCGGGGCCGTCAGACCGTTCGAGGCGCCGTCCTGGTTCACCGCGGACCCCCGGACCACGGCCAGCACCTGGTGGCCCCGGCGACGGGCGTCCGACAGCCGCTCCACGAGCAGCAGCCCCGCGCCCTCGGACCAGCCGGTGCCGTCCGCGCCGTCCGCGAACGCCTTGCACCGGCCGTCGGGGGCCAGTCCGCGCTGCCGGGAGAACTCGACGAAGGTCTCCACGGTGCCCATCACCATCACGCCGCCGGCCAGCGCCATGGAGCACTCGCCCCGGTTCAGCGCCTGCGCCGCCAGGTGCAGTGCCACCAGGGAGGAGGAGCACGCCGTGTCGACCGTGAGGGCGGGGCCCTCGAAGCCGAAGTGGTAGGCGATGCGGCCGGAGGTGACGCTGCCCGAGCCGCCGGTGAGGCGGAACCCCTCGACACCGGAGGCCTGGTGCATCCGCACGCTGTAGTCGTGGCTGTTGACCCCGACGAAGACGCCGACGTCCTCCCCGGCCAGCGTGGTCGGGTCGATCGCGGCCCGTTCGAAGGCCTCCCACGACGTCTCGAGCAGCAGTCGCTGCTGCGGGTCCATCGCCAGCGCCTCGTTCGGCGAGATGCCGAAGAACGCGGCGTCGAACCCGGCGGCGTCGTCGAGGAACGCCCCGTGGCGCACGTACGTGGTGCCGGCGTGGTCGGGATCGGCGTTGAAGACCCGCTCGGTGTCCCAGCCGCGGTCGTCGGGGAACTCGCTGACGACGTCGACGCCGTCGGCCACGATCCGCCAGAGGTCCTCCGGGCTGTGCACGCCGGCCGGGAAGCGGCAGGCCATCGCCACGATCGCGATGGGCTCGTCGGTCGTCCCGGCGGGCGCCTCGGGCTCGGCCGGACGGTGCGGCGTACCGCCGAAGAGCTTGGCGCGCAGGCGCTCGGCGAGCGCCGTCGGCTTCGGATAGTCGAAGATCATCGCCGGGGAGAGGGTCAGCCCGGTCGCGATCGCCAGCCGGTTGCGCAGCTCCACTGCGGTCAGCGAGTCGAATCCGGCCTCCTTGAAGGTCCGGGTCGCGTGGACGGCCTCGGCAGTGCTGTGCCCGAGCACCTCGGCGGCGTGCCGCCGGACCAGTTCGAGCAGGGCCTCGGTCTGCTCGGCATCGCCCAGACCGGCGAGGCGCTCCTTCAGCGACGCGGGCCCGGACGGAGCGGCGGCCCGGGCCGCCGGCCGCGGCGACGGGGCCAGACCCCGCAGCAGCGGCGGGACCGGAGCCTCGGCTGCGGCCGCCCGCAGGGCGGACACGTCGAACTTCGCCGCCACCAGCGTGCCGGCGGTGCCCGCGTCGGCGGCCAGGGCTGCGTCGAGCAGGGCCATTCCCTCGCTCGCGGAGAGCCCGCTCATGCCGATGCGCCGGTTGCGGCGCAGGTCTGCGGCGCCCAGGTGCTCGGTCATGCCGCTGACCGTCGCCCAGTAGCCCCAGGCGAGGGAGACGGCGGGCAGACCGAGACCGCGGCGCCGGTGCGCCAGCGCGTCCAGGTAGGCGTTGGCCGCGGCGTAGTTGGCCTGCCCGGGGTTGCCCAGCACGCCCGCCGCCGAGGAGAACAGCACGAACGCGGCGAGGTCCAGGTCCCGGGTGAGCTCGTGCAGGTGGAGCGCCGCGTCCGCCTTGGGCCGCAGTACGGTGTCGACGCGGTCCGGGGTCAGCTCGGTGAGCACCCCGTCGTCCAGGACACCGGCGGAGTGCACGACGGCGGTGAGCGGGTGCTCGGCCGGTATCGCCCGCAGGAGGGCCTCGAGCTGGGCCCGGTCCGCCGTGTCGCAGGCGGCGATGGTGACGGACGCGCCCAGCGCGGTCAGCTCGTCGTGGAGCTCCGGGGCATGGCCGCGGCGGCCCGCCAGGACCAGGTGCCGGATGCCGTACGCGGTGACCAGGTGCCGTGCGGTCATCGCACCCAGCGTTCCGGTGCCGCCGGTGATCAGTACGGTGCCGTCGGTGTCCAGCGGTCGCGGGTGCCGGCCGGCTTCGGCCGGCGACCCGTCCTGCGCGAGGGGCACGCGGACCAGCCGCGGCACCTCCGCCACGCCCTCCCGCAGCCTCAGCTGCGGTTCGCCGCTCAGTACGACGGCCGGCAGAGCGGACCGGGAGCCGTCGTCGAGGTCCGCGAGGACGATCCGGTCCGGATGCTCCGACTGCGCCGAGCGGACCAGGCCCCACACCGCGGCCGCGTCGGGCTCGGCGCAGTCCCCGGTGACCACGGCCAGCCGGGTTTCCGCCAGGACGGGTTCCGCGAGCCAGGCCTGGAGCACGGCCAGCGCCGCGTTGACCGATGCGCGGGGGTCGGCCGCCGCGCTCACGGCCCCGGCCTCGTACAGCAGGACGTCGGGATTCGACGTGGCCGACCGGGCGGAGGCGGCGACGTCCTCGCCGGTCGCGACGGTCAGGATGTCGAGGGAGCGGTCCTGGGCGGGAAGCGCACACTGCGTCCACTCGACGCGGAACAGGGCGTCGTGCGGCAACGCGCCCGCGATCCCTGCCTGTTCGGGGGAGAACGGAGTTCCGCGCACCGCCTCGACGGTCATGACGGGCTGCCCCGTCGGGTCGGTCAGCTGCAGACCGGTTCCCTCGGCCGAGGTCCCGCCCGGGCGCACCTGCAGAGCGGCGGCGCCGGAGGCCAGCAGGGACACCCCGGTCCACACGGACGGGAGCATGCCGGCGGGGACGACGGTACGGACGGCGGCGTCCAGCAGCGCGGGGTGTACCCCGTAACGGCCCGCGTCGCGCAGAGCGGCGTCGTCCAGGGCGACTTCGGTGACGGACCGCCCGTCGCTCGCGGGGGTCACGGTGGCGCCGGCCGGAGCCAGCGTGCCGTGCGCGTGCCGCGTCCACTGCGCGTCCAGAGGGGCGTCCGCGGCGCGGGAGAAGATCTCCACCGACCGCCGTCCCGTCTCGTCGGGCCCGCCGACGATCACCTGGATGCTGCGGCCGCCCCGCTGGGGCAGCACCACCGGCATGTCGACCGTCAGTACGTCGAGTACGGGAGCGGCGGCCAGGTCGCCGAGCCGGATGGACAGCTCGACCAGGGCCGCGTTCGGCACCACGACGGCGTCGGAAACCTGGTGGTCCACGAGCCAGGGCTGCGACCGGAGCGACCAGCTCGACGTAGCCATGAGGCCCGCCGAGTTCGGCATGCCGACGACCGCGCCCACCAGGGGGTGATCGGCGCCGGCGAGTCCCAGCGAGGCCGCGTCGGTCGCCGAAGCGGCCGTCCGGAGCCAGTAGTGCTGGTGCTCGAAGGCGTACGTCGGCAGGTCCACGTGGGCGGAGGCTGCCCCGGCGGGCAGGACCCCGCTCCAGTCCACGGCCACACCGCGGACGAAGAGCTCGGCCATCGAGGCGAACAGCCGCCGCAGACCGCCGTCTTCGCGGCGCAGCGAGCCGGTCACCACCACATCGGCGTGGCCGGCATCGACGCTCTCGGTGATCGGCTGGACCAGCACCGGGTGGGCGCTGACCTCGACGAACACCCCGTGGCCCTGCGCCAGCAGCTCGGCCACGGCCGGGCCGAAGCCCACCTGGCCCCGCAGGTTCCGGTACCAGTACGCGCCGTCGAGGACGTCGGCGTCCTCCACCCAGGTGCCGGTCACGGTGGAGTAGAACGGCACCTTCGGGGCCTGGGCGCTGACCCCGGCCAGCGTTTCGGCGAGCGTGTCGCGGATCGCTTCCACGTGCCGGGTGTGCGAGGCGTAGTCCACCGCGACCCGGCGCACTCGGACGCCCTCACCGGACAGCGCTTCGAGCGCCTCGTCCAGCGCCTCGGCGTCTCCGGCGATGACCACGGAGGACGGGCCGTTGACCGCCGCGACCTCGACCCGGTCCGCCCACGGCACCAGCCGTACGAGCGCCTCGTCCACGCCCAGCGCGACCGAAGCCATGCCGCCGCGGCCGGCCAGCTCCTCGGCGATGGCCTGGCTGCGCAGGGCCACCACGCGCGCCGCGTCCTCCAGCGACAGCGCACCTGCGACGCAAGCCGCGGCGATCTCGCCCTGCGAGTGGCCGAGCACCGCGTCCGGCTCCACGCCCACCGACGACCACACCGCCGCCAGGCCGACCATCACCGCGAAGCTCGCCGGCTGGAGCACGTCGACCCGCTCGATGAGCTCGGGCTCGGCCTCGCCGCGCAGCACCTCGATCAGGGACCAGTCGATCCACGGTTCCAGCGCGGCAGCACACTCTGCGATCCGCGCCGCGAACACCGGCGAGGAGGCCATGAGTTCACGACCCATGCCCGCCCACTGCGAGCCCTGGCCCGGGAACACCCACACGACCTTGCCCGGCGTACCCGAACCGCTCACCACACCGGGCGCGCTCTCACCGCGCGCCAGCGCCTGCAGACCGGCCAGCGCCTCCTCGTGCGAACCCGCGACCACCACCGCGCGCTCGCCATGCACCGTACGGCCCGAGACCAGCGCCCCGGCGACCTCCGCCGGCGACACCCCCTCGGTGCTCTCCACGAAGGACGCCAGCCGCCCGGCCTGGCCCGCGAGCGAACCTGCGCTTCGCGCCGACACCACCAACGGCACCACACCCGCAGACACCGACGGCTGCGGCGCCTCTTCCGCGGGCGCTTCCTCCAGGATGAGGTGCGCATTCGTCCCGCTGACGCCGAACGACGACACACCGGCCCGGCGCGGCCGGCCGTTCTGCGGCCACTCCCGCGCCTCGGTCAGCAGCTCCACCGCACCCGCGGACCAGTCGACCTGGGGGGTGGGCGCGTCCACGTGCAGGGTCGCCGGCAGCACCCCGTGCCGCAGCGCCTGCACCATCTTGATCACACCGGCCACACCCGCAGCCGCCTGCGTGTGACCGATGTTCGACTTGAGCGAGCCGAGCCACAGCGGCTGTTCCGCGTCACGGCCCTGGCCGTAGGTGGCCAGCAGCGCCTGCGCCTCGATCGGGTCGCCCAGGGCCGTACCGGTCCCGTGGGCCTCCACCACGTCCACATCCGCCGAGACCAGGCCGGCACCGGCCAGCGCCCTGCGGATCACCCGCTGCTGCGACAGCCCGTTCGGCGCGGTCAGGCCGTTGGACGCGCCGTCCTGGTTCACCGCACTGCCCCGCAGCACCGCCAGCACCCGGTGCCCGCGCTCCCTCGCCACCGACAGCCGCTCCAGTACGACCACGCCGACGCCCTCGGCCCAGCCGGTGCCGTCGGCCGCCGAGGCGAACGCCTTGCACCGGCCGTCGGCGGCCAGGGCCCGCTGCCGGGAGAACTCCACGAAGTGGTCGGGGGTCGCCATGACCGACACACCGCCGGCGAGCGCCATCGAGCACTCGCCCTGCCGCAGCGCCTGCGCGGCCAGGTGCATCGCCACGAGGGACGAGGAACACGCCGTGTCCACCGTGACCGCCGGCCCTTCGAGGCCGAGCACGTACGACACGCGGCCCGAGGCCACACTCGTCGCCGAACCGGTGGTCGCGAAGCCTTCCAGCTCCGGCGCCACCGCAGCGGCGCCGGTCCCGTATCCCTGGCCGAACAGCCCGGAGAACACGCCGACGTCGGAGCCCTTCAGCGAGACCGGGTCGACACCCGCCCGCTCCAGCGCCTCCCACGAGGCCTCCAGCAGCAGCCGCTGCTGCGGATCCATCGCCAGCGCCTCACGCGGCGAGATCCCGAAGAACCCCGCGTCGAAGAGCCCTGCCTCGTGCAGGAAACCACCCTGATCCGTGTACGAGGTACCCGTACGGCCGGGGTCCGGGTCGAACAGGCCGTCCAGATCCCAGCCGCGGTCCTCGGGGAAGGCCGACAGGGCGTCCCGGCCCTCGGAGACCAAGCGCCACAGGTCCTCCGGCCCCGCCACGCCACCCGGCAGACGGCACGACATGCCCACGATGGCGATCGGCTCATCGGGGTCGGCCGCCGTGACCGACTCGGTCACCGGCCCGGTGATCCCGAGGGCCTCGGCCCGTATGCGGCCTGCCAGCGCCACCGGAGTGGGGTGGTCGAAGACGACGGTGGTGGACAGCGCCAACCCGGTGCTCTCCACCAGCCGGTTGCGCAGGGCGACGACGGCCATCGAGGTGAAGCCGAGGTCGCGGAAGGCCCGACCGGACGGGATGGAATCCGGGCCCGGCTTCTGCAGCACGACGGCGGCCTGCGTACGGACCAGGTCTTCCAGCAGGGCCAGCTGCGCGCGCTCCTCCAGACCGGACAACCGGTCACGCAGCGCTGCCGCGACGGTCGCGTCGGGCCGGCGGCCCATGAGCGCGTCGTGGTGTCCGATCGCCTCGTACCGCAGCCGGCTCGGCTGATCGGCCAGCATGCGACGCTTGATCTTGCCGGACGCGGTCCTGGGGATGGCGTCGACCTCGTGGACCTGCTCCGGCACCTTGTACGCGGAGAGCTGCTCGCGGCACCGGTCGATCAGCGTCGCGGTGTCGAAGCCGGAGGGGCCGGGGACCACGTACGCGACCGGAACCTCCCCGAGCGTCTCGTGCGGTACGCCGGCCACCGCCGCGTCGGCGACGCCCTCGACGGTGCGCAGGACCGCCTCGATCTCCTCGGGGTGGATGTTCTCGCCGCCGCGGATGACGAGTTCCTTGATCCGGCCGCAGATGGAGAAGTAGCCGGCGTCGTCCCGCCGGGCCAGGTCTCCGGTCCGGTACCAGCCGTCCTGCATAGCCGCGGCGGTCGCCTCAGGGCTGTTGTGGTAGCCGACCATGACGTTCGGTCCGCTGACCCACACCTCGCCCTCCTGTCCGGCGGGCACGTCGAGCCCGGTGTCGGGGTTGACGATGCGGACGCCGACGCCCGGCACGGGCAGGCCGCAGGAGCCGTCGACCCGGGCGCCGTCCGGCGGGTTGATGGTGATGGCCCCGCACGTCTCGGTGCTGCCGTAGGCGTCGACCAGCGGGACGCCGAAGATCTCCTCGAAGTCGCGGCGCAGCCGGGATCCGGTGACCGCTCCGCCGACCAGACCGATCCGCAGGTCGGGGGCGGAGAAACCGTTCTGCTGGGCGGCCGTCACCAGGTGGTGGTACGTGGTGGGAACGCCGGCCAGGAACGTCGAACCGTCCTCGCGCAGTGCCCCGATCACGTCCTCAGCGGAACTGCCGTCCATGAGCCGGGCCGTGGCGCCCACCACGGTGACGGACAGGACGCACGCGATGTGCGAGAGGCTGTGGAACAGCGGGAGGGGCCAGAGCACCCGGTCCTGGTCCGTCAGTCCCGGGATCGGCACGTAGCAAGAGGCGACGGACCAGAGGCAGTTGCGCTGCGTCGACAGGACACCCTTGGGGCGGCCGGTCGTCCCGGACGTGTAGAACATCCAGGCCACGTCGTCGAGGCCGAGGTCGTCGCGGGCGGGCACGGCCGGCTCGCGGACGGCGAGTTGGTCGTACGCGTGGGCTCCCACCCCCTCCGGGACGTCGCCGGTCACCAGCAGGGTGATGTCGGGCGCCACGGCCGGTGAACGCCGGAACCTTTCCGCCTGCACGGAATCGGTGATGACCACCGTGGCCCCGCTGTCGGCCAGCAGGTACTCCAGCTCGGCCAGGGCCGAAGCGGGGTTGAGCGGTACCCCGACGCCCGCGACCCGAACGACCGCGAGGTAACTCTCCACGGTGGACACCGTGTTGCCGAGGCAGATGGCCACCCGGTCCCCGCGCCGGACGCCCAGGCCCGCCAGATGTCCGGCGAGCCGGCGCGTCCGCGCCTCCAGGTCGCCGTAGGTGACCGCTCGCCGGTCATCCTGGAAGGCCACCTTGCGGGGGAAACGGGTCGCGTTCTCCAGGAGTGCGACAGGGAGTGGCTTGACGAGATCGGTGCGCACTGTGCCGCAGGTCCTTTCGGAGAAAATCAGAGAAGAAGAGAGCTCACCAGGAGACGGGCAGGCTCTTTACCGCGAAGACGGAGCCCTTGAGCCGGAGCGGTACCTCATCGACCGCAACGGCCAACCGCAGTTCGGGGAACGCCTGGAGGAGGGCCGACAGACCGGCCCGCAGTTCGACGCGCGCCAGGTTCTGGCCGAGGCACTGGTGGATGCCGAAGCCGAACGCCACGTGGCCCGAGGTGTCGCGATCGATGTCCAGCTGCGCAGGGCATCCGAATTTGGCCGGGTCGCGGTTGGCCGCAGGCAGCGACACCGTGACGGTGTCCCCCTTCTTGACCAGCTGCCCGTCCAGCTCGATGTCCTCCAACGCAGTGCGGTACATCTCGTACTGGTTGATGGTGATGTAGCGCAGGAGCTCCTCGATGGCGGCGTCGAGCTTCGACGGGTCCGCGCGGAGGGCCGCCAGCTGATCCGTGTGGTGCAGGAGGGCGAAGACCCCGACGGCCAGCGCGTTCTCCGTGGTCTCGTAGCCCGCGAACAGCAGGAGGGTGACGATGTTGCACACCTCTTCGGTGGTCAACTCCCCGTCGGCGACGAGCCGGCTGATGAGATCGTCTCCGGGCTCCTTCCGCTTTCCTTCCACCACCTCGACGATGAACGGCGTCAGCTGCGCGAAGGCGGCTCCGACCTGTTCCTGCGTCGAGTCCGGGTCGTGCAGGACGGCCGGTGCGTGGGCGTAGCGGTCACGCTCTTCGTAGGGCAGGCCGACCATTTCGGACAGCACCCTCAGGACCAGCGGCTCCGCGAAGCTCGCCACGAGGTCCACGGGGCCGCCGTGCTCGCGCATCACGGCGATCTGCTCGGCGGCCACGGCCTCGACGCGCGACGTCAGCCGGCTCGCCCGACGGGCCGTGAACTCGGCCGTCAGCAGGCGCCGGTACCGGGTGTGGTTGGGCGGGTCCATGTGGATGAACATCCCCGGGATCTCCGGAGAGGAGCCGACGGCCGGCTCTCCGAAACGCGTCACCGGGAAGTGGAAGTTCTCGAGGTTGTGGCTGAACCTCGGGTCGCTGAGGACCTTGCGCACCAGCTCGTGACTGCTGGCGATCCAGCCGACGTGCCCGTCGGGGTACACCATGCGCGCGAGCGGACGTTCTTCGCGCAGGGAATCGAATATGGCAGGGGGATCGAACGGATGGGTCCGGTCCCAATGCTCCTCGAAGGAAATTGCGTCGCTCATGGAGTCCTTCTCAATCGAGACTGCACATCGGAAAGGGGCCGGAGTTACTGGGCCAGCTTTCCGAGAGTGTCGTACGCGTTCGCCAGGGATGCTTCGGCAAGCGGCTTGAGATGCGCCATCTGCGGTGCGGCTGCCGCCATGGTGAATTCGGCCGTCACGAAGGTCAGGTCCTCGCCGAGACCGATCGCCTCCATGATCGCCTTCAGATAAGACCGCTGGAAGTCGTGCCCCTCACGCGGCGTTCCCGGCGCGTACGAACCACCCCTGGAAAGGATCGCCACGACCGTCTTCCCACTGAGCGGACCGGACTGCCCGGGCCGGACCATGTGGGCCGGGTGAACGACACGGTCCAGCCACGACTTCAGGGTCGAGGGGACCGAGAGGTTGTGCATGGGAACACCGAGGACCAGCACGGACGCCTCGAGCAGCTCATGGGTGATCGCCGCGGTGAGCTCCTGCTCCTCCGCACTCTGACCGTGGTCGCCGTCCGGGTAGACGAGGGCCTGGTGCACGGGATGCGTGATGTGCGGAATCGGCTGGGCCGAGACGTCGCGATAAACATAGCCACCACCAGGGTGGTTGTTACGCCACTCTTCAGCGAAATAGGCCGACAGCTGCCTCGATACGGATTCGCCACCGACACTCGAGTCAATGTGCAGGAGGTGTGACATGCGGACGTCCCCTTAGCGATCGGGAAATGTACGTCTACACATCCCGCGACATTTTCGATTCATCGCGAGGGTGCAGCCTTGATCTCTCACGCCAGACTAGGTCGGGGCCCTGCGGCAAAACATCCCTCAGGCTGGTAGGGCCGGTAGGCGGCGCCGGAGAATGGGCGAAGCTCCTGGTGAGCGGTGTCACGACCGAGGTCCACCGTTTCTCCAGGAGCTTCGCTTACGGCTGTGTCCGAGACGCAGTCGAGGTCGCTGCGCCTCAGCCGACGGGCGCTGCCAGATCGACGGGCCGGCCGGTGTGCGCCGACGCGCGGGCCGCCTGGATGATCCGCTGCGTACGCAGGGCGGCTGCGCCGTCCGGGCCGGCTGCGCGTCCCTCGCCGACGGCGGCGACGAACTCGCCGAGCATGACCGCGTACAGGTCGCTCCCGCCTGCTTCCCACCGTTCCCCGGACGTGGCGACGTCGAACCCGGCGAGCAGCCGCGGGCGGGCATGGAACTCCACGCTCGCCCGGTCACCGACGAAGCTCATCATCGGTCCGTCCACGGCCGACGGGTGCGCTGACACGCTCCGGCTGCAGTCGATGGATGCGACCGTCCCGCTCGGATAGCGCACCGTGACGAGTGCCGCGCTCTCGGCGCCCGGCTCTGCGCCGAGGAGGCTGTTCGACTGTGCGTACACCTGCTCCGCCGGTTCCCCGCCGAGCACCGCGTCCACCATGTCGAGCAGGAAGGCGGCGCTCGTACCCAGCGCTCCGCCGTCCTCCCGCCCCCCGGTCGCCGGGGTGTTGTACGCCCCGTGAACGGTCGTCAGCTTGCCGATGGCCTCACCGCCGGCGAGCCCTTCGCGCACGGCGGTGAAGGCCGGACTGAAGCAGGCCGGTGACACCAGGGTCAGCCGCACCCCCGCGTCCTCGCAGGCGCGCACCATGGCCCGGGCGTCGGCCTCTTCGGCGGCCAGCGGCTGCTCGCACAACACGTGCGCACCGGCCTCGGCCGCCCGCTCGACCAGTTCCCGGCGGTGGTCGATCCCGCTCGTGACCACGACGGCCTCGGGGCGCAGCGCGAACACCTCGTCCCAGCTGCCCGCGTACGTCGTGTCGAGCTGCCGGGCCACGGCCCGGCCCCGGGCCGGATCATCCGGCGAACCGTCGGGGTCCGCGATGACCAGGTCGACGCCGGGCATGTCGTGCAGCAGCCGGGCGTACGTCGCAGCGCGCTCGTGGGCGAAGGACAACACGGCGACCTTCATGCGGAGGCCCCCTTCACGGTCAGTTCCACGGCCCGCCCGGTCCATGCGGACTCCGCGGCGGCCTGGGTGATACGGATGGCGGCCAGCGCGTCGCGCGGTCCCAGTCGGGGCTCGGGACCGCCCAGGAACCCCTGGGCGAACTCGCGGATCTCGGAGACGAACGGCTTCTCCCCGAAGTGCCCGAAGTGCGCGGCCGCATCGCCGAACACCCGGATCTCCTGGGGCCATTCGGAGTCGTAGTGCACCGTCCCGCCCGTGCCCGAGACGCGGTAGGTGAGCCGGAAGGGGGGTTGCGGCGTAGCCGTCCACCGGCACACGACCTGGCTGAGCGCGCCACTGGCGTGGGTGAGGACGACGGTTCCGACGCCGACGGCCCCGGTCGGGGCCGGTGCGGCGATGTCCCCCTGGTAGGAGGCGTGCACCCGTACGACGTCCCCGAAGACCCAGTAGGCGATGTCGGCGCCGTGGAGCAGCTGGTCGGTCAGGATCCCGCCCGAACGTGCGGACGCGTGGCCGGTCCAGGGCCGCGGGTGGTAGCCCGCGACGGTGAACCGGGCGACCGTGCCCGTGCCCAGGCTGCCTGCCGCCACCAGCTCGTGGAGCCGGGCGTACGCCGGGGCGAACCGTACGTTGTGGGTCGGATAGAGCCGTACGCCGGCTTGCTCGGCCGCGGCGACGATCTCCTCGGCCTCGGCCGTGCTGGCCGCCAGCGGCTTCTCGCACACCACCCCCACGCCCGCGGCGATGGCGGTCATGGCGATGTCGTAGTGGCTGTCCGTCGGCGTGCAGATGTCCACGGCGTCCGCGCCGTCCAGCGCTTCGTCCAGGGAACCGACGGCCTTGGCGCCGAATTCGCTCGCGAGTTCCTCGGCGCGTCCGTCGGTGGAGTAGACGCGCACGGACGCCCCGACCGTGGTCCACGCATCCAGGTGGAAGCGTGCTATCAGTCCTGCGCCGATCAGTGCTACTTCAAGTTGCCGCATGGCATCCCCAGCCCTTTTTCCCGCTGCCGACCGTCAAGTGAAGCCTTCGGATGGCGTGCTGCTGCGGACGGCCAACAGGAAGGTCACTCCCGGCACGGCTGCCGACGCCCTGCACGTCTGAAGCCTGATCAGTCTCGCGCGCACCGCCGCCCGGGGACCATCACCAACGTGGGTAGTCCCAGCCGGGGCCCGGCCGGACCGCCTTCCGGCGTGCGGTCAGCCGTGGTTGACGGGGAGGACGTCCGGGGAGAGGGCGCCGGCATGAGCGGCGGCGCTGGTCATGCGGCGGCGGTGGTGGCGGCGGCAGAGGACCTCGTAGCCGATCTCCCCGGCCGGCCGGTTCACGTCACCGACGACGACCTGGGCACCCTCGACCACCATCTCCCCGTCCACCGTACGGGCGTTGTGGGTGGCGCGGGCGCCGCACCAGCACAGGGCCTCGACCTGGAGCTGCTCGATCCGGTCGGCCAGCTCGATCAGGCGCTGCGAGCCCGGGAAGAGCTTCGTACGGAAGTCGGTCGTGATGCCGAAGGCGAACACGTCCATTTCGAGGTCGTCGACGATGCGGGCGAGCTGGTCGATCTGCTCCGGAGCGAGGAACTGGGCCTCGTCCACGATCACGTAGTCGGCCTTGCCGCCCTTGGACAGCTGGTTCACCAGGTACGCGTACAGGTCCATGCCCTCGGTCGCCTCGACGGCCTCCGTCACCAGGCCGAGGCGCGAGGACAGCTTGCCCTCCCCCGCCCGGTCGTCCCGCGTGAAGATCACGCCTTGGAGCCCGCGGGCAGACCGGTTGTGCCCGATCTGGAGAGCCAGGGTGCTCTTTCCGCAGTCCATCGTTCCGGAGAAGAACACCAGCTCGGGCATGGGAAGTACGGGACCTTTCGGAGCGTTGGCGGCAGGGGCGGAGGAAGGGGGGTCGGTCAGGTGCGGATCTCGAGCAGCGGGACGAGCTGCTCGGCCGCGGTCATGGAGCCGTGCATGCCGACGAGGGCGGACTCGTTGGGCTCGTTGCGCGAGGCGGTGATGGCCGCATCGGCCTGGGCGGCCGCGACCACGTCGCCGATCCGGCCCAGCACGCGCTCGTCGCACTCCCCCGGCACGCCGAACCAGCCCAGTTCCAGGGCCTCTTCGCGGCTCGCGATCCAGAACCGGTCGCCCAGCACCTCGCGCCACACCGTCAGGACGTCGGCCTCGGCGCCCGGTACGGCGTACACGTGCCGGGCCCGGCCCTCGCCGCCGAGCAGGGCCACGCCCGCGCCCAGCTCCCAGTCCTCGTCGTAGTCGATACGGGAGTCCTCGTCGAACGGGACGTCCACCATGCCGTGGTCGGCGGTCACGTACAGCGCGGTCCGCGGCGGGAGTTGCTCGGCGAGCCGCTGCACCAGGCGGTCGACGTACATCAGCTGGCCGCGCCACGCGTCGGAGTTCACGCCGTGCCGGTGTCCGGCCCCGTCGAGCTCGCTGAAGTACGTGTACACCAGCGAGCGGTCGCCGGCCGCGAGGCGTTCGGCCGCGAGGTCCATCCGCTCCTCGCCGGTCATCCGGCCGAGGAAGGTGCCGCCGCTCAGCGCGATCTTGGTGAGCGGGGTGGTCTGGAACGCGGGCGAGGACACCTGCGCCGTGGCCACCCCCGCCTTGTCGGCCTGCTGGAAGACGGTCGGGTACGGCTGCCAGGGCTTCGGCTGGGTCCAGGGGTACCAGCGGAGCTGGTTCATCAGCTCGCCGGTGGCCGGGTTCCTCACCGCGTAGCCGGGCAGGCCGTGCCGCGCGGGCGGCAGGCCCGTGCCGACGGAGGCCAGCGAGGTGGCGGTGGTCGCCGGGAAGCCCGCCGTTATCGGCCGGCCGGTGCCTCCGCGCGAGGTGCCGAGGAGGGAGGTCAGGTACGGGGCCTCGTCCGGGTGGGCCTTGATCTGCTCCCAGCCCATGCCGTCGACCAGGAACACGCAGTTCCGGTCGGCCGGCGTCAGCTCGGGGATCGCGGCGGTGAACCCGGGGACGCCCTGGCCGGCCACGAGGGTCGGCAGCAGATCGGCGAGCGAGCCGGTGCCGTACTCCGGAACGGGGGCGCCGGCGAGGTCCAGCAGCTCCGGCTCGTCCCAGTTCGACGGTGCGGAGTAGGCCATCAGCGGGCGGAGGTGGAGGTGGCTGCCGTTGCTTCGCTGAGTGCCTGCGCGAAGACGAGGGTCTGGCGGACCGCCTCCGGGCCGTCGCCGGCCTCGCTGACGCGCAGGCTCAGGTCGTCGGCGGTGGAGTTGCCGGTGTAGCCGTGGTCGGAGTCGCAGTTCGGGTCGCCGCAGGCGGCGGGCTCCAGGTCGATCCGCGAGACCGCGCCCCAGCCGATGGTCAGGACGACCTCGCGGGGCAGGGTGCCGGGGGTGTAGGACTCGGGGTTGGCGACGACGCGGCTGAGCACCACGGAGGAGATCGCGCCGATCTTGACCGACTCGGTGGAGGTGGTCGCGTACGGGGAGGGGGACCCGGCGTCGGCGGCCTGCTCGTCGGTGTGGCTCACGATGAAGCGGTTCCCGGTCAGGACCAGGACGGTGACGTGCCGGCGCACCTCGTTGGCGTCGAAGGTCGTCTCCTGGTGGACCAGGTACGACGAGATCGGCTCGCCGCCGACCGCGGCCTCCACGGCCTCGGCCACGAGGGCCGGGTAGTAGCCGCTGCGCTCGATCGCCGTGCGCAGCCCCTGGGTCGTCGTACCGGATTTCGCCATGGGGTCCATCCTAAGGCCCGCACGGGGCACCCCGGGCGCCTGAGGTCCGGACGACAGGCCCGCGCACCCGCTCAGTAGCTGGGCAGTGTCCGGGGGCCGAGATCGGTGCGGGCGGGCGGGTGGGCCACGCGGACCGTGGCGCTGAGGACGGAGAGGCCCTCCGTGGCGACGACGACGGGCTCGAGGGTGACTCCCACCACTTCGGGATGGTCGTCCACGAGCCGGGACAGCCGCAGCAGGAGCTCCTCGAGAGCGGGGGTGTCCACGGGGTCGCTCCCGCGCCAGCCGAAGAGGAGGGGGGCGGTCCGGATGGACCGGATCAGCCCGGCGGCGTCCCGGTCGGTGGCGGGGACGAGCCGGTGGGCGGTGTCGCCGAGCAGCTCGGAGGCGACGCCGGCGAGCCCGAAGGAGAGGACGGCGCCGGCTGCGGGGTCGATGACGGACCGCACGACGGTGTCGACCCCGCGGGGCACCATGGCCTGGACGACGGGGAGCAGCTCGCCGGGCGTCCCGAGGAGCTCGGTGAGCTCCTCGTACGAGCGGCGCAGGTCGGCCTCGGTCGCGAGGTCGAGGCGTACGCCGCCGAGGTCCGCGCGGTGGCGCAGGTGCGGGGCGGTGGTCTTGAGGGCGACGGGGTAGCCCAGGGTCCGGGCGGCCACGACCGCGTCGTCCGCGGTGGGCGCGGGCAGGGTGGGGAGCAACCGGATCCCGTACCGGGCGAGCAGCGCGGCGGCGTCGGCCTCGGTGAGGGTGAGGACGGCGTCGCCGGCGCCGTCCAGGAGGTCGGCGAGCTGCGCGGCGGCTCCGGCCTCGTCGATGTCCTCGTACTCGGGCACCTGCCCGGCCTCGGCGTTGGCCCGCCGCCACTGCCCGTACCGGACGGCCTCGGCGACGGCCCGTACGGCCCGCTCGGCGGCCGGATACGCCGGAATCCGCACCTCGATTCCGGCCGCGTCGACGCCCCCGCTGTCACCGCCGGCCCCACCGGCCTCCGCACTCGCACCGCCAGCCCCGCCCGCACCCTCAGCCCCGCCGGCGTTGGAGGCGCGGGGGCGCGGGGGCAGCGCCCCCGGAAGCGGCGCCGCACCGGACGAATCCGGCCGCACGGAGGCGGGCCCGGGCAGGCCCCCCGCCGCGGACAGGGCGTCGACGAGCTCCGCCAGCTCCACGTGCACCACCGCCACCGGCTTGCCGGGATGCCCGGCCACCGCGTCCCGAAGGGCCTCGGCCAGGTCGTCCTGCGGCTCCTGCTCGTTCACCCACGGGATGACCGTGACGATCACCGCATCGTTCTCTGCGGAGCCCAGCGCCGCGCCCAGCGCCTCCCCGAAGTCCTCCGGCGTCGCCGCCGTGGTCAGGTCCAGCGGGGCCGCCGGCCGCAGCCCCTGCGTGAGGCAGGCGTCGTACGTGAGGACGCCCAGCGACTCCGAGTTCCCGAGGATCGCCACGCGCGGCCCGGCCGGCAGCGGCTGCGAGGCCAGCAGCAGCCCGACGTCCACCAGCTCCGTCACGGTGTCGACGCGGATCACCCCTGCCTGCCGCAGCAGCGCCGAGACCGTGGTGTCCGGGAGCCTGGTCCCGGGGACCACGTGGCCGGCCGGGGTGTGGCGGCCGCCCTTCGCGACCACCACCGGCTTCACCGCTGCCGTCCGCCGCGCGAGACGCGTGAACTTCCGCGGGTTGCCCAGGGTTTCGAGGTACATCAGCGCGACGTCGGTGGCCTCGTCCTCGTACCAGTACTGCAGGATGTCGTTGCCGGAGACGTCCGCCCGGTTGCCCGCCGAGACGAAGGACGACAGCCCTTCGCCCCGCCGCAGCAGTGCGGAGAGCAGCGAGATGCCGATCGCCCCGGACTGGGTGAACAGCCCGATGCGGCCCCGGATCGGCGCGGGCGCCGGGGTGAGGGAGGCGTTGAGCCCGACCTCCGGCGCGGTGTTGATCACGCCGTACGCGTTCGGCCCGATCAGCCGCATCCCGTACGAGCGCACCTGGCGCACCAGTTCGCGCTGCCGGTCGAGCCCGGCCGCGCCGCTCTCCCCGTAGCCGGCGGACAGCACCACCAGCCCCTGCACCCCGTGCTCGCCGCACGCGGCCACGGCCTCGGGGACGCGCTCGGCGGGGACCGCGATCACCGCGAGGTCGACCGGGGCGTCGACGTCACCGAGCGCGCGGTAGGCCCGGACGCCCTCCAGCAGGTCGGTGGTGGCGGCCTCGTTCACGGCGTAGAGGTGGCCCTGGAAGCCGCAGTCGCGCAGGTTCCGCAGGGCCGCCGCGCCGACTCCCCCGCCGGAGCGGCTGACTCCGATCACCGCCACCGAGCCGGGGGCCAGCAGCCGCTGCACGGAGCGGGCCTCGGCGCGCTGCTCGCGGGCGCGCTGCACGGCCAGGGACTCGGCGGTGGGTTCGAGGTCGAGGGTGAGGTGGACGGAGCCGTCCTCGAAGCTGCGCTTCTGCTGGTAGCCGACGTCGGTGAAGACCTTGATCATCTTGTTGTTGGCGGGCAGCACCTCGGCCGCGAAGCGGCGGATGCCCCGCTCGCGGGCGACCGCGCCGATGTGTTCGAGGAGGGCGGAGGCGACCCCGCGGCCCTGGTGGGCGTCCTGGACGAGGAAGGCCACCTCGGCCTCGTCGGCGGGGGCGGACGCGGGCCGGCCGTCGGGGCCGATCCGGTCGAAGCGGACGGTGCCGATGAACTCCTCGCCGATGGTCGCCGCGAGGCCGACCCGGTCCACGTAGTCGTGGTGCGTGAAGCGGTGCACGTCGCGGTCGGACAGCCGGGGGTAGGGCGCGAAGAAGCGGTAGTACTTCGACTCGTCGGAGACCTGCTCGTAGAAGCTGACCAGTCGGCCCGCGTCCTCCGTGGTGATGGGCCTGATCCGGGCGGTGCCGCCGTCGCGCAGGACGACGTCCGCTTCCCAGTGGGCCGGGTACGAGGGGTCCGACGGGGTGGTCATGCGGCGATCTTAAGGCCAGGACCGGCCGGACAGCTCCTGCGCGGCGCGTAGGGCAAGCCGGTGCAAACACGTGCAAGCTGGGGTAGGTCGAACGGCGGAGGCTTCGGGCCGAAGGTCGGTCGGAGCATTCGAGGCGTCGTGAGAGACTGGTCTAGACAACCGTAAGAACCTGAAGGGCATCACCATGGCAGAGCGCCGCGTCAACGTCGGGTGGGCCGAGGGCCTGCACGCTCGTCCCGCCTCGATCTTCGTCCGCGCGACGACCGCTTCCGGCGTCCCGGTGACCATCTCGAAGGCCGACGGGAACCCCGTCAACGCCGCGTCCATGCTCGCGGTGCTGGGCCTGGGCGCCCAGGGCGGCGAGGAGATCATCCTCGCGTCCGACGCCGAGGGTGCCGAGGCGGCGCTGGACCGCCTCGCGAAGCTGGTCGCCGAGGGCCTCGAGGAACTTCCCGAGACCGTCTGACCCTTCGGGTTCGCCCCCGGACATGCGTCGAAGCCGCGGCCGCCGGAATTCCGGAGGCCGCGGCTTCCTCGTTTTCGTGAATTCCGTGGATGCACCGGGCGACCGTGAATGCACCACCATTGCACCGCTCATGCGACGCGAATTCAGCCAAGGCTCCCCCATTCATACGCGCTATTTGTTAATGCGGACCGCCCGCCATGTTTACGGCATGTTGCGAAGGCCTCACGCGCAGCCGGTGCGCCCCGGCCGCCCGGTCCGCGTGGACCGCCGTCAGCGCCCGCGCCCGCTCGGCGTCCCCGCGCGCCACCGCGTCCACGATCGCCCCGTGCTCCGCCCAGGACTCCACGGGCCGGGCCGGCGCCTCCACTGCGTACATCCAGGCGACCTTGTGCCGCATCTGCGTGAGCAGCGCGATCAGCCCGGGGCTGCCGGAGGCCTGGGCGAGGGTCTCGTGGAACCAGCCCCCCAGGGACCGCAGGTCCTCCCCCCGGCCCTGCCTGGCCCGCTCCTGACCCAGTCTGACCAGCCCGCGCAGCACCTTGAGGTGGGCCTCGGTGCGTCGACGGGCGGCCCGGGCGGCCGCCAGCGGCTCGAGCAGCATCCGCAGTTCCAGGAGGTCGGCCGCCTCCTGCTCGGTGGGCTCGGCGACGCAGGCGCCCGCATGCCGCCGGGTGGTGACGAAGCCCTCGGACTCCAGGGTCCGCAGCGCCTCGCGGACCGGGACGCGGGAGACCCCGTAGCGCCGCGCCAGCAGCTCCTCGGTCAGCCTGCCGCCCGGCTCGAAGACACCGGAGACGATGTCGTCGCGGATTGCCGTGCATACCGCGTGCGCAGGAATACGCAAGTCCGGACCTCCGCCTATTTCCGACTGCCGACGCCATTGCCGCGACCGCTGGGATCGTAAGGCGACTCTATTGCAACAAGCGATGTTTTCCGAGCGCGGACGGAAATCGCGAATATTTACAGCCACCATGCGGCCACATGCGGCCACAACGCGAAGGCCCCGGCTCGGGGAGCCGGGGCCTTCGGTGAAGTGCTGCGGGTCAGACGTCGACGCCGTGGTTGCGCAGGTACGCGACCGGGTCGATGTCCGAGCCGTACTGGGCGCCGGTACGGGCCTCGAAGTGCAGGTGCGGGCCGCTGGAGTTGCCGGTGGAGCCCGACAGGCCGATCTGCTGGCCCGGGGTGACCTGCTCGCCGACGGAGACGCTCAGCGAGGACATGTGGCCGTACTGGGTGTAGGTGCCGTCGTTGTGCTTGATGACGACGTTGTTGCCGTACGCGCCGCCCCAGCCGGCCTCGACGACGGTGCCGGCGCCGACCGCGTGCACCGAGGTGCCGGAGGCCGCGTGGAAGTCGATGCCGGTGTGGCTGCCGGAGGACCACATGCCGCCGCCCGCGTGCCACTGGGTGCTGACGTAGGAGCCGTCGACGGGGGCGACGAAGGTGTTGAGGCGCTTGCGCTCCGCCTCGCGGGCGGCGCGCTCGGCGGCCTCGCGCTCGGCCTTCGCCTTCTCCTCGGCCTTCTGCTTGGCCTCGGCGGCGCGCGCCTTCGCGTCGGCCTCCGCCTTCGCCTTGGCGGCCGCGGCCTCTGCCGCGTGCTCCTGGGCCTCGGCCTGGGCCTCGATCTGGACCGGGAGGTCCTCGGCCGTCACGACGGCGTTCAGGCCGGTGTCCTCCATGGAGGGGGCCTTGTCCGACGCGGCGAACGCCGGGCCTGCGAGGGAGCCGACGACACCGGTGGTGGCGAGGGCGGCTATGCCGGCGTAACCGGCGGTCTTGCGGCTCAGACGACTGGAACCACGGTGCTTACCGGCGGCACGACTGCCAAACGCCATGAAGGGGTTGATCCTTTCCTTCCTTCTCGCCTACCGGGTTAGCTGACGGGTTCGGAGCAGGAAGGTCTCCTACGGGCCCCCTCTGGCGAGGCGGTCCGATTCACCCCAGGGACACATGTGGGTCCCCGGCTCCCCAGGCTCGCGCCTGACGGGGACTCGGCGATCGCTGCCCGGTGCCGCGGATGCGGCGCGTACAACTGACGGACAGCACGGCCGACGCTAGGCGGATCATCAGTCAATCGCCAAACAGACACGCCTTTTTGTTGCGTACGCCACACCGCATACAAGCAACCTCTCCACTAAACAGACAAAAGGGGCTCCGGTGGACAAGCCACCGGAGCCCCTTGGGATGTCCGTCAGTTGGTGACGACGGTGACCTCGCCGATCCCGAGCGCCCGCACCGGCGCCTCGATCTGCGACGCGTCGCCCACCAGGACGGTGACCAGGCGGTCCACCGGGAAGGCGGCCAGGACGGCCGAAGTCGCCTCCACCGTGCCCGTTTGGGCCAGCTGTGCGTACAACCGGGCCTGGTAGTCGTCCGGGAGCTCCTGCTCGACCTGGTCGGCGAGCGTGCCGGCCACGGCCGCGGCCGTCTCGAACTTCAGCGGGGCCACCCCCACCAAGTTCTGTACCGCCACGTCCCGTTCGGCGTCGGTCAGCCCGCCGTCCGCGAGGGTGCGGAGCACCTTCCAGAGGTCGTCGAGCGCCGGGCCGGTGTTGGGGGTGTCCACGGAGCCGCTGATGGCGAGCATCGAGGCGCCCTTGCCGTCGGCGGTGGAGCGCAGCACTTGGCCGAAGGCGCGCACGCCGTACGTGTAGCCCTTCTCCTCGCGCAGCACCTTGTCCAGGCGCGAGGTGAGGGTGCCGCCCAGGCAGTACGTGCCGAGCACCTGCGCCGCCCAGACCCGTTCGTGCCGGTCCGGCCCGATCCGGCCGATCAGGAGCTGCGTCTGCACCGCCCCGGGCCGGTCCACGATGACCACGCGGCCGGCGTCGTCGGCGGTCACCGGCGGCACCGGCAGCGCCTCGGCGAAGTTGCCGGTCCAGGTGCCCAGGGTGTCCGCCAGTACGGCGTCCAGGTCGATGCCGGTCAGGTCGCCGACGACCACCGCGGTGGCGGTGGCGGGGCGTACGTGGGCCTCGAAGAAGGCGCGTACGGCCGCCGAGTCGATCCGGGCGACCGTCTCCTCGGTGCCCTGGCGCGGGCGGGACATCCGCAGCGTGGCCGGGAAGAGCTGCTTGGAGAGCTCCTTGGCGGCGCGGCGCTGCGGGTTGGCCAGCTCGTGCGGGATCTCGTCGAGCCGGTTGCGCACCAGGCGGTCGACCTCGCTGTCGGCGAAGGCGGGCGCGCGCAGCGCCTCGGCCAGAAGGCCCATCGCCTTGGCCAGCCGGGAGGCCGGGACCTCCAGGGAGACCCGCACTCCCGGGTGGTCGGCGTGCGCGTCGAGCGTGGCGCCGCAGCGCTCCAGCTCGGCCGCGAACTCCTCGGCGGAGTGCTTGTCGGTGCCCTCGGACAGCGCGCGGGCCATGATGGTCGCCACGCCGTCCAGGCCCTGGGGCTCGGCGTCCAGCGGGGCGGCGAGGTTGACCTCGACGGCGACGACCTGCTGGCCCGGCCGGTGGCAGCGCAGCACGGTCAGGCCGTTGGGCAGCGAGCCCCGCTCGGGGGCCGGGAAGGCCCACGGCCGGGCCTCGCCGGCCTGCGGCTGCGGGTGGAAGGTCATCGTGACGGCTGCGGTGTCGCTCACTGCTCCGCCCCTTCGTTCTCGTCGTTCTCGTCGGCCCCGTCGGCCTCTGCCGGGAGCGGCTCGTACACCAGCACCGCGCGGTTGTCGGGGCGCAGTCGGGCCGCGGCCACGGCCTGCACCTCCTCGGCGGTGATGTCGAGGACCCGCTGGACGGCGCTGAGGGCCAGCTGCGGGTCGCCGAACAGCACGGCGAAGCGGCAGAGTTCGTCGGCGCGGCCGGCCACCGTGCTCAGCCGGTCCAGCCACTCGCGCTCCAGCTGCGCCTGGGCGCGCTCCATCTCCTCGGCCGTGGGGCCCTCGGCGGCGAACCGCGCGAGCTCCTCGTCGACGGCCGCCTCGATGTCGGGCACCTCGACCCCGCTGGAGGTCTTCACGTCCAGCCAGCCCAGCGAGGGCGCGCCGGCGAGCCGCAGCATGCCGAAGCCGGCCGCGACGGCCGTCTGGTCGCGGCGTACCAGGCGGTTGTGGAGCCGGGAGGACTCGCCGCCGCCCAGGACGGTGAGCGCCACGTCGGCGGCGTCGCACTCGCGGGTGCCGTCGTGCGGGAGCCGGTAGGCGGCCATCAGCGCGCGGGCCGGAACCTCCTCGACGATCTCCTCGCGCAGCTGGCGGCCCATGATCTCGGGCAGCGTGCCGTCGCGCGGCGGCTGCTTGCCGTCGTGCCCGGGGATGGTGCCGAAGTACTTCTCGATCCAGGCGAGCGTCTGCTCGGGGTCGATGTCGCCGACGACCGACAGCACCGCGTTGTTGGGTGCGTAGTTCGTACGGAAGAAGGCGCGGGCGTCTTCGAGGGAGGCCGCGTCCAGGTCGGCCATGGAGCCGATCGGGGTGTGGTGGTACGGGTGGCCCTCGGGGTACGCCAGGGCGGTCAGCTTCTCGAAGGCCGTGCCGTACGGGACGTTGTCGTACCGCTGGCGGCGCTCGTTCTTGACGACGTCGCGCTGGTTCTCCATGGACTCGTCGTCCAGGGCGGCCAGCAGCGAGCCCATCCGGTCCGCCTCGAGCCAGAGCGCGAGCTCCAGCTGGTGGGCCGGCATGGTCTCGAAGTAGTTGGTGCGCTCGAAGCTGGTCGTGCCGTTGAGCGAACCCCCGGCGCCCTGGACGAGCTCGAAGTGGCCGTTGCCGGGTACGCTCGCCGAGCCCTGGAACATCAGGTGCTCGAAGAGGTGAGCCAGACCGGTTCGCCCCTTGACTTCATGGCGCGAGCCGACGTCGTACCAGAGGCAGACCGCGGCGACCGGGGTCAGGTGATCCTCGGAGAGCACCACGCGCAGGCCGTTGGCCAGCCGGTGCTCGGTCGCTGTCAGGCCGCCGGAGCCGGCCTGGGCTGTGGCCGTGTGACCCATGGGCATGTGGTCCCTTCGATCGCGATGCAGAGATTTCCGTCAGACCTGCCACTGTATGCAAGCGCGTCGGGGACCGGAGAAGTTCCCGGCTCAGACCTGGGTCGGAGTCGGCGTTGTCGGTGCCTCGGGCCACAATGGTCCGCGACAACCCCCGTCAGCCCCTGTCACACCACCCGCCAGACCACCCGCAAGACCCCCAGCACACCTTCATTCTTGGTTAAGGAGCCGCGCAGCGATGGCCCGCCGCAGCACGAAGACCCCGCCGCCGGAGGATTTCGAGGAGAAGATCCTCGACATCGACGTCGTCGACGAAATGCAGGGCTCCTTCCTCGAGTACGCGTACTCGGTGATCTACTCCCGCGCCCTGCCCGACGCCCGCGACGGCATGAAGCCGGTGCACCGGCGCATCGTCTACCAGATGAACGAGATGGGCCTGCGCCCCGACCGCGGCTACGTGAAGTGCGCCCGCGTCGTCGGCGAGGTCATGGGCAAGCTGCACCCGCACGGTGACGCGTCGATCTACGACGCCCTCGTGCGCATGGCCCAGCCCTTCTCGATGCGGCTGCCGCTGGTCGACGGCCACGGCAACTTCGGCTCGCTCGGCAACGACGACCCGCCGGCCGCGATGCGTTACACCGAGTGCAAGATGGCGGACGCCACGTCACTGATGACGGAGTCGATCGACGAGGACACCGTCGACTTCACCGCCAACTACGACGGCCAGGAGCGGGAGCCCGTCGCGCTGCCCGCGGCGTACCCGAACCTGCTGGTGAACGGCGCCTCCGGGATCGCGGTCGGCATGGCCACCAACATGCCCCCGCACAACCTGGGCGAGGTCATCGCGGCCGCCCGCCACCTGATCCGCTACCCGCAGGCGGACCTGGAGGCGCTGATGCGCTTCGTGCCGGGTCCCGACCTGCCCACGGGCGGCCGGATCGTGGGCCTCTCGGGGATCAAGGACGCCTACGAGAACGGCCGCGGAACGTTCAAGATCCGCGCCACGGTGGCCGTGGAGAACGTGACGGCCCGCCGCAAGGGCCTGGTCGTCACGGAACTGCCCTTCACGGTCGGCCCCGAGAAGGTCATCGCGAAGATCAAGGACCTGGTCGGCTCCAAGAAGCTCCAGGGCATCGCGGACGTCAAGGACCTCACGGACCGCGCGCACGGCCTGCGCCTGGTCATCGAGATCAAGAACGGCTTCCACCCGGAGGCCGTGCTCGAGCAGCTGTACAAGCTGACGCCGATGGAGGAGTCCTTCGGCATCAACAACGTCGCGCTGGTCGACGGCCAGCCGCTGACGCTCGGCCTCAAGGAGCTGCTCGAGGTCTACCTCGACCACCGCTTCGAGGTCGTGCGGCGGCGCAGCGAGTTCCGCCGCGGCAAGCGGCGCGACCGGCTGCACCTCGTCGAGGGCCTGCTGGTGGCCCTGATCGACATCGACGAGGTCATCCGGATCATCCGGGACAGCGACAACTCGGCGCAGGCGAAGGAGCGGCTCGTCGAGCACTTCTCGCTGAGCGAGATCCAGACCCAGTACATCCTGGACACCCCGCTGCGCCGGCTCACCCGCTTCGACCGGATCGAGCTGGAGTCCGAGCGCGACCGCCTCACCGGCGAGATCGACGAGCTGACCGGGATCCTCGACTCCGACACGGAGCTGCGCAAGCTGGTCTCCACGGAACTGGCCGCGGTCGCGAAGAAGTTCGGCACCGAGCGGCGTACGGTCCTGCTGGAGTCGGCCGGTACGCAGGTCGGGGCGGTTCCGCTGGAGGTCGCGGACGACCCGTGCCGGGTGCTGCTGTCCTCGACGGGCCTGCTGGCGCGCACCGTGACCGGCGAAGCGCTGCCGGAGGAGGAGGGCGGCGCCCGCGCCAAGCACGACCTGATCGTCTCGCAGGTCGCCGCCACCGCCCGGGCCGATGTCGGCGTGGTCACCTCGTACGGGCGCCTGCTGCGGCTGTCGGTGATCGACCTGCCGCAGCTGCCCGACACCCACACCGCGCCGAACCTGGCGGGCGGCGCCCCGGTCGCGGAGTTCCTCTCCGGGCTGGAGGCGGACGAGAAGGTGATCTGCCTGACCTCGCTGGACGAGTCCTCGCAGGGCCTGGCCCTGGGCACCGAGCAGGGCGTGGTCAAGCGGGTCGTGCCGGACTACCCGGCGAACAAGGAGGAGCTGGAGGTCATCACCCTCAAGGAGGGCGACCGGATCGTCGGCGCGGTCGAACTGCGCACGGGCGAGGAGGACCTGGTCTTCCTCACCGACGACGCCCAGCTGCTGCGCTACCCGGCGGGTCAGGTGCGCCCGCAGGGCCGCCCGGCGGGCGGCATGGCGGGCATCAAGCTCGCCGACAACGCCAAGGTGATCCACTTCTCGGCGGTGGACCCCGCGCGGGACGCCGTGGTGTTCACGGTGGCGGGCTCGCACGGGACGCTGGACGACTCGATGCTGTCCGGGAAGCTGACCCCGTTCGACCAGTACCCGCGCAAGGGCCGGGCCACCGGCGGCGTGCGCTGCCAGCGGTTCCTGAAGGGCGAGGACCTGTTGGTGCTGGCCTGGGCCGGCAACGCACCGGTCCGCGCGGCCGCGGCGAACGGCACCCCCGCCGAACTGCCGCCCGTGGACCCGCGCCGCGACGGCTCGGGGGCCGCCCTGCCCGCGGTCGTCGCCGCTCTGGCGGGGGGCGCGCTGTAGGACGTACGGCGGCATTCGGGTGGTGCGACCGGGGGGACGTACCACCCGAATGCCGACTAGTGTTTTCCCGTTGGGGCTTGTGGTGGGGGCGGGGGAAAACTGTTGAGCCGTCAGTCGAACGGGATGATCGGGGACTGGGCCGAGGCTCAGCGCAGGCAGCAGCGGACGCTGGTGATCCAGCAGCGCGAGGCGGAGCGCCGACGGCGGGCGTGGGACCGGGACGTGGCCCGGGGCGAGCGCGAACAGCAGGCCGCCTACCGGCAGCATCGCGAGGCCGAGGCCCGGCGCCGCACGGAGGTCATCGAGGCCGAGGTGGCGGCGCTGCAGAACCTGCTGGTCACGGGCTGCCGGTCGACGGCATTCCGAATGGCCTCGCTCGTGCGGAACGAGGAGCTCGAACCGTTCCGTCCGGGGTCGTTGGCGCAGCCGGTGGCGATACCCCGCATCGAGCAGTTCCTGCAAGAGAGCAGTGGCATGGCGCTGGGTTCCTACCGGCGCGCCGAGGCGGAGCGCGAGGCGCACGCCCAGTACACACGGGCTCATCAGAAGGCGAGAGCGGCGGAGACGCGGCGCCAACAGCAGCTCGCTGAGCACCGGCGGCAGTACGACCGGTGGGCGGCCGAGCAGCTCGCCGGGATCCGCGCGCACAACCACGGGCTGAGCGAGCTGGCCGGAAGGCTGCGCGCGGGCGAGGCCGAGGCCGTGGTGGAGTACTTCTCGGCCGCCCTGTACGCCTCCACGGCCTGGCCCGAGGAGCTGCCGAGGCAGGTCTCGGCCGCGTATGACCCGGCGGCCCGGCAGCTGGTGCTCGACTGGGAGTTGCCCCGCTACGGGGTGGTGCCCGAGGCCAAGTCGGTGCGGTACCTGCCGAGCACGGACCAGGACAAGGAGACCGCCCGCCCCGTCACGCAGCGACGGGCGCTGTACCGGGACCTGCTGGCGCAGTGCGTGCTCCTGGTGGTGCGCGAGCTCTACGCCGCGGACGAGTTCGGCGCGCTGGACTCGGTGGTCGTCAACGGGTTCGTGGACGACCACGATCCGGCGACGGGCCGGGAGGCGCAGATCATCCTCGCCACGGTGTCGGCGGCGCGGTCCGCCTTCGAGGGACTGCGACTGGAGCAGGTCAGCGCGGTGGAGTGTCTGGTGGAGGGTCTGCGCGGGCAGCTGTCGGCGCGACCCGACCAGCTGGCCGCGGTACGGACAGGGCGCCGGCCGGGCGAGGTCGGCGGCGTCGTCAGCCACGGCGGGCAGTCCGGCGACGGGGATGACGAGCCGGACCTCTTCGCGATGGACCCGATCGCCTTCGAGAACCTGGTGGCGGAGCTCTTCCGGGCGATGGGCATGGAGGCGGTGACCACGCAGCGGTCGGGCGACGGCGGGGTGGACGTGGAGGCGCTGGACCCGGCCCCGATCCGGGGCGGGCGGATCGTGGTGCAGGTCAAGCGCTACCGGAACACGGTGCCGCCGACGGCCGTGCGTGATCTGTACGGCACGGTCCAGGACAAGGGGGCGAACAAGGGGGTGCTGGTCACCACCGCGTCCTTCGGACCAACGTCGTACACCTTTGCCAACGGCAAGCCGCTGGAGTTGGTTCCCGGGGCGGACCTCGTCGAGCTGCTCCACCAGCACGGCCTGCGCGGCCGGCTCGGCGGCGGTCCGGCGCAGCGCGCGCCCGAGCCGGAGCCTGCCGCCCCTTCGGCGGACCACAACGTGCTCGGCATGTCATGGTCCGGCCGCGTGGCGCTGGACGTGTGCGCCCTCGTCTGCGCGGGCAACCGGGTGCTGAGCGAAGACCACTTCGTGTTCTTCAACAACCCGCGGACCCCGGACGGTTCGGTACGGGCCCGCACCCACTCGGCCCCCGACAAGGCCGCGTTGGAGGTCTCCTTCGACGCCCTGCCCGAGCCCGCCGACCGGCTGGTCCTCGTGGCCGCGATCGACCCCGAGGTCGATCCGCACGCCGACCTCGCCGGGTTCACCGACGCCCACATCCGCCTGCTGTCCGCCGGCGGCGAGGAACTCGGCCGGCTGGACGTCTCCGACGGGCGCGCCGGCGAAACCGCCCTGGTGCTGGGCTCGTTCCGGCGCCGCTCCAACGGCGACTGGGACTTCGTCATCGGCGGCAAGGGCTACCGCGGCGGCCTCGAGGACCTCCTGCGTGAATACGGCGTCGAGGTCGCCTGATCAATCGGAGTCGGGATCGCCGTACGGCTCGGGGTCGTACGGCTCCGGTTCCGGCACCGGTTCGGCGTCCGGCTGCGCCGGGCGGTCGACGTAGCGGAGCACGCCCCACATGCTCTCCGGGGGCGCGTGCTGCGGGGCCGGTTCGCGGCAGGCCTGCAGCTCGCGGAGCAGGGCCGGGCCGTCCGTCCCGGCGCCGATCAGGACCAGCTGCGTCAGCCGGGCCTCGCCCCGGCCCCAGGGCTGTGGGGCGAACCGGAGGAAGCGGCCGACCGCGTGCACCTCGTAGCGCTCCTCGTGGCCGGGGACGCCGAAGTAGGCATGGCCCTTGATCCGGTACAGCCCGGCCGGCCGCCGGTCGAGGAAGTCGATGAACCGGCGCGGGTTCATGGCCTGCTCGGACACGAACTCCGTGCTCTCGTACACCGTGTGGGCGTGTCCGGTGTGGTCCCCGTGCCCCTCGTGGTGCGCGTCATCGGCGTCGTCGGCACCGCCTGCATCGTCCGCGTCCCTGGCCTGCGCGATCAGGTCCTCGAACGACAGCTGGCCCTGGGTCTCGGTCCACGGGCGGCGGTCGAAGAGCAGCTCCGGGTCGATGCGCCCGTGGTCGGCGGCCACCACCGGCGTCCCGGGGCAGAGCCCGCCCAGCTCGCCCTCGATCCGCGCCCGCTCGGCGGCGTCGACCCGGTCCGTCTTGTTGAGGACCACCAGGTCCGCGACGGCGAGGTGGCGGTCGGTCTCCGGGTGCCGGCCCCGGGTCGCGTCGAACTCCGCCGCGTCCACGACCTGGACCAGCCCGCCGTACCGGATCGCCGGATTCTCGCTGGCCACCAGCATCCGGATCATCTCCTGGGGCTCGGCCAGCCCGCTCGCCTCGATGACGATCACGTCGATCTGATGCACCGGCGCGGAGAGCTTCTCCAGGTACGCGTCGAGCTCGCTGCCGTCGACGGCGCAGCACAGGCAGCCGCCGCCGAGCGAGACCATCGAGTCGCCCACTTGGCCCGCCACGGCCATCGCGTCGATCTCGATCGAGCCGAAGTCGTTGACGACGACCCCGATCCGAGTGCCTCCCCGGTTGCCGAGCAGGTGGTTGAGCAGCGTGGTCTTGCCGGATCCGAGGAACCCGGACAGCACGACGACGGGAATCGGCTGCACGGGCGGCTGTACGGGCTGCTGTGCGGGCGGCTGGACGGGCTGCTGGACGGGCTGACTGCTGTTCACCCCGCCGATCGTAGTCAGCCCGGCACCGGAACCGGCTCCGGCGGGTTCGGGCCGACGTAACGGGCCGCCGGACGGATGATCTTCGAGTCGGCGGCCTGCTCCAGGACGTTCGCGCTCCAGCCGACCACACGGGCCGCGCAGAACGTCGGGGTGAACATCTCGCGCGGCAGCCCGCACAGTTCCATGACCACGCCCGCGTAGAACTCCACGTTGGTGTGCAGCTCCCGCCCCGGCTTGAGCTCGGCGAGGATCTCCTCGACGTGCCGCTCGACCTCGACGGCGAAGTCCACGAGCGGGCCGCCGAACTGCAGCGCGATGTCCCGCAGCATCCGCGAGCGAGGGTCCTCGGTCCGGTACACGGGATGACCGAAGCCCATGACCCGGTCCCCGGCGAGCACCCGCTCGCGGATCCACGGGTCGATGCGGTCCGCCGTCCCGATGGCGTCCAGGGTGTCCAGGGCCCGGCTGGGCGCGCCCCCGTGCAGGGGCCCGGAGAGCGCACCGATCGCCCCGGTGAGGCAGGCTGCCACGTCCGCGCCGGTGGAGGCGATCACGCGGGCGGTGAAGGTCGAGGCGTTGAAGCCGTGGTCGACGGTGGAGATCAGGTACTGCTCGACCGCCCGCGCCTTGACCGGGTCGGGCTCCTGCCCGGTGAGCATGTACAGGTAGTTGGCGGCGTACGGGAGGTCTGCGCGCGGCTCGACCGGCTCCAGGCCCTGCCCCAGCCGGTGCAGCGCGGTGAGCAGGGTCGGTACGGCGGCGCAGGCGGCCAGCGCGTCGGCGGCCCGCCGGGCGGGGTCGAGGTCGTACACCGGGCGGAACCCGGCGGAGGCCCCGAGCAGCGAGAGCGCGGTCCGCAGCCCGGCGAGCGGGCCGGAGAGCACCGTGGCCCGGGCGAGGGCGGGCAGCGCCTCGCGCACGGCGTCGGGCAGTCGGCGCAGCGGGGCGATCTCGGCGGCGAACGCGGCCCGTTCTGCGGCGTCGGCCGGCAGGGCGCCGCGGAACATCAGGTGCCACACGTCCTCGAAGCTGCGGCTCGCTGCGAGCTCGACGGCCGAGTACTGGCGGTAGTGGTAGAAGCCTTCGCGGCCTCGGACGTCACCGAGTTCGGTCTCGGTGACCACGACTCCCGCGAGACCGCGGGGCACATCGACGGTGGTGTTCATGCGTCGACCATCCATGATGGATTGAATCCCTGTCAATATTGATTGAATCAATATATGTAGGGTGGGCGTCATGAACGACCAGGCGGAGGGCGAGCGCCGGATCAGCACCCGGCAGGCGGCGGAACTGCTGGGGGTGAAGCCAGCGACCGTGTACGCGTACGTCAGCCGCGGCCAGCTCACCAGCCGTCGCGACCCGGTCGGCCGCGGCAGCAGCTTCGACGCGCGCGAGGTGGAGGACCTGGCCCGGCGCAGCCGCCGCGAGGCGGCTTCGTCCCCCGGCGCGGAGCTCTCCGTACGCACCTCGCTCACGCTCATCGAGCCCGACCGGTACTACTTCCGGGGCGTGGACGCCGTCGAGCTGGCCTCGCGACACCGCTACGAGGAGGTCGCCGAGTGGCTCTGGACCGGGACGCTGCCGCGCGGGGTACGGTTCACCGCTCCCCCGCAGGCGCTGGCCGCCGCCCGGCGCGCGGTGGCCGCCCTGCCCGAGCACAGCGGCCCGATCGACCGGCTGCGGGTGGCCACCGCGGCCGCCGCCGTGACGGATCCGCTGCGCTTCGACCTGTCCGCGGAGGCCGTCCTGGGGTCCGCGCGCTGCCTGATCCCGACCCTGGTCGGAGCGCTGCCCGAACTGGGACCGTCCGGCTGGCGCGGGGACGGCCGGCTGGCGCGCCAGCTGTGGCCCCGGCTGACGGCGCGTGAGCCGGACCCGGACGCGCTGGCCACGCTGGACCTGGCCCTCGCACTGCTCATCGACCACGATCTGGCCGCCTCGACCCTGGCCGTACGGGTGGCCGCGTCGGCGCGGGCCCATCCGTACGCGGCGGTGTCGGCCGGCCTCGGCGCGCTCGAGGGCCCGCTGCACGGCGCGGCCGGGCGGCTCGCGCACCGGATGCTGGTGGAGGCCCTGGAGCGGGGCGGCGCCGCGCCGGTGGTCGCGGACCATCTGCGGGCGGGACGACGGGTCCCCGGACTCGGGCACCGGCTGTACGAGGGCGAGGACCCGCGGGCGACGGCGCTGTTCGCGCGGCTGGAGAACGTGCCGCAGGCCGGGCCCGCACTGGCGGCCGCCCGGGAGGTCGTCGCCACGACGGCGGCGCGGCGGGGCGGCCTGCACGCCAACGTCGACCTGGCGCTGGCGGTGCTGACGGTGTCCTGCGGGATGCCCGCGGAGGCCGGGGAGACGGTGTTCGCGGTGTCCCGGACCGCGGGCTGGATCGCGCACGCGCTGGAGGAGTACCAGGAGCGGCCGCTCCGGATGCGGCCGAGCGGCCAGTACCAGGGGCCCCGCCCGCCGCAGCCGATGCCGTGAGAGACCGGCGGCCCGCGCCCGCCGGGTGCCGAGCGCCACCGGCCGGCGATGTCCGGGACGGTTGCGTACACATCGGATGTTCCGCTCAGGCCGAAGGCGACCTACGGTTGCTGGTCATGCGGTTCCTCCCCATGAGCGCTCGGCGCCTCGGGCTGCCCAGACGGGCCGTCTCGCAGATCCTGCTGACCCAGCTGGCCATCGCCGCCGGGGTCGCCGTGCTGGCCACCGGGCTCTTCCTGGCCCCGCTCGGCGCGCAGCTCGACGACCAGGCCATGCGGCGCGCCCTGGCCATCGCCCAGAGCGCGGCGGCCGACCCCTCCCTGGCCGCCGACCTCCTCGACTCCGGGCCCACGGCCGACAGCCCCGTACAGGCCTCGGCCGAGCGGATCCGCCGCGCCACGGGCGCCGAGTACGTCGTCGTCATGGATCTGGACGGGATCCGCCGCTCCCACCCCGGCACCGACCGGATCGGCCTGCCCGTCTCCACCGACCCGAGCGACGCCCTCGCGGGCCGCGAGGTCATGGAGATCGACGAGGGGACGCTCGGCCGCTCCGCCCGCGGCAAGGTCCCGCTCCTCGCGGCCGACGGGGAGATCGTCGGCGCCGTCTCCGTCGGCATCGCCTACGACAGCGTCCACGACCGGCTGCTCGGCGCCATCCCGGGCCTGCTCGCCTACGCGGGCGGCGCCCTCGCGGCAGGCGCGCTCGCCGCCTACCTGCTGTCCCGCCGGATCCAGCGGCAGACCCGCGACCTGGCCTTCTCCGACATCGCCGGACTGCTCGCCGAGCGCGAGGCGATGCTGCACTCCATCCGCGAGGGCGTGATCGCCCTCGACCGCGACGGCCGGGTCCGGCTCGTCAACGACGAGGCGGCCCGGCTGCTGGGCCTCGCGCCGGAGACGGCCGCCACCCTCGCCGGGCGCCCGCTGGACGACGTACTGGGCACGGGCCGCACCACCGACGTCCTCGCCGGCCGCGTCACCGGCCGCGACCTGCTCACCGTCCAGGGCCCCCGGGTGCTGGTCGCCAACCGGATGCCCACCGAGGACGGCGGCGCCGTCGCCACCCTGCGCGACCGCACCGAGCTGGAACACCTCGGCCGCGAGCTCGACTCCACCAAGGGCCTGATCGACGCACTGCGCGCACAGGACCACGAGCACGCCAACCGCCTCCACACCCTCCTCGGCCTGCTGGAGCTGGGCCTGCACGAGGAGGCGGTGGAGTTCGTCACCGAGGTCGTCGGGGTGCACCGCACCACCGCCGAACAGGTCACCGAGAAGGTCCACGACCCCCTGCTGGCCGCCCTTCTGGTGGGCAAGGCGACCGTCGCGGCCGAGCGCGGCGTCCCGCTGCGCCTCGCCGACACCACTTTCCTGCCCGACTGCCTCGTCGACCCCGGTGGCCTCGTCACCATCACGGGCAACCTGGTGGACAACGCCCTGGACGCGGCGGCGGGCTCCCCCGCACCCCTGGTCGAGGTCGAGCTGCGCGCCGAAGGCCGTGCGGCGATCCTCCGGGTACGGGACAGCGGGCCCGGCGTCCCGGCAGCCCGCCGCGAGGAGATCTTCACCGAGGGCTGGTCGACCAAGCAGCCCAAGGCCCACCGCGAGCGCGGGCTGGGTCTCGCACTCGTACGCCGCCTCGCGGAGCGGCAGGGCGGCACGGCCCGGGCCGGCGAGGCAGCGGACGGAGGGGCGGAGTTCTCCGTCGTACTCCCGGAGGCCCTGCGATGAACGAGACCCCGATCCACGACATCCACGTATTGGTCGTCGACGACGACATGCGTGTTGCCCGGATCAACGCGGCGTACGTGGCGAAGGTTCCCGGCTTCCGCGTCTGCGCCCAGGCCCACTCGGCGGCCGAGGCACTGGCCTACCTCGACACCCACCCCGTCGACCTGGTCCTCCTCGACCACTACCTCCCGGACGAGAACGGCCTGGACCTGGTCCGCCGGCTGCGCCAGCTCGGCCACCGCACCGACGTGATCATGGTCACGGCCGCCCGCGACCTGGCCACCGTCCAGTCCGCCATGCGCCTCGGCGCCCTCCAGTACCTCGTCAAGCCCTTCACCTTCGCCGGCCTGCGCACCCGGCTGGAGGCGTACGGCTCCCTGCGCCGCACCCTGGAGACGGGCGGCGAGGCCGAACAGGCCGAGGTGGACCGGATCTTCGGCGCCCTCGCCGCGGCCGGCTCCCCGAACGAAATGCCCAAGGGCCACTCCGCCACCACCGCCGAACTGGTCCGCCAGGTCCTGCGCTCCGCCGAGGGCCCGCTCTCCACCCAGCAGATCGCCGACCGCGCCGGCATCAGCCGCCAGACCGCCCAGCGCTACCTGAAGCTCCTGGAGCGCACCGCCCGGGTCACCCTGGCCCTGCGCTACGGCGAGACGGGCCGCCCCGAACACCGCTACTCCTGGCTCCCGTCCGAGGGCGCGTAACCCCGGACGGGAGCGCGCTCAGACGGCCCCGGCGCCGGTCAGGGACCGGACCTCCGTCTCCGCGTGCTTCGCCCCGTCCGGCTCCTCCGCCGAGGTGACCGTGCCCAGCCAGCCGGCCAGGAAGCCCAGCGGGATCGAGACCAGCCCCGGGTTCTGCAGCGGGAAGAACTGGAAGCTCACCCCCGGGAAGAGGGAATCCGGGCTGCCGGACACCACCGGCGACAGGACGACCAGCACCACCGCCGGAATCAGGCCCCCGTACACCGACCAGACGGCGCCCCGCGTGGTGAAGGAACGCCAGAACAGCGAGTACAGCAGCACCGGCAGATTGGCCGAAGCCGACACCGCGAAAGCCAGCCCCACCAAGAACGCCACGTTCAGGTCCTGGGCGAGCAGCCCCAGGGCGATCGCCACCGCCCCGATCCCGACGGCCGCGACCCTGGCCACCGCGACCTCGCTGCGCTGGCGCGCATGGCGGCGCTTGAGCGACGCGTACAGGTCGTGCGCCACCGAGGCCGAGGAGGCCAGCGTGATCCCGGCGACCACGGCCAGGATCGTGGCGAAGGCGATCGCCGCCACGAAGGCGAACAGCACCGCGCCCCCGGTCGAGCCGGCCCCGCCGCCCAGGAAGGCCGCGAGCAGCGGAACCGCCGTGTTCCCCGAGGCGTTGGAAGCCCGCACCGCGTCCGGACCCACCAGCGCGGCCGCCCCGAACCCGAGCACGATGGTCATCAGGTAGAACCCGCCGATCAGCCCGATCGCCCACACCACCGACCGGCGGGCAGCCCGCGCGGTCGGCACCGTGTAGAAGCGCGACAGGATGTGCGGCAGCCCGGCCGTCCCCAGGACCAGCGCGAGGCCGAGGCTCATGAAGTCGAAACGGGCGGTCCAGTCGCCGCCGTACTTGAGCCCCGGGCTCAGGAACCGCTGCCCGTGCCCGCTGCGCTCGGCAGCACTCGTGAGCAGCTGGTCGAAGTTCCCGTGGAAGCGCAGGAGCACGAGCACCGTCAGCGTGACGGCCCCGCCCATGAGCAGCACGGCCTTCACGATCTGGATCCAGGTGGTGGCGCGCATGCCTCCGAAGGACACGTAGACCACCATCAGCGCCCCGACCCCGATCACGGTCAGCGTCCGGGCCGCGGTGCCCGAATCACCGAGCAGCAGGCCCACGAGGCTGCCCGCGCCGACCATCTGTGCGACGAGGTACAGCACCGACACGGTGACGGAGGAGGTGCCGGCGGCGATCCGGACGGGCCGCTCGCTCATCCGGGCCGCGACCACGTCCGCGAGGGTGAAGCGCCCGCAGTTGCGGACGAGTTCGGCGACGAGGAACAGCACGACGAGCCAGGCGACGAGGAAGCCCACCGAGTACAGCAGGCCGTCGTAGCCGAAGAGGGCGATCAGGCCGGAGATGCCCAGGAAGGAGGCGGCGGACATGTAGTCGCCGGCGATGGCGAAACCGTTCTCCAGGGGAGAGAACAGCCGCCCGCCCGCATAGAACTCCTCGGCCGAGCCGTGCCGGTTGCGGCTGACCCAGGTGGTGATGCCCAGGGTGACCGCGATGAAGAGGCTGAACAGGATCAGCGCGAGGGTCTGGTGCTCGGTGGTCACCGGCCGGCCTCCCGGGCCCGCATCCGCTCCTGGCCGCGCTCCTGCTCGAAGACCGTCCAGCGCAGGTCCAGCGCGGCACGGTCGCGGCGCAGCCGAGCGTGCCGGGCGTACGCCCAGGTCAGCAGGAAGGTGCTGAGGAACTGGCCGAGCCCCGCCAGCAGGGCGACGTTGACCGCCCCGAAGACGGGCCGGGCCATGATGCCCGGCGCCATGGTGGCCGCGACCACGTAGGCGACGTACCAGAGGAAGAATCCGGCGGTCGCCGGGACGACGAACCCGCGGTAGCGGCTGCGGACCTCCTGGAAGGCGGCGCTGCGCTGCACTTCGAGGTAGATGTCGGATGCCGCGGGCGCGGCCCGGCCGCCGGCGGCGGGACGCGGGGGCGCCGGGTCCTCGCCCTCGCCCTCCCCCCAGCCGACGGCGAGCGCGTCGTACCAGGGGTCGTCGAGCCGGATCGTTCCGGCATCGGGACCTTCGTGCTTGTCCACCGAACTCTCCTTGTCCGCTGCCGCATTGGCCGCGTGCCCACAAGGATGTGCGGTATGGACGTTTTCCGGACTGGTGTCCCGGTGCTCTTCACTCCAACAGGTGATGGAGCGAAGAGCACCGGTGTGCCGGTGCGCCCGTCAGGCGTCGATGCGCGAGCGGTCCAGGGTCGCCGCGGAGCTCGTGATGAACTCCTTGCGCGGCGCCACCTCGTTGCCCATGAGCAGGTCGAAGACCTGCTCGGCCGAGTCCAGGTCGCCGATGTTGATCCGGCGCAGCGTGCGGTGGCGGGGGTCCATGGTCGTCTCCGCCAGCTGGTCCGCGTCCATCTCGCCGAGACCCTTGTAACGCTGGATCGAATCCTTGTACCGGACGTTCTTGCGCTGGAATTCGAGCAGCGTCTGGCGCAGCTCGTTGTCCGAATACGTGTAGACGTACTTGTCCTGGCCCTTCTTGGGCTGGACGAGTTCGATCCGGTGCAGCGGCGGCACCGCGGCGAACACCCGGCCCGCCTCGACCATCGGCCGCATGTACCGCTGGAAGAGCGTCAGCAGCAGGCAGCGGATGTGCGCGCCGTCGACATCGGCGTCGACGAGTAGGACGATCTTCCCGTAGCGCGCGGCGTCGATGTCGAAGGTACGGCCCGAGCCGGCTCCTATGACCTGGATGATCGCTCCGCACTCGGCGTTCTTGAGCATGTCCGAGACCGACGACTTCTGGACGTTCAGGATCTTGCCGCGGATCGGCAGCAGTGCCTGGAACTCCGAGTTCCGCGCGAGCTTGGCGGTGCCGAGGGCGGAGTCGCCCTCGACGATGAAGAGCTCGCTGCGCTCCACGTCGTCGCTGCGGCAGTCGGCCAGCTTCGCGGGCAGCGAGGAGGTCTCCAGTGCCGTCTTGCGGCGCTGCGCCTCCTTGTGCTGGCGGGCGGCGATCCGGGTCCGGGCGGCCGCGACGATCTTCTCCATCACGGCGCGGGCCTGCTGCTTGTCGTCACGCTTCGTGCTCGTCAGGAAGGCCTTGAGCTCCTTGGCGACCACGGCCGCGACGATCCGGGCGGCCGCAGAGGTGCCGAGCACCTCCTTGGTCTGGCCCTCGAACTGCGGCTCGGCCAGCCGGACGGTGACGACCGCCGTCATGCCCTCCATCGCGTCGTCCTTGACCACGTCGTCCTCGGCGACGCGCAGCAGCTTCGCCGAGCGCAGCACCTCGTTCACGGTCTTGGCGATCGAGCGCTCGAAGCCGGTGATGTGGGTGCCGCCCTTGGGCGTGGCGATGATGTTGACGAAGGACTTGACCTGCGTCTCGTACCCGGTGCCCCAGCGCAGGGCGATGTCCACGCCGAGCTCGCGGGTGACCTCGGTGGGGGTCATGTGGCCGCGCTCGTCGAGGACGGGGACGGTCTCCTTGAAGGTGCCCTGGCCGGTCAGGCGCAGCACGTCGCAGACGGCCTTGTCCTGCGCGAGGTAGTCGCAGAACTCGCTGATGCCCCCGTCGAAGCGGAAGGTCTCCTCGGTCTTGCCGGCCCCGTCGATGGCGCGCTCGTCGCGGACGACGATGGTCAGGCCGGGGACGAGGAAGGCGGTCTGGCGGGCGCGCTGGTACAGCGTCTCCAGCGAGAGCCGGGCGTCCTTGAGGAAGATCTGCCGGTCGGCCCAGTAGCGGACCCGGGTGCCGGTCTTGCCCTTGGCGACCCGCTTGACCTTGCGCAGGCCGTTGGCCGGGTCGAACGGGCTGTCGGGGCCCTGCTCGGTGAACATCCCCGGGACGCCGCGGCGGAAGCTGATCCCGTGGGTGGAGCTGTTGCGGTCCACCTCGACGTCCAGCCGGGCGGAGAGGGCGTTGACCACGGAGGCGCCGACGCCGTGCAGGCCGCCGGAGGCCGCGTACGAGCCACCGCCGAACTTGCCGCCGGCGTGCAGCTTGGTCATGACGACCTCGACGCCGGACAGCCCGGTCTTGGGCTCGACGTCGACGGGGATGCCGCGGCCGTTGTCGCGGACCTCGACCGAGGCGTCCTCGTGGAGGATCACCTCGATGTGGTCGCAGTAGCCGCCCAGGGCCTCGTCGACGGCGTTGTCGATGATCTCCCAGAGGCAGTGCATGAGGCCCCGGGAGTCGGTGGAACCGATATACATGCCGGGGCGCTTGCGGACGGCCTCGAGGCCTTCGAGGACGAGCAGGTGCCGCGCGGTGTAGTTGGAGCCGTCCCGGTCTGCTCCGGACAGCAGTGCGCTGGAAGGCACGGACGTGTCGGCGGTCACGCAGTTCGCTCCTCGCTGAATTTCTTTTTCTGGCCCGTCGGGCGCAGGGTGGCTCGGTTGCCGGTCGAAGGGTACCGAGGCCTGGTAGAGCCGATGCAACGCCACCCTCGCGCTTCATCAGCCTAGTGCAGGGCCGCACGGGTGTTCGATCCCCCGGGGGAGTGAAGCAAACATCACGTTCCCTTCCAGGCATGAACCATTTAGGGTTCGGGCACGTCCTCATGAACAACCGGCACTCACGCCGGGGAGGACGGAACTGCTACAAGCGAACGACTGACAACGCGAAACCGTAAAGCAACGCAATACGGCTCCTTCGCCGCCAACCGGCAGCAGCCGGCCAGCTTCGGAAGGAAGTTTCGAGGAAAAGCCGCGAGCGGGAACGTTTTCGGCCTGGTTGGATGTTGACCCTGGTACGACAGCTCGTCGAGCTAGAGAAGAGGCGACGTGACTACTGTTCTGACACCCGCGACCCCGCTGACGGCCGCTGACCGATGCGACCGTTGCGGCGCCCAGGCATATCTGCGCGTCGTCCTGCTGAGCGGCGGTGAACTGCTGTTCTGCGCCCACCACGGGCGTAAGTTCGAGCCGGAACTCAAGAAGATCGCCGCGGATATACAGGATGAGACCGAGCGGCTCACGTCCGCTCCGACGGCCAATGCCGACACCGAGGACCGCTGACACAGGCCTATACCTCGCATCCGACGAGCCAGGACCGGCCAGGCCGGTCGACGGGCGGCACCTCTGAGACCCAGGGGTGCCGCCCGTCCTCACGTCCGGAGCCCCGCCGGGCTCCGACGGTCCACGGGCTCGCCTAGGGGGTGTCCGCGAAGTCGTGCCGGGCCCCATGCGCTCCCGCGGCCCCCTGCGGCTCCCCCGCCACATGCCCCCGTACGGGTCGTGCAGCCGGTCCGGAGCGCCTTCGGGCACCCCACGCGACGTCCTGGCCGACGCTTTCCCGCTCGGCCGTCTCAGGGGCTGTCACGAAGCCGGTGAGCGGCGCGATCTTCGTGTACACCCCCGGACTGTCGGGGCGCCCGCAGCCCCGCCCCCAGGACACGATCCCGATGAGGCGTCCCTGGGCGACCAGCGGCCCGCCGCTGTCCCCCTGGCAGGCGTCCTTCCCTCCCTCGCGGTGCCCCGCGCACACCATGGACTCCGCCCGGAACTGCCCGTCCGCGTCCCCCGGGTAGGCACGCCGGCAGACCTCGTCCGCCAGGACCGTGACCCGCGCGGCGCGCAGCGCGTACGCATAGTCACCGAATCCGCTGGTGTCACCCCAGCCGTAGACGGCCGCTTCGCCGCCCGCCGCGTAGGCGGGATGCCCGTCCTCGGCCATGGGGAGCACGGAGTGGGCGGGTACGGCCTCCGCGAGCTCCAGCACGGCCAGGTCACCGGCGTTGCTCCGCGTCTCGTAGCCCGGGTTCACCCGGGCCGAGCGGACCGCGATCTCCCGGCCCTCGGCAGCCCGCAGCTGCGTACGCCCGGTGATCACCCGGAAGTCGGGGACGGACTCGATCGGGCCGCCCAGCACCTGGCGGCTTAGGCAGTGGGCCGCGGTCAGCACCTTCGTCGGGCCCACGATGACGCCCCCGCAGAACTGGCCGCCCCGCGTACCCCCGAACCGGTCACGACTGGCGAGGGCCACCACCCATGGGCTGTCGGCCGCCTTCACCGGCTTCCCGCCGATCACCACACCGTCCGCAGCCGCGTGCGGTGCCTGGGCCAGCGGCGCCGCGGCCGCTCCCGCCACCAGGGCCAGCGCGCCCGCCAGAACACGGGAAAAGGGACGACGCATGAGGCCTCCTGACTCTGAGTGTGCATGGCTCCACCCAGAGTGGGACGCCCGGTGGCCGAGCGCACCCGCGCGCGGCCACCGCCGTACGGTCCCCGGCCCGGTCAGTCCAGGTAGTCGCGCAGGACCTGGGAGCGGGACGGGTGGCGCAGCTTCGACATCGTCTTGGACTCGATCTGACGGATGCGCTCGCGCGTGACGCCGTAGACCTTGCCGATCTCGTCGAGGGTCTTCGGCTGTCCGTCGGTGAGGCCGAAGCGCATCGAGACCACACCGGCCTCGCGCTCACTCAGCGTGTCGAGCACCGAGTGCAGCTGCTCCTGCAGGAGCGTGAAGCTCACGGCGTCGGCCGGGACGACCGCCTCGGAGTCCTCGATGAGGTCGCCGAACTCGCTGTCGCCGTCCTCGCCGAGCGGCGTGTGCAGGGAGATCGGCTCGCGGCCGTACTTCTGGACCTCGATGACCTTCTCGGGGGTCATGTCGAGTTCCTTGGCCAGCTCCTCCGGGGTGGGCTCGCGGCCCAGGTCCTGGAGCATCTGGCGCTGCACGCGGGCGAGCTTGTTGATGACCTCGACCATGTGCACCGGGATGCGGATGGTGCGGGCCTGGTCGGCCATGGCGCGCGTGATCGCCTGGCGGATCCACCAGGTCGCGTACGTGGAGAACTTGTAGCCCTTGGTGTAGTCGAACTTCTCGACCGCACGGATCAGACCCAGGTTGCCCTCCTGGATCAGGTCCAGGAAGAGCATGCCGCGGCCGGTGTAGCGCTTGGCCAGGGAGACCACGAGGCGGAGGTTGGCCTCCAGCAGGTGGTTCTTGGCGCGGCGGCCGTCTTCGGCGATGATCTCCAGCTCGCGCTTGAGCTTGGGCGCCAGCTTGTCGGAATTGGCCAGCTTGTCCTCGGCGAACAGGCCCGCCTCGATCCTCTTGGCGAGCTCGACCTCCTGCTCGGCGTTGAGGAGGGGGACCTTGCCGATCTGCTTGAGGTAGTCCTTGACCGGGTCGGCGGTGGCGCCTGCCACGGCGACCTGCTGGGCCGGGGCGTCGTCCTCGTCGTCGGAGATGACGAAGCCCTTGCTCTCGCCGCCGTCCTCTTCTTCCTCGGCCTCCGCCTTGACCCCGCCGGGGCCCTCCTCGGTGGACTCCTCCTCGCCGGCCTCGTCGGCGTCCTTCTTGGAGGCGGTCTTCTTCGCCGCCGTCTTCTTGGCAGCGGTCTTCTTGGCGGGCGCGGCCTTCTTGGCCGCCGTCTTCTTCGCCGCCGTCTTCTTCGCGGCGGGCTCGGCTGCGGGCTCCTCCGCGAGAGCGTCCACGGGCTCCGGGTCCACCGTCTCGGCCGCCGGTGCCGCGGCGGCGACGGTCCGCGCAGCCGTCGTCTTCGCCGCGACGGTCTTGGTGGCCGTCCGCTTGGCCGGGGTCTTCGCTGCGACGCTCTTGCGGGTGGTGCGCTTGGGCGACTCCGCGGCACTGACCATCAGCGTCACACCCTCTTCCTCGAGGATCTGGTTGAGGCTGCGCAGAACATTCTTCCACTGGGTCGCAGGAATCTGGTCAGCCTCGAAGGCCCGACGCACGTCATCGCCGGCGATCTGCCCCTCGGCCTTGCCCCGCTCGATGAGCGCCATCACAGACTCGGAATCGGCGATCTCCGGCGGGAGCGTACGGGATGTGCTGGCCGACACGAACAACCTCTCGGAACGATGGAAACGGCTTCCGACCCCGGCCGGGTGGTGCTGGACCGGAGCCGACGACCACCGACTGGGGATGGGCCGGGGGCGCGGGCAGGGGCCGGGGAGCTGTACAGCACCCGCACGGGCTGCTGTCTTCCCTCCGTCGGCCATCACCTCTCTAGGTCATCGCTTGACCTCGCGGAGTGTTACGCCCAATTCTTCGTGGCCCGAGTCACACCCCGATTGCCCCGATGCCGGTCATACGGTCGTACACACGGGCCGGACGCGGCCGGATGCCGCCGTACGAGGTCGCCGTACGAGGTCGCCGTACGAGGTCGCCGTACGAGGTCGCCGTACGAGGTCGCCGACGGTGGTGCAGGGTCGGCCCCGCAGGGGCCCCTGCCCGCCGGAGGTCGCCGTACGAGGTCGCCGTACGAGGTCGCCGTACGAGGTCGCCGACGGTGGTGCAGGGTCGGCCCCGCCGGGGCCCTGCCCGCCGGCCTGCGGTCGAGGGCCTGCGCATGCCGGTGTCGCCGGGGCGCCTCCCCGGCCTCCACCGGGAGGTACCCCACCGGACTGCGTCCCGGATACCTCCAGGGCGTCGGCGCCACCGCCAACGCCCTCCGGCGGCACGTGCGAGTACTCCCGCGCCGCCGTACGTCCGCCCGTCAGTGCTCGCGCGGGGCGGGGACCACGCGCTCGACCTCCGGGTGCACCATCAGGAGCTGGCGCATGGCGTTCTCGGCACCCGTCGCGTCCCCGGCGGCGAGGGCCTCGACGATCCGCGCGTGGTGCGCGACGCACGCCTCGCTGGGACGGTCGCAGGCGGTGACGGGGCTGCCCGAGACCTGGAGCGCGGAGGAGACGATGCCGGAGAGGTGCTCCAGCATGCGGTTGCCCGCGAGCTGGATGAGGAGCGCGTGGAACTCGTTGTCGGCGCGCGCGAAGGTGATCGCGTCGCCCTGGCCGAGGGCGTGGCCCATGATCTCGACCATGTCGGCGAGGCGCTGCTGGATGTCCGGGCGGCCGTGGCCGGCGGCGAGGCGGGCGGCGAGCGGCTCGATGGTCCAGCGGAGCTCGTTGAGCTCGCGGCGCTGGTCGTCGCGCTGGGGGCCGAATGCGCGCCACTCGATGATGTCGGGGTCGAGCAGGTTCCAGTCGGCGACGGGCCGGACGCGGGTGCCGACGTTGGGGCGGGCGCTGACGAGGCCCTTGGCCTCCAGCACGCGCAGCGATTCGCGGACCACCGTGCGGGAGACCTCGAAGCGCTGGCCGATCTCCTCGGGGACCAGCGGGCGGTCTGCGCCGAGGTCGCCGGAGACGATCATCTGGCCGAGCTGCTGGACGAGTTGGCCGTGCAGTCCGCGGCCGCGGCTGCCTGCCGCGCGGCGGCCGACCCGGCTCAACTCGACGTCGGCTCCGTCCCAGTGGGGCGCTCCGACGCGGTCGGCCCCGGAGGCTTCCGCGTAGGGGTAGCGGTCGAGTTCGCCCGGCCCGGCGAGGCCGGAGTCGGCGTGGCGGGCGGCGGTCATCATGGTGTGCGCAAGGGTACTCACGAATCCTTTGTCGGCCTTGCCTCGATGACCCTTGAGGTCTTTGGTGAAAAGCACACGAAAGGGTGATCGGTGCCACCTACGCAATTGACGACTTATCGTAAAGAACCGGGCCCTTTGCGCGGAGTTGTGGTCCGGTTCACGTGATGTGGACCGGATCGGTCCCGTTGGGACCTCCTCCGGCACCGGAACGATCACGAACGGTCCCTTACCAACGGACGCGGCTGCGCAGTCCTGTGAACCCATAGGCGCACAACAGGACCATCAGCGACAACAGCAGCGCGGCGCCCACGGGTTGGGCCATCACCCGCAAGGCCCCCAGGACCAGTCGGTCCGCCTCCGGGGGCCACTGCGCCCAGGCCAGCCCGCGCAGCCGGGCCGCGAGTCCGCTCGCCGGGTACGCGGAGGGACCGTCCAGCGCCTTGCGGACGAGCGGAACGACCATGACCGGGACGGCGAGCACGGCGGCCAGGCCGGCAGTGGCCGAGCGGAAGACGCCGGAGGCCAACACGCCGGCCCAGGCGCAGCCGATGAGCAGTCCGGCCCAACTCGCGGCCGGGGAGACCCATTCCGCGGGGGTGCGCAGCGGGCCGCGGTCGAAGACGAGCTTCAGGGCGGCCGCGTCGGCGGTGACCGCGAGCGCACCGAACGCCAGGGCGAGACCGGCACTGACGGCCAGTTTGGCGGCGAGCAGGCCCATCCGGCGCGGCACGGTGCCGCGGTCGGCGGCGAGCACGGGGTAGCGGTACTCCTCGCCGAAGGCCAGGGCGCCGAGCAGTCCCGCACCGAGGGCGGCGGGGGGCAGGGGCAGCAGCTCCGGCCAGGCGGCGAGCAGCCGGTTCTGCGGGGTGCCGCCGGCCCGGGCCAGCACCAGGGCGGTGACGGCGGAGACGGCGACGACGACGACCGCGGTGAGGACGGGCATGGCGGTACCGAAGACCCGGCGCAGCTCGTAGCGCAGCGGCCGCAGCGGCCCGCCGACCCGGCGTACCGCCGAGGCCGGGATCCCGCTGCGGGCAGCCGACCGACGGCCGCCCTGGGCGGGCAGGGACCCGGCGTCGGCCGGGGCGGCGTCGCCCGCAGGGTCCGCGCCGGGCTCGGTGCGCGCCTGCGGCACCGGCGGTACGGGCGGGCAGGGCGCCCCGGCGTCCCCGGTCTCGTCGGCGAGCTGGTGGACCAGCACGCCGTGCCGGAACGCCGCTTCGCCGACCTCCGCGCAACTGCTGCCGTACACCGACAGGCGGCTGCCGGACTCCTCGACGATCTCCACCGCACGCTGGGCGTCCCGGGCCTCGCGGCCGAGTACGTCGGCCAGCCGGGCGGCGTGCGGGCTGCGCACGGCGACCCGCGGCCGCAGCCGGGTACGGGCGAAGTCGGCCGCGTCCTGGTCGGCGACGAGCCGGCCCGCCTCGATGCTCACGACCCGGTCCGCGCTGCGGGCGGCCTCCTTCGCGTCGTCGGTGGTGAAGAGCACCGCACCGCCGAGGGAGGCATGACCACGCAGCAGCCCGTGCAGCCAGCCGCGTTCGCGGGGCGAGAGTCCGGCGGCGGGCTCGTCGAGGAGCAGCGTGCAGGGATCGGCGAGCAGCGCAGCGGCCAGCGCCACCCGGCGGTCCATGCCGAGCGAGAGCGAGCCGAGCCGCTGGTCACGCAGGCCCGCGATGCCGACGACCTCCATCATGGTGTCGGCCCGGGAGGCCGGCACCCCGGCGGCGGCGCACAGCATCCGCAGCTGGCCCCGGACGGTGCGCGCCGGATTGCCGGGGACGTCGCCGAGCAGCACGCCGACCTCACGGCCGGGATGCGGGATCCGGTGCAGCGGGCGTCCGCGGAAGTAGGTGACGCCGCGGCCCGGTTCGAGTTCGAGCATGAGCCGCAGCGCGGTGGTCTTGCCCGATCCCGGTTCGCCGAGGAGGGCGGTCACGGTCCCCGGGCGGGCCTCGAAGGTGAGGTCGTCCACGAGGGGCGGGAGGTCTCGACGGGGTTTGCTGGTGAGTCCGATGGCCTGGAGCATCGCTTCTCTCGCGGGGGGTGAGACCGCTCTGCGGCAGCGTGAGTACCGCAAACAAGATAACGCGATATGTCCGATTTTCGGCGCAACCAGGGTGCGTTCGCGGCCGTGTCGGCGACGGCCGGGGGCGCGAGGGCGGGGGTGGCGGGGGCGCGGGTGGGGGGCGCGGGTGGCCGAAGCGCTGGTGGCGGGGCCTCAGACTTCCGGGCGCAGCATGGGCGGGTTGAGCAGGTTCGCCCCGCCGGCCCGGAACAGCTGGGCGGGCCGACCGCCCTGACGGGTCGTCGTCCCTCCGGCCGGCACCAGGAACCCGGGGGTCCCGGTGACCTTGCGGTGGAAGTTGCGGGGGTCGAGAGCCACTCCCCACACGGCCTCGTAGACCCGGCGCAGCTCGCCGACGGTGAAGGCGGGCGGGCAGAACGCGGTGGCCAGCGAGGAGTATTCGATCTTGGAGCGGGCCCGCTCCACGCCGTCGGCGAGGATCCGGGCGTGGTCGAAGGCCAGCCCCGAGGCCGCCTCGTCCTCGACGGCCAGCAGCTCGTCGACGGGGGCCCAGCGCGCACTGTTGGCGTCTCCGCCGGCCCGGGGCGCGGGCAGGTCCGGAGCCAGGACCAGATGCGCGACGCTGACGACACGCATGCGCGGATCCCGCTTCGGATCCCCGTACGTGGCCAGCTGTTCCAGGTGCGCCCCGTTCCCCGCGCCCGGCTCGGCCGGATCGTGGGCACACAGGCCGGTTTCCTCGGAGAGCTCCCTGGCCGCAGCCGCGGCCAGGTCCTCGTCTTCGCGCACGAAGCCGCCGGGCAGGGCCCAGCGTCCCTGGAACGGCTGCTCACCCCGCCGGACGACCAGCGCACAGAGCGCGTGACGCCGCACGGTGAGCACGACCAGGTCGACGGTGACAGCGAAGGGCGGATAGGCCGACGGGTCGTAGGGCGACATGCCGCGATCATAGTCGTCTGCCTGACGATAAACAGAGCTTTCGTGATCCCGACGACAGCCATCGGTGAGCAGGGGGTGTCCGACCCCGGTCCGCCGGACACCACCTAACCGCCCAGTTGGAGCGCATCGGCCGCCTCCTCCACCATCGCGAGCCCGAGCCGACTGATCCGGACGGCGAAGGGTTCCCCCGAGACCCGCAGTCCGGCGAACCGGAGGGCGCCGAGGGGAGCACCGGGCAGCGGGACGAGGGCGACCGTGCCGGCAGGGGCGTCGGGACGGATCCCGGCGAGGGCGGTCAGCGCATGGACCCCGGCGGCCGCCGCCACCGCCGCGGGGCGGCAGGCCGCCGGGTGCGGAAGCGGGGCGCTGCCCACCGTGCGCTGCTCGGCGGCGTACATCTCCGGCAGCCGGTACCCGAAGCTCTCCGCAGCGTCCAGCAGGCCCCGCAGCAGTCCGGCGGCCTCCTTCTCGAAGCCGGCCTGGGCCAGCCCCGCGACCGCCACCGCGCTCTCGTACGCCCGCACCGCGCCCGAGCGGTGGCCGAAGGGGTTGTGGCCCGGCTCCCGGAACGCCATGCTGCGCAGCCCCCATCCGGAATCCATGGCGGGGGCCCCGAGGAGGCGGGCGAGCTGTTCGGTGCGGACCCGGTCCAGCAGCCCCGGCGCGAGCCGGCCGCCGCTCAGCAGGCCGGTGTCCAGGAGGTGGGCGGCGGCCCCCGTCAGGCGGGGCAGCGGCCGCCCGTCGGGGTGCAGGGCCGCCGCGGGCCGTCCGCCGTCCGGGCCGTCGATCCAGAACGCCTCCCGGAAGCGCTGCCGCAGCGCGGCCGCCCGCTCCCGCCACTCCTCGGCGCCGGGCCGCCCGCAGCCGGCGAGCAGGTCGGCCCCGAGCAGCGCGGCCCGGTGTGCGTGAGCCTGGGTCTCGCAGCGACGCGGACCGGGATCGGGATCGGCCAGGAACCCGTCCTGCCCCAGGGCTCCGCGCAGCCAGTCCAGGCACCGCTCGGCCGCGGGGAGGAGCCGGGCCACCTCCTCCTCGGGCAGCCCCCAGCACCGGGCCTCCGCGAGGACCGCCGGGAAGGCGAGGGTCGCCTCGGTGCCGGTGCACCCCGGCGGCAGCTGCGGACCCGCCCCGCGCAGCGGCCCCGGGATCTTCCCGGCGTCGGGGCCGCGGCCGCCGGTCTGGGTCCGGGCGAGGGTGCGCAGGGTGGCCGCTGCGAGCCCGGTCCCGAGCGGCAGCGCCATCCGGGCGGCCCAGAGGGACTCCGCCGGGGCCAGTCCGAGCCGCCACGGCACCCCGGCCGCGGCGAACGCGGCGGCCGGCTCCTCTCGGTCCCGCATCAGCAGCGCGCCGAGGTCCTCGACGCTCGTGCGGAACCAGGCCTCGACCCGCGGGTCGTCGCTCTCGGCCCGGGCGTCGGCCAGGGGATTGGCCACCTGCCCGGCCGGCGCCCGCGCCGTGCGGTCCTGCGTGGTCCGCAGCTCGATGGTGCGGGACTCCCCCGGCCCCAGCTCGAGCTGCCAGCGCAGCAGTCCCGCCGAGGCGAGGGCGTCGTCCGGAGCCGGCTCGGCCGCGGTGACGGCCTGCGCCTCCCCGGTGCTCCAGCGCAGCCCGGCGGCATGCACCCCGGCCGGCAGTTCGGGCCGGGTCCGGCCGGCGGCCACCGCGGCCAGCTCCGCCAGGTCGGTGCCGAGCGCCACCTCCACCGGGACGCGCATCGGCCGGGCCGTGAAACTGCGCAGGGTGATCCGCTCGGTGCCGTCCGCGTGCCGGACCCGTTCCACGCCGATGTCGGGGTCGGGGCCCGCTTCGGCCCCGGTACGGACGGTGGCGGTGAAAGAGGCCCGGTCGGGGCCGAGGCTGCGCCCCTGGACGGCGACCGGGTCCCGGCCGCCGACCCGGAGCACGCAACGGGACAGCAGCCGCCGCCCGGAGCGGTAGATCCCGTCGATCCCCCGTCCGGTCAGCTGGCCGTGTTCCGGTGAGATGACCAGGCAGGGCGCGGCGACGCAGATGACGGCGCCGTGCACGGGCGGCAACTCGGTCCTGCGGGCGGGCGGTACGGAGAGGGCCATGGGTCGCCTTGTCTGGGCTGTCTGCGCTCCGGCCGGTTTCGCTGGGCGGCGGCGCGGCCGGGCCCCCGCCACCCTCCAGCTGAACGCCCCCGCCCCCGCCCGGGTCACGGGCCCCGGGGGCGGCTGCGCCCTGACTGGGCCGTGCCGGTGACGCAGTCGCCGCCGCAGGGCGGTGATCGCGGCGTCCCGGATCCGCCGCACGGGAGTCCCGCCGTCGCGGCCCGGACCCGCACCCCGTCGCCGAGCCCACCCCCCGTTCCGGCCCCGGCCCCGGCTCACTGTTCGCTCCCCGCGGTGCGGCGCGACGCGCGGCGGGGCTGCGTCGCCCGGCGGCCCGGCGGGCGGGTGGTGGCGGCTGCACGCTTGCGGCGGGGTTCCCGGCGCCGCCTCTCCTCCCGCAGGCAGGACCGCAGCCCCTCCGGGTCGATGCCCTCGTTGCAGGCGTGGTGGAGCAGTTGGGCGAAGCGGTACTCGGCATCGGCCCGCAAGGCCAGCGCGAGGGCGATCCGGGCGGTCGGCTCGTCGCCGGTGGACCACGAGACCCAGCCGGCGAGCGTGAGCGGGGCCGCCGCGTGCTCCCCGTAGGCCCCGACGCAGCGGCGGGCCAGCGCCCGCCACAACCGCAGCGCGGGGGCTGCTTCTTCGCCCTCCATCCACTCGGCCGCGACGTCCCGGATCTCGCGGTCCTGGAGGCCGAGGATCACGGTGGCGGCCTCGTCGTGGCCGAGCAGGGCGTCGTCCCACTCGTCGGCTCCGGGGCCGCCCTCGACGGGCGGGGCGAGGGTCATCCGCCGCATCAGGGTGCGGGCCAGCGTGACGGTCTCCGCACCGACCTCCTGCCGGGTGGCCCCGTCGAGGATCTTCGGCACGAGGGCGGCGGCCGCCCGGTCCAGGGCCCGCTCCATCTCCATCGCCACACCGCCGCGCAGCGGTGTCAGCCGGCCCTCGATCTCCCGGAGGGAACCCCGGACCTGGAGCCCGGCGAAGGTGGCCGTCGCCGCCATCACCGAGGTGCCGGTCGCGGCCAGAGGGCTGCCCTCGGCCGGGCAGCACCGCTCGTCGGGGCAGCAGTAGGACCAGTACCGCCCGCCGGAGATGCAGAGCGCCTCCATCACCGGCACGTCGAGCGCACCGCAGGCCAGCCGGATGCGTTGGGCCAGCGGCCGCAGCCGGGTCATCACCCGCTGGCCGCTCTCGCCGTCGGCCGGGTCCTGGCAGAGGAAGACGACGATGCCGTCGGGCTTGTCGCCGCGCCGTTCGCTGCCCCGGACCAGGCAGTCGGCGACCTGCCGGGCGGTGTCCTCCCACTCCGCCGGGGCCGAGGGGATGCCGACGCGGAGCCGGCCGCCGAAGCGCCCGCCCTCGCCGTGCACGGTCACCATGACGAGGGAGTCGGTGGGATGGAAACCGAGCATGTAGGGCAGCGCGTCGGCCAGTTCGGCCGGGCTGCGCAGGGTGATCCGAGGGTCGAGGGCGGGTCCGGACGGGCTGATGGAGGGGCGGTCGGACGGGGTGCGTGATTCGCGGTCGTTCGTCATGCCCCGACGGTCCCGCGGACGATCGGATCCCGAAACCCCTGTGGATAACTGTTGACGGTTCAATATCCACAGGTTCGGGGCGCCATTGGCGCGATGTCGGAACCATCGCGTTGCATGGGTGCATGAACGCAGATCACCGACCCACGCCCGCACCGTCAACTCCGCCCATCGACCGGCCCGGTGTGCGGTGTCGCGGCGCGCCGGGCGCCGCCCTCGCGCAGCACCCGTTCGGCCACGGCGCGCAGCCGGAACGCGATGCGTTCGCCGCCACGCAGGTCGTCTCCGTCCGGTCTGAAACGTCAGCCCGCCGTCGCCAGGATCAGCGGAAGGACCGGCCCGCTGCCCGCCTGGCGCAGCAGGCGCGCGGCGACCGCGAGGGTCCAGCCGGAGTCGGAGTAGTCGTCCACGAGAAGGACGGGCCCGGGCGACTGCGCCAGGGCGGCGGCCAGTTCATCGGATACGGCGAACGTGCCGGACAGCGCCCTGAGGCGCTGGGCGGAGTTGCTGCGGCGTGCTCCGTGCGCGCCGTCCGGTCCGGCGTAGGTCAGGGTGCCCAGGTACGGGAGGCGGCCGATGCTCGCGATCCCTTCCGCGAGGGAGCCGACGAGCTGCGGACGGGTGAGGGACGGCACGGCCACGACGCCCACGGGCCGGGCGGAGGCGTCCGGGACGTCGGGTGCCCAGCCACCCGGAGAGCGCGCCCAGTCGGCGAGGACCGCCACCGCCGCGTGCAGGACGTCGTCGGGGACCGGTCCGTCAGGTGCGTTCTCGGCCAGCAGCGGGCGCAGGCGGTTGCCCCAGCCGATGTCCGAGAGCCGGCCGAGGGCGCGCCCGGTGGAGCACTGCTCGCCGACCGGAATGCGTCCCTTGAGGTTGATGCCCAGTGCGGACATGCCCGTCGGCCACATCCGGCGCGGCTCCACCTCCACCCCCGGGCGGTCCAGCTCCTTCGTCGCCCCGCTCAGCGTCTCCGCCGACACGGAGGAATCGGCCCAGGCGCCCGCGCAGTTGTCGCACCGGCCGCAGGGGGCGGCCCCCTCGTCGTCCAGTTGCCGGCGCAGGAACTCCATCCGACAGCCGGACGTGCCCACGTAGTCGCGCATGGCCTGCTGCTCGGCGGCTCGCTGGCGGGCGACCCATGCGTACCGCTCGGAGTCGTACGTCCACTCCCGGCCGGTGGAGCTCCAGCCGCCCTTCACGCGCTTGACGGCTCCGTCCACGTCGAGCACCTTGAGCATCGTCTCCAGCCGGGTGCGCCGGAGCTCCACCGCCGCTTCCAGGGCCGGTACGGACAGCGGCCGTCCCGCATCGGCGAGGGCCGACAGGGTCTGGCGTACCTGGGCCTCGGGCGGGAAGGCGGTATCGGCGAAGTAGCGCCAGATGGCCTCGTCCTCCTTGCCCGGCAGCAGCAGCACCTCGGCGTGCTCCACACCGCGCCCGGCGCGGCCGACCTGCTGGTAGTAGGCGATCGGCGAGGACGGCGAGCCGAGGTGGATCACGAACCCCAGGTCGGGCTTGTCGAAGCCCATGCCCAGCGCCGACGTCGCGACCAGCGCCTTGACCCGGTTCTCCATCAGGTCGACCTCGGCCTGCAGCCGGTCGGCGTTCTCCGTCTTCCCCGTGTACGAGGCCACCGGGAAGCCGCGCTGCCGCAGGAACGCGGCGGCCTCCTCGGCCGCGGCCACCGTCAGCGTGTAGATGATCCCCGAGCCGGGCAGCTCGTCCAGGTGCTCGGCGAGCCAGGCCAGCCGGTGCGCGGCGTCCGGCAACTGCACCACGCCCAGACGCAGGCTTTCGCGGTCCAGCGGGCCGCGCAGCACCAGGGCCTCGCCGGCGCCCGTTCCCAACTGCTCCGCCACGTCCGCGGTGACACGGGCGTTGGCGGTCGCGGTGGTGGCCAGGACGGGCACACCGGGGGCGAGGTCGCCGAGCATGGCCCGCAGCCGGCGGTAGTCGGGGCGGAAGTCGTGGCCCCAGTCGGAGATGCAGTGCGCCTCGTCGACCACCAGCAGGCCGGTGGTGGCCGCGAGCTTGGGCAGCACTTGCTCGCGGAAGTCCACGGAGTTGAGGCGTTCCGGGCTGACGAGGAGGACGTCGGTCTCGCCGCGCTCGACCTCCTCGTAGATCGTGTCCCACTCCTCCGGGTTGGCCGAGTTGATGGTGCGCGCCTGGATACCGGCCCGCGCCGCCGCCTCGACCTGGTTGCGCATCAGCGCAAGCAGCGGCGAAATGATCACCGTGGGGCCGGATCCGCGCCGTCGCAGCAGGGCGGTGGCGACGAAGTACACCGCCGACTTGCCCCAGCCGGTGCGCTGCACCACCAGGGCCCGCCGGCGCTCCTCCACCAGGGCCGCGACCGCCTGCCACTGGTCCTCCCGCAGCCGCGCCGAGCCTCCCGGCGCGCCCACGAGCTCGGCGAGGACGGCATCGGCTTCGGTGCGGAGCTCCAGGTTGTCCATGCCCCCATGCAACCCGATGGCGCGGACAAACGGCCAATTCACCCAACGTGACGAGCTCGTCGCGGATGGCCAACCCCTCGTACGGCGCGCGCGGGCTCCACCGGGGAGCGCGCCTCCACCAGGCCTGGACCGGGACCCTGGCGCCGCCGTCGACTCTGGCCCGTAGCGAGTGCCTCCACTGGTACTGCGCGGCTTCGGCCGTAGCCGAATGAGTCATCTTCGGTGTGACGGGGCAAGGATATGAACGGCATACCGGCGAATTCCGGTCGGCGGCGCCAATTGCTCGTTGCCGCATGCTCACGGGCCACGCGAGAATTGGAGTGCTCCCGCTCGGCTCGACGGCGCTCTCCTGGGCCGCGCCGCGGCGTGCCCGCACTTCAGCTGTGCCCGTCCGCGGGCGTGTACCCGAAGGGAGGACCGTGACCTTCGGATTCGCCCGGCCCTCGACCACGCCTCTGACACAGGCAGCCGGCGGCGCCAGCCGGCACGGCCGACTGCTGGAACCCGCCGAGTGGACGTCGTCGGACATCCCCCTGCTGCGCAATCCGCGCGAGGTGGTCAGCGGGCTGCACTCCCGGCACGGACCGGTGCCCTCGACGGCGGTGATCGCCGTCCTCGGGCCGGAGGAGCAGCTCGTCGCGAGCGCCTCCTTCGTCCAGCGCTCGGCCTCGGCCGACGGCTGGGAGTACCGCAACGCCCTGCTCTCCGCGCTGCGCCGGGTCATCCCGCACGACCTGCGGCGCCGGACCCCGGTGCGGACGGCGGTCCTGCTGTACTGCCGCGAGGGCGACGAGCGGTGGACCGAGGAGGACGGCGCCTGGATGTGGGGGCTGCGGGACGCCTGCACCCTGCACGGGCTGCGCTGCGGCGCGTACATCACGCTGACCCGCGGCGGCTGGCAGGTGCTGGGCGAAGGCCGGGGCGGCCGGCGGCCCAGTTCCGAATCACGGCGCGAGCGCCTCGGCGACACCGTGGCCGAGTTCCCCGCGGTGTCCCTGCGCACCGGCGGCGGCGCGACCGAGGTCCTGCGCCGTACCGCCGCACGCTGAGCCCGCCGCACCCGTACGCCGGCCCGCCCGCGGGCAGCCCTCACGGCCGCACACCCTGGAGCGGGCGTACGGCAGGTCAGGCCTCGGGCGTCAACGGGGCCGGCTCCGCCGGACACCCCCTCGCCCGCGCCGGGGCACGGGGCGTCAGACGCCCGTGCCCAGCACGGAGTTGATCTGCTGCGGGTCGCCGCACACGATGAGCAGCGCACCGGCCCGCGTCAGCGCGGTCGGCAGGGCGGCGGCGGTCGCCTCGGCCGGTCCGCCGTTGGCCGCGAAGACCACGACGGGACGGCCCGCGGCGCGCTTGGCCTGCGCCGCGTCCGCGTAGAAGACGTCGTCCTCGGCATCATGCAGGGCCCAGTACGCGGCCTCGCCGAAGGACAGCTCGTGAGCGGCCCACGGGTGCGGGTCGCCGGTGGTCAGCACCAGGATGTCGCCGGGCGCGCGCCCGGTGTCGAGCAGCAGGTCGACGGCCTCTTCGGCCGCGTCCAGCGCACCCTCGGCGGAGGCCGGGATCAGCTGGATCTGCGGCACCGCCGCGGAGACGGACGGTGCGGTGGGGGCGGCGGGAACGGGTCCGGGGGTGGCCTGCGGCGCACGCTGGGCGGGCGGGGCGGGCCTTGCGGCACCTCCTGCGCGGCTTGCCGCTGCGGGGGAGGGACCGGGGCGTCCGGGCCGCGGCACGGCGGCGGGACGCGGACCGGGTACGGGGCGGGGGGTCTGCGCGGTGCGGCTCGCAGCCGGCGTGACGCGGGGACCCTGGGCACTCTCGTGAATCTGAGGCTCCTCGGGGGTGAGAGGCATGAGTTGATGTCTATCAAACACCGGTACGAAACGTACCGGCGGGTGGCACGTGGGTGCGATCAGAAATCGAAGCCGAGTTGGCCTCCGTTTTCCAGCTCCACCGACTCCTCGCTGCGGCGCACCTTCTTGAGGTGGCGCCACTTGGGCAGCCCGTCGAGGTACGACCACGAGAGCCGGTGGTACGGGGTGGGCCCCAGCTCCTCGAGCGCGGCCCGGTGCACCGGCGAGGGGTATCCGGCGTTGTCGCCGAAGGCGAACTCCACGCAGCCGCCGCCCTGCTGGCCGAGTTCGGCCATCATGCGGTCGCGCCTGACCTTGGCGATCACCGAGGCCGCCGCGACGGCGACGCAGGACTGGTCGCCCTTGATCACCGTACGAACCCGCCAGGGCGAACCGAGATAGTCGTGCTTGCCGTCGAGGATCACCGCGTCGGGCCGCACGGGCAGCGCCACGAGGGCGCGCTCCGCGGCGAGCCGCAGGGCGGCGGTCATGCCGAGTTCGTCGATCTCCTCCGGGGAGGCGTGCCCCAGGGCGTAGGCGGTGACCCAGGTCTCCAGGACGTCGAGGAGCGCGTCGCGTCGTTTCTGGGTGAGCAGTTTGGAGTCGGTGAGCCCTGCGGGCGGCCGGCGCAGACCGGTGATCGCCGCGCACACGGTGACCGGACCGGCCCAGGCCCCTCGTCCGACTTCGTCGACCCCGGCGATGATCTTGGCGCCGGTGGTTGCACGGAGGGAGCGTTCGACGGTGTGGGTGGGTGCTTCGTACGGCATGGCGCCAGCAAGGGTACGCCGCCCCGAGCCGCCTGCACACCCCGGCCCGGGTGGAGCCGGTACGGCATCTCACGCCCTGAGCAGCGGCACCATCACCTGATCGACCATTTCCGTGATGTCCTGATCCTTCCATTCGCTCCCGCACACCTTCGCGCCGTACATCATCATCGCCGGAATGACGTCGGCGACGAACGGACCGGTCGCATCCGGTCGCACGTCTCCCCGCTCGATCCCCCGCTGGACAAGCTCCCTGATCAACCGGTGGGCGGGCTCGTGCAGCCCCGCCCGGATGACGTCGTGGAACCGCCCCGCATGGGCGTGGTCGCATTCGTGAAGGACGGCACGCAGCGCCTGGCCGGCCCGCGACTCCATCACGTCCCGCATCCGCACACACAACCGGACGAGGTCACCCCGGATCGATCCGTGGTCGGCGATCCCACCGATCGGCGGCAGTCCGGTCCGCAGCACGTCGGCCACCAGGTCCGCCTTCGAGGGCCAGCGCCGGTACACCGCCGCCTTGCCGGTGTGCGCGCAGGCCGCGACGCCCTCCATGGTGAGCGCGTTCCAGCCCACGGTGCTGAGCTGCTCCAACGCCGCTTCGAGAATCGCCCGTTCGAGTTCCGGGCCCCGCCTGCGCCCCGGCGACGTCGCTGACCAGCGCGAACCCACCATCACCTCTACCTCCGACCGACCCACGCGCCCCTCGCACGCGTTTTCAGCCTTAGTGAACGGTTGCGTTCACTATCAAGGGCCTCCTACCGTGGACCCGCAGTGAACGAATGCGTTCACTATTTCACTATGGGGGGTTCCACGGTGAAAGGCTCTCAACTCGCCACGCCCCGGATACCGGGCGCGGCCCGCCGGGAAGGCCGCCCGGGCGTGGCCCTCACGGTCATCGCCGCCTGCCAGCTGATGGTCGTCCTCGACGCGACGATCGTGAACATCGCACTCCCGCACATCCAGACCGCCCTCTCCTTCTCCACCACCGACCTGTCCTGGGTCATCAGCGCGTACACGCTGGCCTTCGGCGGCCTCCTGCTCCTCGGCGGCCGGGCCGGCGACATCCTCGGCCGGCGCCGCGTGTTCCTGACCGGAATCCTGGTCTTCACCCTGGCGTCCCTGCTCGGCGGCTTCGCGCAGGAGCCCTGGCAACTGCTCGCCGCCCGCGCACTGCAGGGGGTCGGCGGCGCGATCGCCTCGCCGACCTCGCTGGCCCTGATCACCACCACGTTCGCCGAAGGACCCGAGCGCAACCGGGCGTTCGGGGTGTTCGCCGCCGTCTCCGCGGGCGGCGGCGCGATCGGCCTGCTGGCCGGCGGGATGCTGACCGAGTGGCTCGACTGGCGCTGGGTGCTCTTCGTCAACGTGCCGATCGGCCTGCTGATCGCCGTGCTCACCCCGCTCTACATCACCGAGTCCGAACGCCACCCGGGCCGGTTCGACATCGCGGGGGCGCTCACGTCCACCGGCGGCATGGCCTCGCTCGTCTACGGGTTCATCCGCGCCTCCGAGGACGGTTGGCGCGACGGGCTCACCCTCGCCTCCTTCGCCGCGGCCGTCGTCCTGCTCGCGCTCTTCGTGGCCATCGAGTCGCGGGCCCACGAGCCGATCATCCCGCTGCGGATGTTCGCCGACCGCAACCGCGCCGGCACCTACCTGATCATGCTCGGCCTCGCCGCCGCGATGTTCGGCATGTTCTTCTTCATCGTCCAGTTCGTCCAGAACGTGCTGGGCTTCTCGCCGATCCAGTCGGGGCTCGGCTTCCTGCCCGTGACCGTCGCGATCGTCACCGCCGCCGGCCTCTCGCAGCGGTTCCTGCCGCGCTTCGGCCCCAAGCCGTTCATGGTCGCCGGATCCGGACTCACCGGCATCGGACTGGCCTGGCTGACCCTCATCCGCACCGACAGCTCGTACGTCTCCGGAGTCCTCGGGCCGATGCTGGTCTTCGGCTTCGGCATGGGCCTGAACTTCGTGACGCTCACCCTCACCGCCGTCTCCGGGGTCGACCAGCGGGAGGCGGGCGCGGCGTCCGGGCTGCTCAACGCCAGCCAGCAGGTCGGCGGCTCACTCGGGCTGTCGATCCTGGTCACCGTCTTCGGCACGGCCAGCCGGAGCGAGGGTGAGAAGCAGGTCCCGGACTTCATGGCCCACGCGGACCCCGATCAGATGGCGGCGTTCAAGGAGACCGGGCGGCTGCCCGACCCCTGGGGTGACCTCGTCCTCACCCAGGGCATCTCCACCGCGTTCATCGCGGCCGTCGCCATGGCCGCGCTCGCCCTGGCCACCGCGCTGCTGGTGATCCGGGTGCGCAAGAGCGACCTGGAGGCCCTCAACGGCGCCGCCGCGGAGGCCGGTCCGGCCGCCTGAGCCCGGTCCGGCGGCCGGAAGCAGTGCCCCGGTCCGGCATACGGAGGCCCGGGCGCGGGGAATTGATCCCGCGCCCGGGCCCTCGTACGACCGCCGCCGGGCGGCTAACCGGTGCGGCTGTGGAAGGTGCCCAGGCTCGAGCAGACCTCGTACGAGGCCTTCACCGGGCGCTCGCGGAGGATCTGCCGGGCCCGGTACTCGCCGAGGCTCATCGCGTACCAGGGCACCCGACCGCTCCTCGACAGCTCGTTGTTGATGCCGCGCAGGGCGCAGGAGCGGCGGGGTTCGGGCAGCCGGTCCAGGGCGGGCACCGCATCCGCCGACAGGGACTGGAAGTACGCCAGGTCGATCTTGCCGTCCTCCTGGAAGCGGGCCACGTTCCTCTCGGCGACCATCCCGTCCGGGGACAGCAGCCCGAACGCCAGGACGGCGGCGGCCGCGCTGCCTGCGACCGCGCGCGGCAGCCGGCGGGTGCCGAACACCCCGGCAGCCATGATCAGTACGATCACCAGCCCGAGCCAGAGCTCCATCGCGGCCACCGACACGCGCAGCCGGGTCAGTCCGTACGCGTCCACGTACAGGTCCATCCGGCGCAGCGCGGAGGCGACCACGACCAGGGTCAGCGCGCACAGCGTGCCCAGCACGACGCGGACGAACCGCCGGTCGCCGGCTCCGGCGCGCGGGGCCCAGCGCAGGGCGAGTGCGATCACGGCGAGGGTGAGCAGGGTGGCCCAGAGCAGCTGCCAGAAGCCCTGGCGGGCGTACTCGGCGTAGGTGAGCCCGGTGCTCTCCAGGACCTTGTCGTAGCCGCCGAACAGGACGGCCAGCTGGACGGCGTTGAAGCCGGCGAACAGCAGGTTGAGCACGACGAGCGGAAGCGCCCATTCGACACGGGAGCGCGGCTTTCCGGGCGCCACCCGGATCCGGTCCCAGCGCGAGGGGGCCGCGGCGGCGCGGGCGGCGGCGAGTGCGAGGAGGGCTCCGAGCAGGAACAGCAGGAAGCGCACCGGGCTGTCGCCGAGGGAGACGTCGGGGGTCAGCCCGTTCAGCAGGTCCGCGAAGGCGGCGTCGGCGGAGGCGAAGAGGGCGCCGAAGAGCACCAGCAGGACCACGGCCACCAGCGCTGCCTTGGCCACGGGCAGCCACCGGCTCCGGTCGACCCCGCTGCCGCGCGAGCGCAGCCCGCTCCAGGCCCAGCGGATCCCGAGCACGGTGGCGTCGACGAAGCCGAGCGGGCTGAGCAGGACGCCGGGCCAGGTGCGGCTGCCGTGCAGGGCCAGGGCGCCGAGCAGGACGGCGGCGAACAGCGCGAGGGTGGACGGCCAGCCGGCGTCGCGGAGCGCCGGTACGGCGAGGAGCGCGATGCAGCCGATCGCCCAGACCAGGGTCCAGGGGCGGGCGGTACGCCGGGCCGCGCGGGCGGCGGCGTACGCGGCGGCGATGGCGGGTACGACGGCGAGCAGCAGGCCGGGGCCCAGGCCGTCGCCGAGGAAGAGGGCCGAGGCGATGCCGGCGACGACGGCGCAGACCAGCACAGCGGTGGGCACGGGTCCGGCCTGCCCCGGCCGCGCGGCTTCGGCCCAGGCGAGCGGCGCGATGGACCACGCCCCGGACTGGGCCCGCTGCTGCCGCACTTGATAGGCCCGCCACGCCTTGGGATCCCACCCGGTCGGCGCAACGCCCGCCGCCGCCCCGCCGGTCGGCCCATGGCCCGGCCCGCCCTTCGGCGGAGCCGGCTGCGCCGGATCGGCAGCCGAGCCTCCGGCCGCGTTCCCGGCCGCGGCGTCGGCCACCGCGTCGGTGTTCTCTGACATCGGGTTCCCCTCCCCTGTCGGCCGCCCCCGTCATCACGACGCAGGCGGCAGCGCGCGGACAGGGTAGGCCCGTGACGTGCGGTTTCAGCCAGGCCGGAGCGGTCCCTGTGGCAGGACCGTGACAATGGCAAAGGGGCGTATCGCCCCCCTGCGGACGCCCGCCACCGATGCCCGCTCCCGCGGCCCGGCCACCAGGCCGCAACGCCACCCGGCCACGGGGCACCGCGCCGTCGGCTAACGCGCCGCCGTCTCCGGCAGCCAGGCCGGCAGGGCCTCCGTACGGGCCAGCCAGGCGGCGGGCAGCACCGCGTCCCCGCGCGCCCCCAGCACCCCGCCGACGATCGCGCAGGTCGTGTCGACGTCGCCGCCCACCTGCGCGGTAGTCCAGAACGCCCGCTCGTAGTCGTCCAGCGACCGTGCCGCCGACCACAGGGCGAACGGCACGGTGTCGTGGGCGCTCGTGCGCCGCCCGCAGCCCAGCACCGCCGCGACCGTGGTCGCGTCGCCGTAGTCCAGCATGTCCCGCGCCCGCCGCAGCCCCGCTCCCACGGCGCTGCGCGGAACCAGCGCGATCACCCCGTCCAGCAGGTCGGCGGCCTTCGGCGGACCGGCCGGAGCCGCCGCCAGTGCGGCCGCCGCGGCGACGGCCATCGCCCCGCACACCGCCTCGCGGTGCTGGTGGGTGGTGTAGGCGGAGATCTCCGCCTGGTGCGTGGCCTGCTCGGGGTCGTCGGCGTACCAGGCGCCCAGCGGCGCGATGCGCATGGCTGCGCCGTTGCCCCACGAGCCCTGCCCGTTGAACAGCTCGGCGGCCAGCGTGCGCCAGTCCTCGCCCTCCCGGACGAGGCGCAGCATCCGGTTCACGGCGGGCCCGTAGCCGCGGTCGAAGTCGTGGTGGTGGGCGAAGGAGCTCGCCAGGGCGTCCTGGTCGATGCGTCCGTGCGCGGCGAGGACGGCGACCACCGAGCAGGCCATCTCGGTGTCGTCGGTCCACTGCCAGGTTTCGGTGCCGGCGGGCAGCTCGCGGCGCTTGAGGAGGGGGTAGTTCACGGGGACGAAGTACTGGGAGCCCAGGGCGTCACCCAGAGCCAGCCCGCGGAGGCTGGCCATGGCGCGTGCGTAGCGCCTTTCGGAGGAGGAGTCAGCGGTCATCCCGCGTCACTTTAGCCGTCCAGGTCATAAGGCTCCGGTGTGGTCCACCGCTCAAATGGGCGGTCCATCCGGTATCGGCCGTCCGGACCCAGCAGAAGCACCCGGAATTCGCCGTTCCCGGGGTTGGAGAGCGCCTCGAACTCGGCCACCGACCAGTGGAACCAGCGCATGCAGAACAGCCGCATGGTCAGACCGTGCGTCACGAGCAGCACGTTCGGCGGATGGTCCGGAGCCTCGAAGCTGCGGTAGAGGCTCTCGAGGAAGGAGCCGACCCGGTCGTACACGTCCGCGCCGGACTCGCCCTGCGCGAAGCGGTAGAAGAAGTGCCCGTACGCGTCGCGGTACGCCTTCTGCAGCCGGACGTCGGCCCGGTCCTGCCAGTTCCCCCAGTCCTGCTCGCGCAGCCTCGGCTCCTCGCGCATCCGGACCCGCCCCGGGTCCAGCCGCAGCTCCCGGAACGTCTGCAGGGTACGGCGGTAGGGGGAGACGTACGCGCTGACGGCTTCGTCGCCGAACAGCTCGCGCAGCCGTACGCCCGCCTCCGCGGCCTCTTCGTGCCCCCGGCGGGTCAGGCGCAGGGCGTGGTCGGGCTCCCGCTCGTACACCGTGTCGTCGGCATTGCCCTCCGATTCCCCGTGCCGGACAAGGACGATGCGCCGTGGTCGTGCCATTCCATGACCCTATTCGGCCACCGGCGGGTCCAGCACCCGGGCACGCCGGTCGGGCCCGCCGATCGTCGTACGGTCATACCGTCCAGGACGATTCGAGGTCGACGACGTCACCGGTGAGGGCTTCCACGTCGGCCTCGGTCTGGGCGCGCAGCGACAGCCGCTCGACCCGTTCCTGACGGTACTTGCCGTGTTCGGCAGCGGCGTGCCACATCGACAGCACGAGGAACTCCCGGCCCGGCGCCTCCCCGAAGAGGCCCCGGATCATTCCGGGCGAGCCGGCCATGGCGGGGTTCCACACCTTCTCCTGCATGAGGGCGAAGTGGTCCACGCGGCCCTCCCGCACCCGGGTGTGGGCCACGCGCACCACGTCCGCGTCGGTGAACCGCGGCTCGAAGCCGGTCTTCACGTCGAAGCGGTGGTCGAAGAGCGTGACCCGGGCGTTGGTGTACGTGCCGGTCTGGGCCGCGGCCAGCCGGTCGTACGACCGGGCCATGAAGGAGTCGTAGAAGGAGCGGCTCTCCCAGAACGCAAAGACATGCGCGACCCCCTGCCTCCCCCGGCTCCAGCCGCCGCCCTGTCCCCGGAATCCCGGCTCGCCAGGCAGCCCCGCCCATTTGCGCTGCCCGCGCTCGAACCCGCGTCGGTCCGTCACCGTGCAGCGAATCCACTTGACCAGCACCGCGCCATCGTACGGGCCCGGCGCGGCCCCGGTCAGTCCATATGGCGGTTGATCCGCGCCAGTTCCTCCGCATCCCGCCCGGACAGCCGAAGCCCGAACTCCCGGTCGAGCAGCGCGAGCAGCTCGTCGGGGGCCACCGACTGCCGCTCGACCCGCCCTTCCGGATACAGGCGGCTGAGCTCCCGCCCCACGAGCGCCCGGCGGACGGGAGCGCCCGGGTGCTGGACGATCACCTGTCCGACGAAGGCGGAGCGGGGGTGGGAAGAGCTGTAGTGGTTGAGCAGGACGTAGTCGACGGGGTAGTAGGGCTGCGGGGAGAACGCGTACAGGTCCCGCCAGGTCCCCTCGCGCAGCATGCACAGCGCGAGGATCCCGTCGCCCTCCTCGCGGACGGCGTACGTCCAGTCCCCCTGCACGACTTCGGCTCCGGGCCGTGCGAGCGGGACGGGCTCGCGCGGGCCCTGGTGGCCGAACCCGGCGTCGCACAGCCAGGGTTCCCCTTCGACGGTGGCGACGAGGACGGCGTGCGTCACCGCGAGCAGGGTGTCCCCCCGGGTGCGGTTGCGGGCGCCGCGCCCGGACACCTCGAAGCCGATCCGCTCCAGGGCAGCGGCCAGCAGCGAGTTCTGCTCGTAGCAGTAGCCGCCGCGGCGGCCGTGCACGAGCTTGTCCTCCAGGGCCTTGACGCCCAGCTCGACGGGGCGGCCGAGCAGCACGTCCAGGTTCTCGAAGGTGATGGCGCCGGTGTGGGCCCGGTGCACTGCGTACAACGTCTCGAGGTCCGGCCGGAGTTCCCCGTCGTCCCCGACGGGCCCGTCGTAGCCTATCCGCGCCAGATAGGCATCGAGATCCAGCTCGTCACCGCTCCACATGTCTCCCCCGCTCCCGCACCCGCTCGTGAAACTCCGGGCACCCGATCGCGCCCGCTGCGCACAATGATCACCATGACGGCCCTGCACACCAACCCGCTCTTCGCCCGGCTCGCCGAAGCCGAGCGCATCCTGATCGCCGGCGCGGGCGGCGGATTCGACATCTACGCCGGCCTCCCGATCGCCCTCTCCCTCCTGCACCAGGGCAAGGAGGTCCACCTGGCGAACCTCTCCTTCAGCGCGCTCGCGGGCCTGCCCGTCGAGGACTGGGCGGCCCCCGACCTCGCCGCCGTCACCCCCGAAACCGCCCCCCACCAGGCCTACTTCCCGGAACGGACGCTGGCCCGCTGGCTCGGGCTGCACGGCTACCCGGCCACGGTGTACGCGTTCCCCCAGGTCGGGGTGCAGCCGCTGCGCGCCGCCTACCGGGCGCTGATCGACCTCCACCGGATCGACGCCGTCGTGCTGGTGGACGGCGGCACGGACATCCTGATGCGCGGCGACGAAGCCGGCCTCGGCACCCCCGAGGAGGACCTGACCAGCGTCGCCGCACTGGCCGCACTCGACGACGTACCCGAACGGCTCGTCGTCTCGGTCGGCTTCGGCGTGGACGCCCACCACGGGGTCAGCCACGCCCTGGTCCTGGAGAACATCGCGGCGCTGGAGCGCGACGGGGCGTACCTGGGCGCGTTCTCGATCCCCCGCGCCACCCGCGAGGGCGCCCTCTTCCTGGACGCGGTGGCCCACGCCCAGGAGAACACCCCGGAGCGGCCCAGCATCGTCAACGGTTCCATCGCCGCTGCCGTCCGCGGCTCGTTCGGCGACGTCCACTTCACCGAGCGGACCCGCGGCAGCGAGCTGTTCGTGAACCCGCTGATGTCCCTGTGCTTCGCCTTCGACCTGCCCGGTCTGGCCGCCCGCTGCCTCTACCTGGACCGCATCGAGGACACCCACCTGATGCGCCAGGTCCACTCCGAGATCGCGGCCTTCCGTGAGGAGACCGTCACCCGCCCGGCCCGCCGCATCCCCCACTGACGGAGGGGACCGGCCCAAGGCCGGTCCCCTCCGTGAGCTACAGGTCAGCTACCTGCGCGGGCTGCGCCCGGTGTACTGGTGGAGATCACTTGTTCCTGTCGTGCGGTATCCCCCGCGCCGCGGGGCCCGTGCGATCCGCGGAAGACGTTGCGCTCCGTGGCACGCCGACCTGGATGGCGCCGTTCCTCCGCCGGGTAGCCGACCGAGACCAACAGGGCGATGGCCAGGTCGTCACGGCCGTCGATCCCGATCACCTTCTTCACTTCGACCTCGTCCCAACCGTTCATGGGCGAGGTCGCCAGGCCCATCTCCGTAGCGGCCAGCATCAGGAACGAGGCCGCGATCACGGCGTCCTTGACCGCGTACTCCCGAAGCAGACCGCGCCGATCGAGATCCTCCTGGAAGGCCCTCGACGCGGCGGAGAACATCGCGATGAACTCGTCGTTCCACGCTCCGCTGCGCCGCGCCTGCTCATAGACGTCGCTGTGGTCATCACGCCAGGACTGCGGCTCGGCGACGAAGACCAGTACGACCGGGGCCTCTTGGGGCTGGGGCTGGCCTCCGGTGGCCCGTGCCAGCCCCGCACGGCCTTCTTCTGCGGACACCACGACGATCGACCGGTCCTGCAGGTTCCAGCTGGTGGGGGCCTCGACCGCGAGATCAAGGAGCGCTTCGAGCGTGCTCGGCGGAATCGGGTCGGGCCGGTAGTGGCGGACGGTGCGGCGGGTGCGGATCGCCTCTGCGACGGACATCGTGTGGCTCGTCATGTCACTCACTATTGGAGAGTGACTCTCCATCGGGAAGAGGGCACCTTTTGGTGCGCTACTCTCCCGGCATGAAGACCACGGTGGAAGCATCCGGACTACCTGCCGACGTCTACTCCGCAAAGTGCCCGACGCGCCAGGTCCTCGACCACATCTCCGGCAAGTGGACGATCCTCGTCGTGGACGCCCTCCTCGAAGGAACCCTGCGGTACACCGACTTGACGCGGCGCATCGAGGGTGTCTCACAGAAGATGCTCACCCAGACGCTGCGCGGCCTGGAGGCCGACGGGTTCGTCACCCGCACCGTGTACCCCACCATCCCGCCGCGGGTCGAATACGACCTCACGGAGCTCGGTCGCAGTCTGGCGGAGCCGATCACTGCACTCCGCCACTGGACCGAAACGCACATCAACGAGATCGTGCGGGCCCGAGCCCGGAGCGCCTCGGCGGCGGCGGAAGCCACCTGAGCAGTTACATCGGAAGCAACGGGCAATGACGCCGACGGGGAGCCGGCATTTCGCCGACTCCCCGCTTAGACCAGGCACTTCATGCCTGGTGGGCGCCTACTTTCAGCTGCAGCCGCTGGTGGAGCCGCAGCCCTCGCAGATGTAGCAGGAGCCTGCGCGCTGCATCTTCGTACCGCACGAGAAGCAGAGCGGGGCGTCGGCGGAGACGCCCAGCTGCATCTCGACCAGTTCGGCGTTGGAGTGCGCCGTCTTCGGGGCCTGGACCTCGGCGACCGCAGCCGGCTTCGGGGGCGCCGGGACGGCGGCCAGCGGCGCCGACTGGGCCAGGGACTCCGTGTCGAGGTCGTCCTCGAGCGGCTCGTACGAGCCGGTGTCCAGGTGGCGCTGACGCTCCTCGGCGGTGTGGATGCCGAGCGCCGAGCGGGTCTCGAAGGGCAGGAAGTCGAGCGCCAGGCGGCGGAAGATGTAGTCGACGATCGACTGCGCCATCCGCACGTCCGGGTCGTCCGTCATGCCGGCCGGCTCGAAGCGCATGTTCGTGAACTTCGAGACGTACGTCTCCAGCGGGACGCCGTACTGCAGACCGACCGAGACGGCGATGGAGAAGGCGTCCATCATGCCCGCGAGGGTCGAACCCTGCTTGGACATCTTCAGGAAGACCTCGCCCAGGCCGTCGTCCGGGTAGGAGTTCGCGGTCATGTAGCCCTCGGCGCCACCGACCGTGAAGGAGGTGGTGATGCCCGGGCGGCCCTTGGGGAGGCGCTTGCGGACCGGACGGTACTCGATGACCTTCTCGACCGCCGCGCGGATGGTGTCCTCCGCCTTGGCGGTGACCTCCTCCTTCTCCTCTTCCTTCTTCTTCGCGGAGAGGGGCTGGCCGACCTTGCAGTTGTCGCGGTAGATCGCGAGCGCCTTGACGCCCATCTTCCACGCCTCGAAGTAGATCTCCTCGATCTCCTCGACACTCGCCGACTCCGGCATGTTGACCGTCTTCGAGATCGCGCCGGAGATCCAGGGCTGGATCGCGGCCATCATCCGAACGTGGCCCATCGGGGAGATGGAACGCTCGCCCATCGCGCAGTCGAAGATCGAGTAGTGCTCGGTCTTCAGACCCGGGGCGTCGACGACCACACCGTGCTCGGCGATGTGGGCGACGATCGCCTCGATCTGCTCCTCCTGGTAGCCCAGGCGGCGCAGGGCCTGCGGGACGGTGCCGTTGACGATCTGCATCGAGCCGCCGCCGACGAGCTTCTTGAACTTGACCAGGGCCAGGTCCGGCTCGACACCGGTGGTGTCGCAGGACATCGCGAGACCGATGGTGCCGGTCGGCGCGAGGACGGAGGCCTGGGAGTTGCGGAAGCCGTTCTTCTCGCCGAGGCGCAGGACGTCCTGCCAGGCCTCGGTGGCCGCGGCCCAGATCGAGTTGTCCAGGTCGTCGGTGCGCGGCGCGACACCGTTGGCGTCGGCGTGCTGCTTCATGACGCGCTTGTGCGCCTCGGCGTTGCGGGCGTAGCCGTCGTACGGGCCGACGATGGCGGCCAGCTCGGCGGAGCGCTTGTAGGCGGTGCCGGTCATCAGCGAGGTGATCGACGCGGCGAGGGTGCGGCCGCCGTCCGAGTCGTACGCGTGGCCGGTCGCCATCAGCAGGGCGCCGAGGTTGGCGTAGCCGATGCCCAGCTGGCGGAAGGCGCGGGTGTTCTCGCCGATCTTCTGCGTCGGGAAGTCCGCGAAGCAGATCGAGATGTCCATCGCGGTGATGACGAGCTCGACGACCTTGGCGAAGCGCTCGGCGTCGAAGGACTGGTTGCCCTTGCCGTCGTCGTTCAGGAACTTCATCAGGTTCAGCGAGGCGAGGTTGCAGGACGTGTTGTCCAGGTGCATGTACTCGCTGCACGGGTTGGACGCGGTGATGCGGCCGGACTCGGGGCAGGTGTGCCAGTTGTTGATCACACCGTCGTACTGGATGCCCGGGTCGGCGCAGGCCCACGCGGCCTCGGCCAGCTTGCGGAAGAGCGCCTTGGCGTCGACCTTCTCGATGACCTCGCCGGTCATGCGGGCGCGCAGGCCGAACTCGGTGCCGTTCTCGACGGCCGTCATGAACTCGTCGTTCACGCGGACGGAGTTGTTGGCGTTCTGGTACTGGACGGACGTGATGTCGTCGCCGCCCAGGTCCATGTCGAAGCCCGCGTCGCGCAGGGCGCGGATCTTCTCCTCTTCCTTCACCTTGGTGGCGATGAAGTCCTCGACGTCCGGGTGGTCCACGTCCAGGACGACCATCTTGGCCGCGCGGCGGGTGGCGCCGCCCGACTTGATCGTTCCAGCGGATGCGTCGGCGCCGCGCATGAAGGAAACCGGGCCGGAGGCGTTGCCACCGGACGAGAGGAGCTCCTTGGAGGAGCGGATGCGGGAGAGGTTCAGGCCGGCGCCGGAGCCGCCCTTGAAGATCATGCCCTCTTCCTTGTACCAGTCGAGGATCGACTCCATGGAGTCGTCGACGGCCAGGATGAAGCAGGCGGAGACCTGCTGCGGCTGGGGCGTGCCGACGTTGAACCACACCGGTGAGTTGAAGCTGAAGATCTGGTGCAGGAGGGCGTAGGTCAGCTCGTGCTCGAAGATCTCCGCGTCGGCGGGGGACGCGAAGTAGTCGTGGTCCTCGCCGGCCTTCGTGTACGTCTTCACGATGCGGTCGATGAGCTGCTTGAGGCCGGTCTCGCGCTGCGGGGTGCCGACCGCCCCGCGGAAGTACTTGCTGGTGACGATGTTGACCGCGTTCACCGACCAGAAGTCGGGGAACTCGACGCCACGCTGCTCGAAGTTCACCGAGCCGTCGCGCCAGTTGGTCATGACGACGTCACGGCGCTCCCAGCTCACCTCGTCGTACGGGTGCACGCCGGGGGTGGTGTGGATGCGCTCGATCCGAAGGCCGCTCTTGGCAGTCTTGGTCCCCTTGGCGCGGGAACCTCGTGCCGAGCTGCTCGCCGTCTCTGTCATGCCGCTTCCTCCCATATGCGGGCAAAAACGCCCTAAAGTGCCAGCGATATTCCGCGGCACGGTCTGTCTTCTATCTACGTTTCTTCGCCTGAGCCCTCCGGGCGGCCGCGCTGCGCTGCGGCCGGCCGGTCAGTCGGCGGCGGAGGCGGGCACCGGGACCGAAGTGGTCCGACGGGGCTCGCACTCTTCGGGGTGAGGCCGTGGCACGCGGAGTTCCGCGATGGCGGTCTCGAAGTCTTCGAGTGTGTCGAACGCCTTGTAAACGGACGCGAACCGGAGGTACGCGACCAGGTCGAGCTCCTGCAACGGGCCGAGTATGGCCAGACCCACGTCATGGGTGGTCAGCTCGGCACTCCCGGTGGCGCGCACCGCCTCCTCGACCCGCTGGCCGAGCTTGGCGAGGGCGTCCTCGGTGACCGGCCGCCCCTGGCACGCTTTGCGCACGCCGGAGATGACCTTGGTACGGCTGAAGGGTTCGGTCACCCCGCTGCGCTTGATCACCATCAGCGAGGCCGTCTCCACCGTCGTGAAACGACGGGAGCAGTCGGGGCACTGACGGCGCCGACGGATCGACGTGCCGTCGTCCGTGGTGCGGCTGTCGACGACGCGGCTGTCGGGGTGCCTGCAGAAGGGGCAGTGCATGGTTCCCTCACCCTCCCTCTTGGCACGACTGAATCACCTCACGAGGCCCCTGAACGACGGGACGGGGTCCCTGTCGGGGGCTCGTGAAGCAGCCACCAGCATATGCGATGCCGAGGGCCTCGACGGACCGAGGACCACAACTTCTGGGCGGCAGCGCACATCCAACCACTAGATCTTGGGTTGTGGTGGATTTGGTTCGTTCCGCGTGTCGTCGAGTCCGCTACCCGGACCCGGGCATTCCCGGTGCCACACTGGGCACGGGACCGGAAGGCGGCGATCCGACCGGGAAGGGTACCGTAAGCAGCGGAGGCGGGATCGAACCCGCGTTCGGCAGACCGATCGTCCATACACCCCTTGATCTGACCACGCTGGACGATCTGCGATTTTTCACTCGAACGTGTGTTTGGCGCAACCTTTCGAAAGCTACTACCGTTGTCCAGCTAGGGAGAACATTTCGAGAGGGGCCGACGTGACCACCACCGCAGACAGTGCCACCATCACTGCCCAGAACCGCTCCCAGAGCCGACTCGAGCCGGTGCATCCCATGAATGACGCAAGCCTGAACCCGGAGGCGGAGCCCGTACGCCCCGCACGATCGCTGCCAGGTCGACCTCCAGGCATCCGCGCCGACAGCTCCGGGCTCACTGACCGGCAGCGGAGGGTCATCGAGGTCATTCGCGATTCGGTGCAGCGTCGGGGCTACCCGCCGTCGATGCGGGAGATCGGCCAGGCGGTCGGCCTGTCCAGCACGTCGTCGGTCGCGCACCAGCTGATGGCCCTCGAGCGCAAGGGCTTCCTGCGCCGGGACCCGCACCGCCCCCGGGCCTACGAGGTCCGCGGATCCGACCAGCCCAGCTCGCAGCCCACGGACACCACCGGCAAGCCCGCCGCCTCGTACGTCCCCCTGGTCGGCCGGATCGCGGCCGGCGGCCCGATCCTCGCCGAGGAGTCGGTGGAGGACGTGTTCCCGCTCCCCCGCCAGCTCGTCGGCGACGGAGAGCTCTTCGTCCTCAAGGTCGTCGGCGACTCGATGATCGAGGCCGCCATCTGCGACGGCGACTGGGTCACGGTCCGTCGCCAGCCCGTCGCGGAGAACGGCGACATCGTGGCCGCGATGCTCGACGGCGAGGCCACCGTCAAGCGCTTCAAGCGCGAGGACGGCCATGTCTGGCTGCTCCCGCACAACGCCGCCTACCAGCCGATCCCCGGCGACGAGGCGACCATCCTCGGCAAGGTCGTCGCGGTACTGCGCCGGGTCTGACCCGCGTCGCTTCCCAGCCAGCCCCCGGGACCCACTGCGCCGGTCCCGGGGGTTGTTTCGTTCTTTGCGGCTGAACCGCCGCCGCTCTCGCGGATGTGGTTGCTCGCCGTTCGGGTTGCTCCATTGATGGTCGCTACTCGTGCTCCCTGAGAACTATTTGCCATCAGCCTGAGCGGCAGCGTCGATCGCGGCCAGCGAGCGGCGGGCCTGGTTGCGGTCCGTGGTGTACCAGAAGTCCGGCAGCGTGGCCCGCAGGAAGGTCCCGTACCGGGCCGTGGCCAGCCGGGGGTCCAGGACCGCGACGACACCCCGGTCGTCGCCGGCCCGTACGAGCCGGCCCGCGCCCTGGGCCATCAGGAGCGCCGCATGCGTGGCCGCGACGGCCATGAAGCCGTTGCCGCCGTGCTCCTCGACCGACTTCTGCCGGGCGCTCATCAGCGGGTCGTCGGGACGCGGGAACGGGATCCGGTCCATGACCACGAGCTGGCAGCTGGGACCGGGCACGTCCACGCCCTGCCAGAGCGACAGCGTTCCGAACAGGCAGGTCTTCGGGTCCGCCGCGAAAGCCTTGATCAGCTCGCCCAGCGTCTCCTCGCCCTGGAGCAGGATCGGGTTGTCCAGCCGCCCGCGCAGCTCCTCGGCGGCGGCCTTGGCGCCCCGCATGGAGGAGAACAGGCCGAGGGTGCGGCCGCCGGCCGCCTCGATCAGCTCGGCGAGCTCGTCCATCATGTCGCCGCGGGTGCCCTCCCGGCCGGGCGTGGCCAGGTGCTTCGCGACGTAGAGGATGCCCTGCTTGGGGTAGTCGAACGGCGAGCCGACGTCCAGGCCCTTCCAGACCGGCGCGTCGTCCCCCTCGACCCCTTCGGGAGACAGGCCCAGCGAGGCGGCGACCCCGTTGAAGTCGCCGCCCAGCTTGAGGGTCGCCGAGGTCAGGACCACCGAGCGGTCCTCGAACAGCTTTTCGCGCAGCAGCCCGGAAACCGACAGCGGGGCGACCCGGAGGGTCGCACCGAAGCGGTCGTGCCGCTCGTACCAGACCACGTCGTACTCGGAGCGCAGCAGGATCCGCTCGGCCACCCCGTGGACGCTCTCCACCGCGGCCAGGGCCTGCTTGCGGACGGCGTCCTCGTCGTGGACGGACTTGTCGCGGGTCGCACCGATCGCCGAGATGACGTTGCGCGCCGCGTCCCGCAGGGCCGCCAGCGCGTAGCCGAGGTCCTCGGGGACCTCCTCCAGCCGGCCCGGCAGGGCCAGCTCCATGACCCGCTCGAAGGACTCGGACGCCGTCTGCAGCGAGTCCGCGGTCTTCTCGTCGACCAGCTTGGCCGCGCGCTTCACGGCGCGGTTGACCTGGCCCGGGGTGAGCTCGCCGGTCGCGACCCCCGTCACCCGGGAGACCAGCTCGTGCGCCTCGTCCACGATCAGCACCTCGTGCTGCGGCAGCACCGGCGCACCCTCGATGGCGTCGATGGCCAGCAGCGCGTGGTTGGTGACGACCACGTCGGCGAGCTTGGCCCGCTCGCGCGCAGCCTCGGCGAAGCACTCGGCGCCGTACGCGCACTTCGTCGCGCCCAGGCACTCCCGGGAGGAGACGGAGATCTGCGACCAGGCCTTGTCCGAGACGCCCGGGGTCAGGTCGTCCCGGTCGCCGGTCTCGGTCTCGTCGGCCCAGTCGCGCAGGCGCAGCAGGTCCTGGCCGAGCTTGCTGGTGGGCGCGGCCGCCTCGAACTGGTCGAAGAGGCCCTCCTCCTCGTCCTGCGGCGCGCCCTCGTGGAGCCGGTGCAGGCACAGGTAGTTGGACCGGCCCTTGAGCATGGCGAACTGCGGGCGGCGGCGGAGCTGCGGATGCAGCGCGTCGACCGTCCGGGGCAGGTCGCGCTCGACCAGCTGCCGCTGGAGGGCGAGGGTGGCGGTGGCGACGACCACGCGCTCGCCGTGCGCGAGGGCCGGCACCAGGTAGCCGAGGGACTTGCCGGTGCCGGTGCCGGCCTGGATGAGCCGGTGCGTGTTGTCGTCGATCGCTTCGGCGACGGCTTCGGCCATGGCCACCTGGCCGGGCCGCTCCGTGCCGCCGACGGCGGAGACGGCGGCGTGCAGCAGGTCGGGGAGGGAGGGCTTCGTCATAGCAATGACAACCCTACGGGGCGCCACCGACAGTGACCGCCACGATGATGGTTCATGGCCGGTACAAGGGGTTGGGCACGGTGCCGTACTCCACCGCGTGAGGCCGGTCGGGGCGGTCGCGGTAGCCGTCCTCGTACAGCCGGTTCCGGTTCAGGCAGAGCCGCCCGATGCGCTCGCCGAGCAGGTCGAAGAGCTCGTAGCGCTCCTTGAGCTCGGGGAAGCGGGCCTGGTGGCGCAGGATCTCCGCCCGTACGAGCGACCAGAACTCCTGCTCCGGGACGCCGAGCCGGTCCTCGCACAGGGCGGAGAGGTAGCGGAAGACTCCGACGAAGAGACCGGAGTGGATGTACTGCGGCAGGAAGTCCGCGGGCTTGTCGCGCAGCGCGGCGCGGACCTCGGCGGGCACGGAGGCGAGCTCGGGCAGCGGCTCGCGGCAGATGTTGACCTCGCCCACGAAGTCCTTGAGGGCGAGGCGGGCGGGGACGTCGCACCCGTCGAAGATCACGGTGGTGTTCTCGCCGTGCGGGGAGAAGACGGTGCCGTAGCGGTAGAGGAAGTGGAGCAGCGGGGGCAGCAGGGCGGCGAAGAGCCGCTGGAGCCAGCGGCCCGGGGTGAGCCCGGAGCGGGCGACGAGCTCGGCGGTGAAGGACCGGCCGCGCGGGTCGACGTGGAGGAGGGAGGCGAGCGTACGGGCCCGCTCACCGGGGGCGAGCCGGCCGGTCAGGGGCTCGCGCCAGATCGCGCCGAGGAGCTCCTTGTACTGGTACGGGGCCTCGGGGAGCTCGTCGTAGACGGGGTGGCGGACGGTGACCGAGGCGACCTCGCCGAGGAGGACCACCCCGCATTCGTCGCGCAGGAAGGGGTCGGCGTCGTGGAGGGACCGGATCCAGGCCGTGACGGCGGGGGCGGCGGCGGACTGGTCGGAGGGCAGGCCGCGCCAGACGAGGGTGTTGAAGACGGAGAGCGGCAGTTTGAGGCTGTGCCGGTCGGGGCGGGAGAGGTTGAGGAAGGTGCGGACCGACTGCTGGGGGATGCGTATGTCGGGGTCGGCGGGGAGCGGCACCAGGGCGCCGGAGGCGAGGGCGGGCGCGAAGAGGGGGAGCACGACCTCGTCCCACTGCCAGGGGTGGACCGGGAGGTAGAGGTAGCCGAGCGGGTCGAGGCCGCGGGCGCGCAGCGTCTGGTCGAAGGCGGCCCGGGTGACGGGGTCGAGTTCCTGGGCGTAGAGCCGCGCGGGGTCCTCCAGGCCGGCGGTGCCGCTGTAGGCCGCGAGCGAGGTGTGGGCGGCGAGCCAGGGCAGCCGCTGGCGGGTACGGGCCTCGGGGGCCCAGGCGGCGGTGTCGGCGGCGGACAGTCCCAGGCGGCCTTTGTTGAGGACGAGCCAGGGGTGGCCGGTCTGGTGGCCTTCGAGCTCGGCGTGGTCGAGATCGGCGAGGACGTCGGCGGTGAGGGCGGTGTGGTCGATGCGGGCGTCGGCGGCGAGGGTGGCGCTGAGCTCGCGGACCAGGTGGCCGAGGGTGGCGCCGTCGAGGCCGAGGAGGGTGCGGGTACGGATCAAGAAGGCGTACGGGTCCGCGAAGGCGGTCGGGGGCTCCGGCGACGGGGGCTCCGGCGACGGGGGCGGCGGGGTGAGGGTGATGGTGTCGGGGGCGACGTGCCAGCTGCCGTACGCGCGGCGGCGGGCCCGGAAGCCGAGGCTGCTGCCGTCGTCGAGGGCCAGCTGCCAGGCGTCGCCGGAGGTGGTGCCCGGGGCCGGGACGGGCCTGACGATCTCCTCGTACGCGAACTCGCCCAGCATCTTGGCGAGCAGCCGGCGGGCGGCGGACTCCCAGGTCGCGCCGTTGAGCTCGGGCGGCGTGCAGGGGTGCTGGGGGGACGGCGGAACGGCGGCGTCCGAAAGGTGGGGGCCGGTGGAGTCGGGGGTGGCGGGGAAATTCGGCACGGGACTCCTCGGGGATCGGGAACTTTGCTGCGCGACGCAGAGTTTTCGAAGGGTGAGGCGTGGAGCGGCGGGATCCGGGGACTTGGGGCGGCAATTCAGATGAGATTGCGCAGCGCCCGCTCCCGGATCATCAAGGCGGCGCGCTTCTCGGGGAGGTCGATCTCCGCGGAACAGCGGAATCCGGAATTGAGAAAGGCTGAGACGGAGGGGGTGTTGCGGATGTCCGGTTCGGCGATCACGCGGGTGCAGCGGGGGCGGTTGTCGAGCACGAGGTTGGCGACGGCGCGCAGCAGGGCGGTGCCCAGACCGCGGCCGCGGTTCGTGCCGTCTCCGATGAGCAGGTGGATACCCGTGTCGTGGGGACGCGCCGGGTAGTGGCGGGAGAGCGGGTCGAGATCGGCCCGGTAGATCTCCCAGTAGCTCATCGGCGTGCCGTCGAGGAGGCCGAGGCAGGGGATGCTGTGGCCGTTCCCGTCGAGCTGGGTCCGCAGGTGGGTGGCGGTGACGGCGGCGGGACCGGCGAGCTCCCAGTAGGCGGCCACCTCGGGGTCGTTCATCCAGCCGGTGAGCAGCGCCAGGTCGCGGCCGAGGCGTACGGGTTCGAGGCGGAAGGCTCCGGCGGGCGTGGGGGCCGGGCCCCATCCGGCCGGGGAGTCGAGGAGTTCGGCCTCGGCGAGCAGGGGCAGCAGCCGGGGGGTGAGCCGTCGTCCGGGGATGCGGGTCCCGAGGGCGGCGGTGGCGATGGCGGTGCCGATTGCCGTGGGGGCGGCGGTGACGGGGGCGAGGGCTGTGGTGGAGGTGTCGGTGGAGGGCATCGGCACTCAATCGTGGAGGGGGTTGGTGAGGGTGACGTAGACGGACTGGGAGTCGACGGGGCCGACGAGTTCGTCGAGGCCGCCCAGGCGGGTGAGCAGGTTCGCCTTGCAGCGCAGGGTGGGTGAGTCGAGCAGCCGCGCGGGGAGCGGTCCGAGTCCGGAGGCCTTGCCGAGGAACCGGCGGAAGGCGGCGAGCAGGACGCGCTCGTCGGCGAGCCGCTGGGATCCGAAGGCGCCGATGAGGCCGAGCACGTTGTTGATGCCGAGGTAGTAGGCGAAGCGTTCGTCGGTGACGGCGTCGGAGACGAAGGTGTCGCTGGCGCTGCCGATACCGGGGAGCCGGCGCTCGAGTTCCGCGCGGTGGGACGCGCGGAAGTAGTAGCCCTGGTTGTCGCGGTAGCGGCCGCCGACCGGCCAGCCGGCCGGGTCGAGGAGGACCAGCGTGTTCTGCTGGTGCGCTTCGAGGGCGATTCCGGCGAGCGCGTCGAAGGCGAGCACCGGCAGGACGACGTGCTCGAGGTAGCGCAGGAACCACTCGGCGGCGACTGCGGAGGTCGTGCGCCCGGTGGTGGCGGCGAGCCGGGAGACGGCCTCGGCGAGTCGGGAGCGCATGGTGGTCCGGCCCGGCCACGGGCGGGGCGCGGTGAGTGCGGCGATGCAGACGGCGTCGTCGTGGGAGCGGAAGGGGTTGTGACGCAGCACGGCGTCGAGTCCGGGGACGGGGGTGCCGTCCGGGGCGTCGACGGCGATCCAGGCGGGGTCGCGCACGATGTCGAAGCCGGGGTGGGCCGCCTGCCACTGTTCCGCGAGGCCGGTGCGGAGCAGCCGGTGCACCTCGACGCCGCGGTGGAGTTCCTTGCGGAGGTTCTCGCGGCGGGAGTTGGTGATGCGCAGGCCCAGGGAGAGCTTGAGCATCGCGGGGGTGCCGGGGCGGTGGACGGTACGGACGGAGGAGGTGGGGTACCAGGGCTCGCCGTACGGGCCCAGGTCGTGCAGGAGCCCGGCGTCGCGGAGGGCGGTGACGGCGGGACGCCGGAGCAGGTCGCCGGCCTGCCAGGGGTGCAGGGGAAGGGGGGTCGTGCCGTCGGGCAGCGGAAGTCCGGGGGCGAGCCGGCCGAGCAGCCGGGCGGCGGAGACGGGGCGGCCGCGTTCGGTCCAGGCGGAGTCGGTGGCGAGGACGGAGGGTTCGACGGCGAGCCAGTGCAGGGGGAAGGAGCCGTGGAGTTCGGGTGAGTAGCGGCGTGCTTCGGTCTCGGAAAGTCCTTCGCGGCTCTTCGGGTCCGGCTGGAGGGGGTGGCCGAGGAGCAGGGACTGTTCGGCGGTGAGGAAAAGGTCCCCGGCGACGGGTTCGGGCGGGGTGGGGCGTTCGCGCCGGTCGGCGATGAACTCGGCGGTGCGGCGCACCGAGTCGGCGACCCGGCCGACGAGGTCCGCGCCGCCGCGGCCGCCGCTGTCGCCCTCGCGGGCGAGCAGTGAGGCGAGGGTGACGGCGTCGACGGCCGGGGCGTGGGCGGGTGCGCCTTCGAGCCGGGCGGGGGCGAAGCGGTGCCAGCCCGCCGGGGACCAGTAGCGGACGGCGACGAGCAGGGCGACGCCGGATGCGGGGAGGGGGATGCGGAGCAGGGTTCCGACGGGCCCGTCGGGACGGCCGATGCCGCTTTCGCGGACCCAGCACCGCAGCAGGTTCTCCACCGCCGCGGCCTCGGCGGCGATGGCCGGGTCGGCGTGGTCCAACAGGTCGGGCAGCATGGCGGGTTCGGGCCCGACCTGCCCGCCGGAGCCGACCCGCGCCCGAAGCGTCCCGTCCTTCTGCCGCGGCACGGTGGGCGTTCCCCCCGGCCCGCCCCTCCCCGAGGCACTACCCTCCGGCTCGGGCTCCGGGACCAACCCCCCAAGGCCTCCGGCACGGCCGCCACTCCGGGGACTACCGGGCCCCTCGAGGCCGTCCGTTCCACCGGCCCCGGGGGTCGGCCACAACATGGGCTGCGGGGCCGGAGCGCTCTCCTCCGGCCCGGGGTCCGAGGTGAACCCGCCAAGGCCGCTGGACGCACCGAGGCCGACCGCTCCGCCCCCACCGTCGGCCTTGGTGGTAGGCCGAGGCGTGGCCTGCGCGGCCGAAGCGGTGCCCTCCGGCCCCGGGTCCGAGGGGAACCCGCCAAGACCGCTGGACGCACCGAAGCCGACCGCTCCGCCTACACCGTCGGCCTTGGTGGTAGGCCGAGGCGTGGCCTGCGCGGCCGAAGCGGGGCCCTCCGGCCCCGGGTCCGAGGGGAACCCGCCAAGACCGCTGGGGACACCGAGGCGGGCCGCTCCGCCCCCACCGTCGGCCTCGGTGGTAGGCCGAGGCGTGGCCTGCGGGGCCGAAGCGGTGCCCTCCGGCAAGGCCTCGTGGGCGGACCGGACAACACCGTCGGCACCGCCCGTCCCCTGGGTGCCACCGGGGACAACGGAACCGCCCATCCCTACGACCTGGTCGGCGCCGCCCCCCTGGCAGCCCGACCCACCAGGGGCACCGAGGCCATGGCCGGCGCCGCCAGTCCCCGGGGCCGGCCATGGGGTGGCCTGCGAGCCCGCGCCCAGGGGGGCTTGTGGGGCCGTGCCGGAGTCCGCCGACTCCGACCACTCCGCCGACTCCGGCGCGTGGCCGCCCTGCGCGGTGGAGCCGTCGCCGCTCCCGGCGGCACCGGGACTGGCGGTCCCTGAGGTCTCGTCGGCCCAGCTCCCACTCGGGCCGTCGGACCCACCGGGGACCCCGGGGCTGCCGGCTCCACCCGGGCCCCTGGTCCCTGGGGCCGGCCATACTGCGGCCTGCAAGGCCGAGTCGGACAGGGTCTGCCGGGCCCGGACGGAGCCCTCCGACTCCACCGGCTCGGGCGCTTGGCTTCCCAGGCTGGTGGCAACGCCGTTCCACGGGACGTCGGGGGCACCGGGGCTGCCCATTCCGGCGGTCCCGTCGGCGCCGCCCGGGAGCGACTTGCCACTGGTCCCGGCCAGACCACCGGAGGCATCGAGGCTTCCGGCCCCGGCGGCCGAAGCAAGCGGGAGCTGCCGGGCCGGGGTGAGGCCCGCCGACTCCGGCTCCTGGGTGGATCCGCCGAGGTGGGTGGCATCGCCCGGGCCGTCCACTGCACCCGTCCCACCAAGGGCACCAGAACCGGGGGGCGGCATCCGATGCGGCTGGGACGTCGAAGCCAACGGGGGCTGGGGGTCCCGGGTCGCCCCCGGCGCCTCCCGCTCCGGCGGGGGCTCGCCGAGGGCGCCGGTGCCTCCGAGCGGGTCGGGCCCGTCCAGGGCGTCGGTCCCGGCAGGGACACCGGACCAGCGCCGCGACCACGGGTGGGCCGGGCCCGACGGCTGCGGCGTGGGCTCTCCGGTGCCGGGAGCCGGCCACACGGTGGGCTTCAGGGACGAGCCCAGCGGCTGCTGGTCCGGTGTCGGGGCAGGACCACCCGGGGCGCCGGTCACAGGAGGCAGCGACCGAAAGGCCTGCGAGGCCGAGCCCACCGTCTCGTGGTCCCGGGCGGAGTCACCGGCCAGGGCGAGCCCGTCCAAGGCGGCAGTGCCAGCAGGTAGCCAGCGGAAGGCCTGCGAGGCCGAACCCTCCGGCTCGTGGTCCGGTGCCGGATCGCCGACCCGGATGGGACCACCTGGGTCACCGGGCGCAAGGGGGAGCTGGCGGGGGGCCTGCAGGGTCGGGCCCGCCGGGTCGTGGTCAGGTGGGGAGTCGGCAGCGGTTCCCGGGAGCAGCCAGCGGGCGGAGCCCGGCTCCGGCTCCGGGGTGGAGCCGGGCTCCGTGCCGCCCGGGCCGGCGGTGGCGGGGGGCCGGTGCGGGGTGGCCTGGGCGGAGCCCGATGACTCCGGCTCCGCCACCGAGCCGCCACGGCTGACCGCGACCGGGCCGGCGGGCCTGCCCGGCCCAGCGGACCCGCCCGGCTCTGCGCGGGTTCCAGGGACGCCAGGCCCGCCCGGGGCGGCGGAGGCGCCAGGCCCACCCGGATCCGCAGGGGCGCCGGGCCGGCCAGAGCTGACGGTGGCGCCCGGCGTACCGAGGGGGGCGGCAGGAGCAGCAGGCCCGCCCGGGTCCGCAGACCTGCCGGGGTCGGCAGGGGCGCCGGGCCTACCCGGGACGACGGAAGCACCGGGCCCGCCCGGACCAGCGGAGGCAGCGGGCCCACCCAGGACGGCAGAGGCGCCAGGCCCGCCCGGATCCGCAGCGGCGCCGGGCCGGACGGGGCTGGCGGTGGCGCCCGGTGTGCCGAGGGGGGCGGCAGGAGCAGCAGGCCCGCCCAGGTCCGCAGACCTACCGGGGTGGGCAGGGGCGCCGGGGCTCCTCGCGGCGGCGGTGCCAGACCCGCCCGGGACGACGGGAGCACCGGGCCCGCCCGGGACAGCGGAGGCGCGCGGCCCGCCCGGGTCCGCAGCCGTAGCGGGCCGGCCCGGGCTGGCGGGGGCAGCGGCGGCAGCGGACCCGCCCGGGACGACGGGGGCGCTGGGGCCGCCCAGGACGGCAGAGGCGCCCGGCCCGCCCAGGACAGCAGAGGCTCCCGGCCCGCCCGGGACGGCGGAGGCGCTGGGGCCGCCCAGGACGGCAGAGGCGCCCGGCCCGCCCAGGACAGCAGAGGCTCCCGGCCCGCCCGGGACGGCGGAGGCGCCGGCTCTGCCCGAGCCGACGGGAGCAGCCGACCCGCCCGGGCCGTTGGGGGAGCCGGGCCCGCCCGGGGCAGCGGAGGCGCACGGCCCACCCGGGTCCCCAGCGGTAGCGGGCCGGCCCGGGCTGGCGGGAGCAGCGGCGGCGGCGGACCCGCCCGGGACGACGGGGGCGCCAAGCCCGTGCGGGACGACGGGGGCACCGGGCCCGCCCGGGCCGGCGGAGGCAGCAGGCCCACCCAGGACGGCAGAGGCGCCCGGCCCACCCGGGACGGCAGAGGCGCCGGCCCTACCCAGGACGGCAGAGGCGCCAGGCGCGCCCGGCCCCGCAGCGGCGGCGGACCCGCCCGCGCCGGCGCCAAGCCCGCCCGGGTCTGCAGGCGCCGCGGGCCGGCCCGGGGTAGCGGCGGCCTGCGGAGCCGCCGACGGGTGGGGGCGTGAGGGGGTGTGCGGGGTGGCGGGGTGGCGGTGCTGCGAGTCGGACATCGCGGGTCCTTGCGGGTCAGTGGAGCCGGCAGGCTGCGGCGGCGGCGGGGATGGCGTCGGCCAGGCGGTCGAGAACGGCGGAGGCCTGTTCGTCGGTGAGGGTCAGCGGAGGCAGCAGGCGGACGACACTGGCGTGGCGGCCGCCGAGTTCGACGATCAGGCCGCGGTTCAGGCACTCCTGACGGACCGCCGCGGCGAGGGCCTGCGCCGCGGCCCCCGTGTCCGGGTCGACGAGTTCGATGCCGATCATCAGACCGCGGCCGCGGACCTCCCCGATGCAGGGATGGTCGGAGCCCAGCCCGCGCAGTGCCGTCAACATCCGCTCGCCCAGGGCCCCGGCGCGCTCGGCGAGACGGTTCTTCCGTACGTACGCCAGGGTCGCGGCCCCGGCCGCCATGGCCAGCTGGTTGCCGCGGAACGTTCCGGCATGCGCCCCGGGGGCCCACACGTCCAGGCCCGACCGGTACACGATCACCGCCAGCGGGAGGCTGCCGCCGATCGCCTTGGACAGGACCATCACGTCCGGCACCACCCCGGCATGGTCGACGCCCCAGAAGGCACCGGTGCGGCCGACGCCCGTCTGCACCTCGTCGGCGATCAGCGGGATCCCCCGGGCCTCGGTGATCTCGCGCATCCGGCGCAGCCACGCGTCCGGGGCCGGGAAGACCCCGCCCTCGCCCTGCACCGGCTCCACGATCATCGCGGCGGGCGTCGGCACCCCGCCCTTGGGGTCGTCCAGCAGGCTCTCCGTCCAACGGGCCCCGAGCCGGGCGCCCTCGGGGCCGCCGACCCCGAACGGGCAGCGGAAGTCCTGCGGGAACGGCAGCCGGGTCACCCGAACGTCCGGGGCTCCGCCCGAGGCACCCAGGGCCCCGGCGGTCATGCCGTGGTAGGCCCCGGTGAAGGCGAGCAGCCCCGGGCGCCCGGTGGCGGTGCGGACCAGCTTGAGCGCGGCCTCCACCGCATCCGTACCGGCGGGCCCGCAGAACTGGATGCGGGCGTCGGCCGCCAGAGCCGGCGGAAGGCAGGCGAACAGCTCCGTGGTGAAGGCGTCCTTGACCGGTGTCGCGAGGTCCAGGACGTGCAGCGGGGCCCCGGAGTCGAGGACGCCCCGCACGGCTTCGAGCACCACCGGGTGGTTGTGCCCCAGCGCGAGGGTGCCGGCGCCGGAGAGGCAGTCCAGGTAGCGCCGCCCGTCCGCACCCTCGATCGTCAGCCCCCGGGCCCGCACGGGGACGATGGGCAGCGAGCGCGCGTACGTCCGGGCGGCGGACTCCCGCAGCGCCTGCCGGCGCAGGATGCCCTCCGCCGTGGCCGGACCGCCGGGTCCCACCGGCCCCGCTGCCCGGCTCCCCTGCGGCGGCACCTGCGCGGCGGCCGCGCCCTGCTCGGTCAAAGCCACGACTGTCGGACCTCCCGCACGGACTGCTCCACCGGATTGCGCCTCGAACATGAACGCTGCTCCCCCATCCCCCGTACGTACCAACGACGGTGGCGGCGGCGGATCACGGGTGGGCCCAAGATCCTTGTCCCGTTCGGAGTTCGGGGCGTCCTTCCGGGACCGGAACCGCGGCCCCGGGCTGTGCCGTCCCCAACGGCAGCGGCATAGTGGGGTGCTGCACTCGGCGGCACGCACCTCGCGTGCCCCGTGCACCTCAACTGCACCGCGTCTCACGCCCAGAATTCACCAGGGGGATTCACGACATGCGACCGAACCGACCGGTCACCGCGATCCTGTGCGCGGCGGCACTCGCCATGACCGCCGCGGCCTGCGGACCCGGCGACGGGGAGGCCGGCGGCGACGCCAAGCCGACCGTGGCGGCGAGCCTCCCGTCCGGAGCCGACGGGATCAAGATCCCGGACCAGCTCAAGGACAAGCTCAAGCAGCACGGCATAGACCTGGAGAAGTGGAAGGGGGGTGCGTGGAAGAACTGGAAGCAGGAGGACTGGCTCCGCGAGGCGGGCGACTACATCAACCCGATCATCGAGGACCTCTGGGACCCGGACCGGATGCGCGAGGCCGACAAGACCCCCCAGCCTCCGGCCGTCGACCAGGACGCCGGCAAGGACCAGGGCGTCACCGACCCGACCCCGGCGCCGGTCCAGGCCAGGGCCGCCAACGCTCCGTACCACACGAGCGTTCCGGTCTCCGGCAAGGTCTTCTTCGACGGCCCCGAGGGCTCCATGGTCTGCTCGGCGACCGTGGTCAAGGACCCGGCCCACCCCGGCAAGTCCAACATGGTCTGGACGGCCGGCCACTGCGTGCACGCGGGCAAGTCCGGCGGCTGGTACCGCAACATCGCCTTCGTCCCGTCGTACAACAACGCGGGCAAGCCGGCGGCGCAGCTCAAGGGCGCCCCGCGCGAGCAGGTGGCCCCGTACGGCGTGTGGTGGAGCGACTGGGCGCAGACCTCGGACCAGTGGATCGCGAGCGGCGGTCCGACCGGTGGCGCGGGCGCCCCGTACGACTTCGCCGTGCTCCACGTGACCCCGGAGAAGCGCACCGGGAAGTCCCTGGAGGAGACCGTGGGGTCGGCGCTCCCGGTGGAGTTCAACGCCCCGGCGGTGCCGAAGGTCGCGAGCATCACGGCGACGGGCTACCCGGCGGCGGCGCCGTTCGACGGCCAGAAGGCCTTCCAGTGCACGGACAAGCCGGGCCGGCTGTCGCTGGCCGCGAGCGCGCCGGTGATGTACCGCATCGGCTGCACGATGACCGGGGGCTCCTCCGGCGGCGGCTGGGTGGCCGCGGGCAGTGACGGCAAGCCGGCGCTGGTGTCGAACACCTCGATCGGCCCCGCCAAGGCGGGCTGGCTGGCCGGACCGCGGCTGGGCCCTGAGGCCAAGGGGATCTTCGACGCCGTGAGCGCCAAGTTCAAGTAGTCCGCACCCACGTACCCACGTGAAGAAACCGAGGGCCCCCTGCATCGCAGGGGGCCCTCGGTTCGTTCTCACCGCGTACGCGTCACCGCTTCGCCGGTACGTACGGCGCCAGGTCCGCCGCCAGTTCCTGGTGGACCCGCACCTTGAGCAGGGTGCCCTCCGGGGTGTGCTCCTCGGAGATCACCTCGCCCTCGGCGTGCGCCCGGGCGACCAGCGAGCCGCGGGTGTACGGCACGAGGGCCTCCACCTCGACCTCGGGCCGCGGCAGTTCGGAGTCGATGAGCCCGAGGAGCTCCTCGATGCCCTGCCCCGTGCGCGCCGAGACGGCGATGGAGTGCCGCTCGATCCGCAGCAGCCGCTGCAGTACGAGCGGATCCGCGGCGTCGGCCTTGTTGATCACCACGATCTCGGGCACGTTGACCGCGCCGACGTCGCGGATGACCTCGCGCACCGCCGCCAGCTGCTCCTCCGGCGCCGGGTGCGAGCCGTCCACGATGTGCAGGATGAGGTCGGAGTCGCCGACCTCCTCCATCGTGGAGCGGAACGCCTCGACCAGGTGGTGGGGCAGGTGCCGGACGAAGCCGACCGTGTCGGCCAGGGTGTAGATCCGGCCGCTGGGCGTCTCGGCCCGGCGCACGGTCGGGTCGAGGGTGGCGAACAGCGCGTTCTCCACCAGTACGCCCGCGCCCGTGAGGCGGTTGAGCAGCGAGGACTTGCCGGCGTTGGTGTAGCCGGCGATGGCGACCGAGGGCACCTTGTTGCGGCGCCGTTCCTGCCGCTTGATGTCGCGGCCGGTCTTCATGTCCGCGATCTCCCGGCGCATCTTCGCCATCTTCTCGCGGATCCGGCGCCGGTCGGTCTCGATCTTGGTCTCACCGGGGCCTCGGGTGGCCATGCCGCCACCGCCGCCGCCACCCATCTGCCGGGACAGCGACGCACCCCAGCCGCGCAGGCGCGGCAGCATGTACTGCATCTGCGCGAGGGCGACCTGCGCCTTGCCCTCTCGGGACTTGGCGTGCTGGGCGAAGATGTCGAGGATCAGGGCGGTCCGGTCGACGACCTTGACCTTGACGACGTCCTCGAGGGCGATGAGCTGGCCAGGGCTGAGCTCGCCGTCGCAGACGACGGTGTCGGCTCCGCTCTCGAGCACGATGTCGCGCAGCTCGCGGGCCTTGCCCGAGCCGATGAAGGTGGCCGGGTCCGGCTTGTCACGGCGCTGGATCACGCCGTCGAGTACGAGGGCGCCCGCCGTCTCGGCGAGGGCGGCGAGCTCCGCGAGGGAGTTCTCGGCGTCCTGCACCGTGCCGGAGGTCCATACGCCCACCAGCACGACGCGCTCGAGGCGCAGCTGCCGGTACTCGACCTCGGTGACGTCTTCGAGCTCGGTGGAGAGGCCGGCCACACGACGCAGCGCCGCGCGCTCGGAGCGCTCGAACTGCTCGCCGTCCCGGTCTCCGTCGACCTCGTGGCTCCAGGCGACGTCCTCTTCCATCAGGGCGTCGGCCCGAAGGCTCTCGGTGAAGCTCTGCGGGTCCGGCACGTCCCGTGCGTCCCGCGCGTCCTGGGAAGGGGAAGAAGAGGAGGTCATTGGATCCTTACGTCGATATCGAATGGGCCGTGGCCACGCGTGAGCGCAACCCTCACACTGTCACGTCCAACGTGTCACATCGCCGGGAGATTCCCCCTGGCGTGCGGCCCTGTCGATGGTGACATGCCCGTTCCCCGCCGGTCACACGCTTTTCGGGCCGCCCCACTCCGGGTGGCCGGGCATCGCCGGGGTCGTCTTCCCGTACAGCCACGGCTTCAGGAAGGCCTCCAGGTCCCGTCCGGCCACGTCCGAGGCGAGGCGTACGAAGTCGTCGGTGCCGGCGGTCCCGTCCCGGTGCTCCGCCACCCAGCGCCGCTCCAGCCGGTCGAAGGCCTTCGCGCCGATCTCCTGCCGCAGGGCGTACAGCACCAGCGCGGCCCCGTCGTAGACCACCGGCCGGAACAGCCCGATCTTCTCTCCGGCGGCGGCGGGCTTCGGCGCGGCCGGGGGCCCGCCGGCCGCCCGCCACTGGTCGGAGCGCTGGTACGCCTCGCGCATGCGCCGCTCCAGGGAGTACTTGCCGAGGCCGTCCGCGTACAGGGCCTCGTACCAGGTGGCGTGCCCCTCGTTGAGCCACAGGTCGGACCAGGTCCGCGGGGTGACGCTGTCGCCGAACCACTGGTGGGCGAGCTCGTGGACCATCACGGCCTCCACGTACCACTCGGGGTAGCCGGCTCCCGAGAACAGGCCGTTCTCGAAGAGCGAGAGGGTCTGCGTCTCCAGCTCGAATCCGGTCTTCGCCCGGGCGATCAGTACGCCGTAGTTCTCGAAGGGGTAGCGGCCGACGCGCTGCTCCATCCACTCGACGTGCCCTGCGGTCTTCTTCAGCCAGGGCTCCAGCCGCTGCCGGTCCGCGGCGGGGACCACGTGGCGCAGTGGCAGCCCGTGCGGACCGGTGCCCGCCACCACAGCGGAGTCGCCGATGGAGACCTGCGCGAGTTCGGTGGCCATCGGGTGCAGGGTCCGGTACGTCCAGGTGGTCGGGCCTGCGGCCCGGGGGGCCGGGAGCGCGCCGGGCACGCCGTTGGCGACGGCGGTGAGACCGGCGGGGGCGGTGATCCGGAAGGTGAAGTACGCCTTGTCCGCCGGGTGGTCGTTGCACGGGAAGACCCGGTGGGCGGCGTCGGCCTGGTTGGCCATGGCCAGGCCGTCGTCGGTGGGCACCCAGCCCCCGTCGGCGATGCCGCGCGGATCGCTGGTGTGCCGGATCGCGATGTGCAGCGGCACGTTGGCCGCGACGGGGCTCGCCGGGGTGAGCACGAGGTCCTCCCCGGCGCTCTCGAACTGCGCCGGCTCGCCGTTGACCTCGGCGGACGCCACCGTTCCGTGGGTGAAGTCCAGGTTGATCCGCTCCAGCGGCTCGAGGGCGCGGGCGTCGATGACGGTGACCGCGTCGAGCGGGCTCTTGTTGTCCTTGTACGTGAAGGACAGGTCGTACGAGAGGACGTCGTACCCGGGGTTCCCGAGCTCGGGGAACAGCGTGTCGCCGATGCCCAGCGGCTTCGGCGGGGGCAGCACGGCGGCGACGAGGGTGAGGGAGGCCGCGGCGAGCAGGGCGGCGCGCAGGCGCGGGGAGGAGAGCTGCATCCCCCACCGCTTACCAGCGCCCGCCGCCCGCCCGGGCACGACGCGCGACGGTTCCACCCGAACGGGACCTTCCGGCGACGCCCCGGCCTAGGGGGTGTCGTCAAAGTAGCGTCGTCCGCCCGTGAGGGCGGGGCCGGCGGGGTCTGGTGCGTGTGATCGCAAGGCGGAGGAGGGAGGCGACGCTCGCGTCGTCGACCGACGACAACGCGGCGAGCGCGCGTGCCGGGCCCCGCCGGCCAGACGAGACTTTGACGACACCCCCTAGGCACGACCCCGGTCCGAGCCTGTCTCGGCCCCGGTCCGGGGCCCCGCTCGGCCTCGGTCCGGGCCGCTCTCCCCCGGTCCGGCCTAGGCTCGGCGCACGTCGTAGACGCCGGGTACGTCCCGCATCGCCCGCATCAGGGCCGGCAGGCCGGTCGCATCGGGCAGTTGCAGGGTGTACGTGTGCCGGACGCGCTGCTCGACGGGCGGTTCCACGGTCGCGGAGACCACCTCGACCCCTTGGCGGGCGATGGCCTCGGTCAGGTCGGCCAGCAGGTGCGGGCGGCCGAACGATTCGGCGAGCAGCGTGACCCGGCAGTCCGCCGTGGCCCGCCAGTGCACGGCGACGGAGGTCCGCCCCAGCGCACGCATCTGGGCCACCGCCGCGCAGTGGATCCGGTGGACGGTGACGGCCCCGCCCCGTACGACGAACCCGGCGACGGCGTCCGGCGGCACCGGCGTGCAGCAGCCGGCCAGCCGTACGGTGGCGTCCGGCAGGTCGGCGACCGCGTTGCCGCCGCCGCCCCGGGCGCCGACCACGGACAGCGGTGCCCGGGCGGGCGCGGTGGTGGGTTTCACCGAGTCGGGATGCGCCTGGAGCCAGCTGCTGATGGCGATCCGGGCCGCCGGGGTCTTGGCGTGCTCCAGCCAGTCCGCGGCGGGGCCCGAGGAGGCGTCCTGGGCGAGCAGCAGCTGGACGGTGTCCCCGTCGGACAGCCGGGAGGCCAGGGAGGTGAGGCGCCCGTTGACCCGGGCGCCGATACAGCCGTGGGCCGCCTCGCCGTACTGCGCGTAGGCGGCGTCGATACAGCTGGCCCCGGCCGGCAGGCTGATCGTGCCGGGGGCACCGCCGTCGGCGCGGAACACGGTGATCTCCCGGTCCTGCGCCAGCTCGGCGCGCAGCACGCTCCAGAAGGTGTCGGGGTCGGGCGCGGACTGCTGCCAGTCGAGGAGGCGCGACAGCCAGCCGGGCCGGGTCGGGTCGACGCGCTCCTCGTCGCAGTCGGCGCTGTCGGCCGGGGAGCCGGAGCCGGCCTCCGCCGGCGCGGGGGCCTCCGCGGCGATGTGGGCGTACGGATTGCCGAGGGCGACCACGCCGGCCTCGGCGACGCGGTGCATCTGGCGGGTGCGGACGATGACTTCGGCGACGTGCCCCTCGGGCGTGGCGACGGCGGTGTGCAGCGACTGGTAGAGGTTGAACTTCGGGGCGGCGATGAAGTCCTTGAACTCCGAGACGACCGGGGTGAAGCAGGTGTGCAGCTCGCCCAGCACGGCGTAGCAGTCGGCGTTCTCGCCGACGAGCACGAGGATGCGGCCGAAGTCGGAGCCGCGCAGTTCGCCGCGCCCCAGGGCGATCCGGTGCACGGAGACGAAGTGCCGCGGCCGGACCTGCACCTCGGCGGCGATGCCGGCGTCGCGCAGGACGGCCTTGACGGAGTCGGCGATGGCGGGCAGCGGGTCGCGTTCCCCGGCGTGGGCCGCGATGAGCGCGCGGGTGTGCTCGTACTCCTCGGGGTGCAGGATCGCGAAGACGAGGTCTTCCAGCTCCGTCTTGAGGGCCTGGACGCCGAGGCGTTCGGCGAGGGGGATGAGGACGTCGCGGGTGACCTTGGCGATGCGCGCCTGTTTCTCGGGGCGCATCACGCCGAGGGTGCGCATGTTGTGCAGCCGGTCGGCGAGTTTGATGGACATGACGCGGACGTCGTTGCCGGTGGCGACGAGCATCTTGCGGAAGGTCTCGGGTTCGGCGGCAGCCCCGTAGTCGATCTTCTCGACCTTGGTGACGCCGTCGACGATGAAGCAGACCTCGTCGCCGAATTCGGCGCGGACCTGATCGAGGGTCACCTCGGTGTCCTCGACGGTGTCGTGGAGCAGAGAGGCCGTCAAGGTGGTGGTCTCGGCGCCGAGTTCGGCCAGGATCAGGGTGACGGCGAGCGGGTGTGTGATGTACGGCTCACCGCTTTTCCGCATCTGGCCGCGGTGCGAGGACTCCGCGAGCACGTACGCGCGGCGCAGGACGGACAGGTCCGCGTCCGGGTGGTGGGCGCGGTGCGCCTCGGCGACGTGGCCGATGGCATCGGGGAGCCGGTCTCGGGACGTGGGCCCGAGAAGGGCAGCGCGCCCGAGTCGTCGCAGGTCAAGGCGGGTCCGGCCCCGTCTGCGGAGTTCGGGGCGCGCTTCGGGTCGTGCTTCGGGGTTCGTGGCCTCTGCACTCATGGGCACCTCCGGCGGCTTCGACCGGCGGTGGTGGGCATGGGGTGAGCCCTCAGGGCCGGTGCCTGATGCTACCGACCCCACCACGTGGCGCAGTCCGCCTCTCGCTCAGCGTGAAACGGATCACCCATTAGAGGGAAGCTTCAGCCGAAAGCCGTTTCGGTGAGCCAGGCCGCGTCGAACTCGCCCGCGGCCACGATCACGGCCGGTCCGGTCATGTCGACCTGCCCGTCGGGGTGTTCGGCGATGACGAGGGTACCGCCGGGGAGGTCGACGGTGTACGTGACGGGCTCGCCGGTGACGGCCGGGTCGGCGCCGTCGCGGCGGATGGCGGCCACGGCGACGGCGCAGGCGCCGGTGCCGCAGGAGCGGGTCTCGCCGGAGCCGCGCTCGTGGACGCGCATGGCGACGTGCCGGGGGCCGCGGTCGACGACGAACTCCACGTTGACACCCGTCGGGTAGACCTCGGCGGGGCTGAACGGGGGCGGGTCGAGCAGCTTTCCGGCGTGGTCCAGGCTGTCAACGAAGGCGACGGCGTGCGGGTTCCCCATGTTGACGTTGCGGGCGGGCCAGGCGTGCTCGCCGACCGTCACGGTGACCTGCTCCTCGGGGAGGACGGCTCGGCCCATGGAGACCGTCACGTCGCCGCTCTTGTCGAGGTGCACCCGCTTGACGCCGCCGCGGGTGGCGACGGCGAGGTCGCCGGGCTCGACGTGGCCGGCGTACTGGAGGTAGCGGGCGAAGACGCGGACGCCGTTGCCGCACATTTCGGCGACGGAGCCGTCGCTGTTGCGGTAGTCCATGAACCACTCGGCCTCGTCGGCCAGGTGCGCCGCCTCGGGGTGCGCGGCAGACCGGACGACGTGCAGTACGCCGTCCGCGCCGATCCCGGCGCGCCGGTCGCAGAGCTTCGCGACGGCGGTCGCGGGCAGCTCGACGGCGTTGTCCGGATCCGGGACGATCACGAAGTCGTTCTCGGTGCCGTGGCCCTTGAGGAAGGAGAGGCTCGTCTGCGTCACCCGCCCATGGTACCGAGCGGGGCGTTCGGGCAGGTCGGCGGCACCTACGGGAGCCGCAGCCCGACGGCGGCTATCGCAGCCGCGCGACCCGGTACACGGCCAGCGCCACGAGTGCCAGCGCGACCAGGGCGTACAGCCCGGCCATGCGCCAGTCGGGGCGGCGGCCGCTGCCCCGGGGCGGGAGCCCGGGCCAGGTGTAGCCGACGCGGCGCGCGGCCATCATGCCCCAGCCGCCGGCGCAGGAGCTGATGAGGAAGCCGAGCATGGCGACCACGGCTCCGCCGTCGCCGAACTCGAAGGCGAGCGGGAAGGCGAACATCAGGGAGCCGGCGGCGGCCAGCATCACGATGGGGGCGATCTGCCAGATGCGCAGCCGGCGCTGCGGGCGCAGCTCGACCTCGAACTCGGGACCGGCGGCGGCCTCCGCCTCGGCGGTGTCCGGTGCGTCCGGGCCGTCGGGGGTCAGCCGTGCCGGGTCTGCGGGCAGCCCGAGGCCGTCGGGCTCGGGCGGCTCTCCCCCAGCCACTGCTGGGAGGTGCCCGAGAATCGTCGGGTCCGCTTCCCGTCTCGTCCCGTCCTGCCCGGTGTCGCGAGGGCCGGCCTCCATTGCCACGCGCCCTCCCCACTCGGACTTCGCACGCCGTCGTTCACCGCCGGTGACCGCACCTGCGGAATTTGATGATGGCACGGCCCAGGCCCCCGAACGGGCGCGCGGGGCGTCCCGATGCCATCACGTGATCAGGCTGTAACCGCTCGTTCGACCAACGACTGCGCGAGTCCGACGAGTTCCCCGCGGTCGGCGACGGCGCCGCTGAGCCAGTGCACGCGGGGGTCCCGGCGGAACCAGGAGTCCTGCCGCCGGGCGAACCGCTTGGTGGCGCGGACGGTCTCGGCCCGGGCCTCGTCCTCGGTGCACCCGCCGGCGAGGGCGGCCAGCACCTGCTGGTAGCCGAGCGCCCTGGATGCGGTGACTCCGTCGCGCAGGCCCCGGGCCTCCAGCGCGCGCACCTCGTCGACCAGCCCGGCCTCCCACATCCGGTCCACGCGCAGGGCGATCCGCTCGTCGAGCTCCGGCCGGGCCACGTCGACGCCGATCTGCACGGTCTCGTAGACCGACTCGTGGCCGGGCAGGTTGGCGGTGAACGGCTTCCCGGTGATCTCGATGACCTCCAGGGCGCGGACGATGCGGCGGCCGTTGCTCGGCAGGATCGCCTGGGCGGCGGCCGGGTCGGCGGCGGCGAGGCGGGCGTGCAGGGCGCCGGGGCCGCGCAGCGTGACCTCCGCCTCCAGCCGGGCCCGGACCTCGGGGTCGGTGCCGGGGAACTCCATGGCGTCGAGGGCGCCGCGGACGTACAGGCCCGATCCGCCGACGAGGACCGGCGTACGGCCCTGGGCGAGCAGCTTGTCGATCTCGGCGCGGGCCAGGCGCTGGTACTCGGCGACGCTCGCGGTCTCGGTGACGTCCCAGATGTCGAGGAGGTGGTGCGGGACGCCGCCGCGCTCCTCGGTCGTCAGCTTGGCGGTGCCGATGTCCATCCCCCGGTACAGCTGCATGGAGTCGGCGTTGACGACTTCGCCGTCGAAATGGCGGGCCAGGGCTACGCCCAGATCGGACTTTCCGGCCGCGGTGGGACCGACGACGGCGATGACCCGCGGGGCGGGGGCTGCATTCCTCACCGCACCAGTCTCGCAGCCCCCGGTCAAGGCACTGCCATGTACCCGATCGAGTGACGTGACGGGGTGTTGGCGAGGTCGTTGCCCTGGCGAGGTTCCGCCCGGCGTACGCCCGGCGGAGGCCGGGCCGTACAGGGCGGAACTTCACCCGCACGAGTAACGTTATAGGAGTAGACATGGGCGTTTTTGATCGGTTTTTTCGTCGTAAGGGCGAAGATGCGACCGCAGAGGTCGCGTCGGAGGACGTGACGACGGAGTCCGAGGCTGCGGTCGGCGAGACCGAAGCCGAGCCGGCCGCGACGGATGCTCCTGCGGCGGAAGCCGTGGAGATTCCGAAGCAGCAGTCGGCGGACGCCGCCGCGGACAGCGAGGCCGGCGAGAGCGCCCGTACGTAGACACCGCCACTGGAAGGTGACCCATGGGCCTGCTGGACACGCTGAAGGCCAAGCTCGCACCGGCGAAGGAAAAGGTCGGCGACCTCGCACAGCAGCACGAGGGCAAGATCGGCCACAACCTCGACAAGATGGCGCAGGCCGTGGACTCCAAGACCAAGGGCAAGTACCACGGCAAGATCGAGACCGGCACGAGCAAGGCGAAGGACGCCCTGGGCAAGATCGCGCACAAGGACGCCCCCGGCGGGCCGACGCCGCCGGCGTCTTCCTGACGCGGTCAGCGGAAGGGGCGCGGGTTCGACCGAACCCGCGCCCCTTCCTCGTTCCTCCCGGTCAGGACCAGGCGGCGACGAAGTAGCCGACCCCGTACGGGGCGTCCTCGTACAGCAGCCGCCCGTCGAGGCCCGCGCCCTCGGCGGCGCCGGCCAGCACCTGCCAGGGGGCCCGGCCGGCGGCCTTGAGCTCGGACGCGAGCTCGGCGTCGAGGTCGGCGAGCGCGGCCACGTCGGCGGCGCCCAGCGCGCGGGCAGCGGCGGCGTCGAAGGCGGCGGCGCGGTCGTCGAGGTAGCCGGGGGCCTTCAGGGTGCGGCAGGCGCTGCCGTCGCCCATGACGAGGAGCGCGACGCGCTCTTCGCGTGCGGCGAGCCCCCGGCCGGCCTCCAGGCACCGGGCGGTCTCGAGCGGTTCCGCGACCCCGAGGCCCTCCACGGGCGCCGAGCCCCAGCCGGCGCGGCCGAGCAGCCAGGCGCCGACGGCGAGGGACGGCGGCAGCAGGCGCGGCCCCTCCTCCCCGTCCCCGAGTCGTACGTCGGCCTCGACCCCGAATCCGCGGAAGTTGCCGCGGGCGCCCTGCGGGTAGGCGCCGCGGTGGTCCTGGTCGGCGGCTCCGACGACGACCAGGAGGTCCGGGCGGGAGGCGGCGAGCACCGCGAGCGCGTCGGAGCAGGCGGTACGGGCGTCGCCGAGTTCGGCGGCGGCCCCCGCGGCGACCTCGGGCACGAGGAGCGGCGGGGCGGGGCAGACGGCGGCGGCAACGAGCATGATCCGCAGCCTAGTCCCGCGCGGCCTCCCGTGTGGCCCCGCCGGGCCACTCCTCCCCCGCGGGCCCGGCCCGGGGCCCCGCGTGGCGCCGTGGCGGCGCGGATGCGGAGGCTCCGCCCCCGCCTCGAACGCCGACAGGGCTGAAGTGCGGGCCGTCAGGAAGACGTCGGCACGGCACAGCCCGAGGTGGCCACCGGGAGGGGGGCCGGGACGCCCAGGGTGGGGATGCCCAGCATGACGCCCTGGGGCTGCGCCGGGGCCGCATTGCGCTTCTCCCAGGCGTCACCCGCCCGAGTGCGCCGCACCGACTGCGTCGGGCCCTCCGCCAGGAGGTGGTGGGGGGCCGCGTACGTGATGTCGACGGTCACCACGTCACCGGGACGGACCTCCGCCTCCGGCTTCGTGAAGTGCACCAGGCGGTTGTCGGGGGCCCGCCCGGACAGGCGGTGCGTCGCGCCGTCCTTGCGACCCTCGCCCTCGGCGACCATGACCTCCAGCGTGCGGCCGACCTGCTTCTTGTTCTCCTCCCAGGAGATCTCCTCCTGGAGGGCGACCAGGCGCATGTACCGCTCCTGGACGACTTCCTTGGGGATCTGCCCGTCCATGTCCGCGGCGGGGGTGCCGGGGCGCTTGGAGTACTGGAAGGTGAACGCGTTCGCGAAGCGGGCCTCGCGCACGGCGTGCATCGTCTGCTCGAAGTCCTCCTCCGTCTCACCGGGGAAGCCCACGATGATGTCGGTGGAGATCGCGGCGTGCGGGATGGCGGCGCGGACCTTCTCGATGATCCCGAGGAACCGCTCCTGGCGGTACGAGCGGCGCATCGCGCGGAGGATCGTGTCCGATCCGGACTGCATCGGCATGTGGAGCTGCGGCATCACGTTCGGGGTCTCGGCCATCGCCGCGATCACGTCGTCCGTGAAGTCGCGCGGGTGCGGGGAGGTGAAGCGGACCCGCTCCAGGCCCTCGATCTGGCCGCAGGCGCGCAGCAGCTTCGAGAAGGCCTCGCGGTCGCCCAGGTCGGACCCGTACGCGTTCACGTTCTGCCCGAGCAGGGTGATCTCGGAAACGCCCTCGGCGACCAGGGCCTCCACCTCGGCGAGGATGTCGCCGGGCCGTCGGTCCTCCTCCTTGCCGCGCAGGGCCGGGACGATGCAGAAGGTGCAGGTGTTGTTGCAGCCGACGGAGATCGAGACCCAGGCGGCGTACGCGGACTCGCGGCGGGTCGGCAGCGTGGAGGGGAACGCCTCCAGCGACTCGGCGATCTCGACCTGCGCCTCCTCCTGGATGCGGGCGCGCTCCAGCAGGACGGGCAGCTTGCCGATGTTGTGCGTGCCGAAGACCACGTCGACCCAGGGCGCCCGCTTGACGATGGTGTCGCGGTCCTTCTGCGCGAGGCAGCCGCCGACGGCGATCTGCATGCCGGGGCGCTTGGTCTTCATCGGGGCGAGCCGGCCGAGGTTGCCGTACAGCTTGTTGTCGGCGTTCTCGCGGACGGCGCAGGTGTTGAACACCACGACGTCGGCGTCGCCGTCGGAGCCCTCGGGCGCGCGCGTGTAGCCCGCGCCCTCCAGCAGACCGGACAGCCGCTCGGAGTCGTGCACGTTCATCTGGCACCCGTAGGTGCGCACCTCGTATGTTCCCTTGACGTCCACTGCCGTGCTCCGGTCGCTGCTGCTGGTCATGCAACAAGGGTAGGCGGTACCCGGAACCCCTCCGGCCCCCCGTGCAGCCGGCCCGCGGGCAGGCGCCGCCCGAAGAGGACGAGCAGCAGGTCCTGGGCTGCGCCGTGGACGGGGGTTCCGCTGCCGTGGGACCAGTCGAGGTCGTCGGCGCACAGCCGGATGCCGGTCAGGTCGACCCCGAAGAACCGCAGGCCGCGCGGGGTGACCGCGGACAGCAGGGGGCGCACCCGGTCCTCGGGGACGCGACGCGGGTGGCCGAGGGCGACGGTGATGTCGAGGCCGTGGACCACGTCGTGCGCGAGACCGGCGGTGGGCCCGCCCGCCGGGGGCTTCCACGGGTGGGCGGCGTTCTCGCGCAGCAGGCCCGACAGCTCGTGCGGGGTGAAGGCGGCGGAGTCGCGGCGGGCGGTGCGGTCGGTCATGCGGTGCAGGCTGCCGCGGGCCTTGGCGAACTCGGCGGCGAACCGGGGCAGGGAGTAGCGGAAGCCCATCGACATGTGCGCGGCGACCTCGCGGACCCGCCAGCCCGCGCAGAGGCTCGGGGCGTCCCACTGATCGGGCGTGAGGGTGTCGAGTACGTCGGCCAGTTCGCGGCGTTCGGCGGCGGTGGCCGCGGCGATGTCGGTCATGGGTTCAGGGTGGGCGGGCCGGTGGCCATAAGTCCAAGAGCAGGTTCTTCTCCGATCTAGAATCCGCGGTTATGGAGCTGGGGCAGCTGCGGTATTTCGTGGCGGTGGTCGAGGAGGGCGGGTTCACCCGGGCCGGGGCCCGCCTGCACGTGTCCCAGCCGGGGGTGAGCGCACAGATCGGGCAGCTGGAACGGGAGCTGGGACTGCGGCTGCTGGACCGGTCGGGGCGGCGGGTGACCCCGACGGAGGCGGGCGAGGCGGTGCTCTCGTACGCGCGGGCCGCGCTGGCGGCGGTCGAGGGGATCCGGCGGACGGCGGACGAGGTCCGCGGCCTGCTGCGGGGGCGCGTGTCGATCGGGCTGGTCCCGGGGGCGGCCGGGGCCGTGGTGGGCGGCTCCGACGTGGTCGGTGTGCTGGGCGACTTCCACGACGCGCACCCCCAGGTGGAGATCGCGCTGGCCGAGGACACCTCGGAGCGGATGCTGGCCGCGCTCCGGCAGGGCGGGCTGGACCTGGCCGTGGTCGGGCTGGGCGGGGAGCCGCCGGCCGGGATCTCCGTACAGGTGGTGATCGACGAACCGCTGGTGGCGGCGGTCCGGTCCGACGACCCCCTCGTACGGGACAGCACGGACGGCGGGATTCCGTTGGCGGCCCTGCGCGGGCGGGCGCTGATCGGCCTGCCGCGCGGCACCGGGCTGCGCGGGGTGCTGGAGCGGGCCTGTGCGGAGGCCGGGTTCGCGCCGCGGGTGGACTTCGAGGCGGCGGCTCCCGCAGTGCTGGTACGGCTCGCCGCGCGGGGGCTGGGGGTGGCGGTGGTGCCGGCCGGGGCGGAGTCGGGGGTCGCGCAGGGGCTGGTCGCGCTGCGCATCACCGAGCCGGCGCTGCACGGCCGGGTCGCCCTGGCCTGGCCCGCGGACGGCCCGGCGGGCCCGGCGGCGCGCAAGCTGCTGGACCAGCTGCGGACCAGGTTCGCCCCGGGGGCCGCACCGGCCCCCGGCTCCGGGGGCGCAGGACCGGGCCGGCCGTGACAGGGCGGCGGGTCGGTGGCAGGATCGCGGCCATGGCTCACGTACCGCCCCGCATCCGCAGGCGCACCGCCCTGTGGGGGCTGGTGGCCGTACTCGCGGTGCTCGCGCTGCTCACCTGGTGGCTGAAGCCCTTCGGCGAGCCGGAGCTGAAGGGCGGGCTGAGCATCAGCACGGGTGTCCGTACCGGGGTCTACCACCGCTACGGCCAGCTGCTGGAGCAGGCGCTCGCCCAGGACATGCCCGAGATGAAGGTGCAGCTGGAGACCAGCCAGGGCTCGCAGGAGAACCTCCAGCGGCTGGCCTCCGGCGAGGCCGATTTCACCATCGCCACGGCCGACGCGGTCTCCAAGTACCGGGCCGACGGCAAGCCCGGCGCGGACCGGCTGCGCGGCGTCGCGCGGCTGTACGACGACTACGTGCAGCTCGTGGTGCCGGCCGGCTCGACGGTGCAGTCGGCGCGGGACCTGAAGGGCAAGCGGGTCGCGATCGGCCAGCCGGGATCCGGGGTGCGGCTGGTCTCGGAGCGGCTGCTGACGGCGGCCAAGCTGGACCCGGCGCGGGACATCACCCCGGTGTCCATCGGCATCGACACCATGCCGGCGGAGCTGGAGGCCGGTCGGATCGACGCGTTCTTCTGGTCCGGCGGCCTGCCGACCAACGCCGTGCGCGAGCTGTCGGACCGGTTCGAGATCCGGCTCGTACAGCTCGGCGACCTGGTGGAGTCGCTCCAGGCGAGCGGGAGCCCGGCGCGGTACTACCGGGCGGCGGTGATGCCCCAGGACGCGTACACCCGGGCTCGGAACACCTCGGCGGTGGCGACCCTGGCCGTACCGAACCTGCTGGTCACCACCGAGGAGACCGACCCGCAGCTGACCGAGCAGTTCACGCGGACGGTGATCCTCAGCCGCGACCGCATCGGGCACGAGGTGCACGCGGCGCAGCTGGTGGACCTGCGCACGGCGATCTACACGGACCCGCTGGACCTGCACGAAGGGGCCCAGCGGTACTACCGCTCGGTCAAGCCGTAGGAAGGCGCGCCGGAGGGACGCTCACGCGGCGGGCAGCAGCATCAGCGCCGCCGCAGCCGCGCCGATCAGTCCGGCGTGGGTGCCCAGGGCCGCCGGGACCACCTGCAGGGCCTGCACGAACGAGAGCGTGGCGTAGTCGGCCAGGTGGGCGCGGATCGGTGCGAAGAGGGTGTCGCCCGAGGTGGCCACACCCCCGCCGATGACCGCGATGTCCGTTTCGACGAGGGTCGCGGTGGCCGCGATGGCGGCGGCCAGGGCGCGGCCCGCGCGGTCGAAGGCGGCCACGGCGACGGGGTCCCCGGCCTCGGCGGCCACGGCCACACCTGCTGCGGTGGCGTCCCCGTCCGGGCTCGCCGGGGTCCAGCCCTGGGCCTTGGCCCACCGGGCGATGGCGGTGCCCGAGGCGATGGACTCCACGCAGCCGTGGCCGCCGCAGACGCACGGCTCACCGTCGAAGGCGACGCTGATGTGGCCGATGTGGCCCGCGTTGCCCGTGGGGCCGGGGTGGAGCTGGTTGTTCAGGATCAGCCCGCCGCCCACCCCGGTGGAGACGACCATGCACAGGGCGTTCGCGTGTCCCCGGGCCGCGCCCAGCCAGTGCTCGGCGGCGGTCATCGCCGGCCCGTCGCCGGCGAGCACGGTGGGGAGGGCCGCGCCGTGCCGGGCCAGTTCGGCTTCCACCCGGGCCAGGACCGGGAACTCCCGCCACGCCCCGATGTTGACCGGGCTCACCGTGCCGCGGGAGGCGTCCACGGGGCCCGCGCTGCCGATCCCGCAGCGGACCGCGGAGGACCAGAGCGGGGAGCCCGCGAGCTCGGCGACGACCTCGGCGACGGCGGCGAAGACCGCGTCGCCGTCCGCGCCCCGCGGGGTCGGACGGCGGGTGGTGGCCGTCATCGTGCCGTCGGGGTGCACCAGGGCTCCGGCGATCTTCGTACCGCCGATGTCGATCGCGACCGTCAGGCCGGTGGCCGAGGCGGTGGCCCGCGGTGCGGGGAAGGCGGGGTGGGGACTCGTCACGGCAGCGGCTCCAGGAAGGGGTCGGGTTCAGTATGCGGCCGGCGGCGGAGCCGTACTCTCCCGGGGCTCCAGCCGAGGCTGCTCGCTCTCGCGGGCCCGCGGCGGGCCCCCGGCGAGCACGGCGAGGAGCTCCTCGGCGGCGAGCCGGCCGAAGCCGGCGGTGTCGCGTACGAGGGCGGTGAGCCGGGGGTGGGTGACCCGGCACAGCGCGGAGTCGTCCCAGGCGACCATGGAGATCCGGCCGGGGACCGCGATCCCCAGCTCGGCGGCGACGGCAATGCCGGCCACCGCCATCACGTCGTTGTCGTAGACGAGCGCGGTCGGCGGTTCGGGCTCGGCGAGGACCCGGCGGGTGGCGGCCGCCCCCTCGGCGTCGGAGTAGTCGGTGACCACCGAGCGCACGTGCTGCGGGCCGAGCCCGCGCGCCTCGGCCTCCGCGCGCAGCGAGGCCATCCGGCGGGCGGTGTGGGCGAGGCCGGGCAGCCCGGCGATGTGGGTGATCCGGCGGTGGCCCAGCCCGTACAGGTGGTCCAGGACCTGGGCCATGGCCCGGGCGTCGTCGGCCCAGACGGAGGACAGCGGGCCGGCCCCGGTCCCGTCGGCGCACACCGAGGGCAGGGGCCCGGTCCCGCCCGTTCCGCCGATCATGACCGCCGGGAGCCCGAGCCGCGCGAGGAGTTCCGGGCGCGGGTCGTCCGTACGCGGGTCGACGACGAGGACCCCGTCCACGCGTCGCTCGGCCCACCAGCGGCGGTAGACGGCGCACTCGGCGTCGATGCCGTCCACGACCTGGAAGAGCAGGGCGACCCGGCCTGCGGACAGCACCTCCTGGATGCCGGAGACCAGTTGGAGGAAGAAGGACTCGACGCCGAGTGTCTGCGCGGGCCGGGCGAGTACCAGTCCGACCGCGCCGGAGCGTTCGCCGGACAGGGCGCGGGCGGCGCTGTTGGGCTGCCAGCCGAGTTCCTCGGCGACCCTGCGGATGCGGGCGCGGGTGTCCTGGGACACGCCGGGCCGGTCGTTGAGCGCGAAGGACACGGCGCTCTCGGACACCCCGGCCCGCCGGGCGATGTCCTTGATGGTGGGTCTGCGGGCCATGGCCTGCCTGCCTCTTCCTCATCCCTGGGGTACGTCGGGCACGCCGGACACGCGGACGGCGATGGCGGGACCGTACGCGATCCTGCCCTGGCAGGCGGCCTTGACCAGCATCCAGTACGTGCCCGGCACGGCTCCCGGCGGCGGCCGCAGCTCGAACTCCACCTCCGCCGGACGGTCCGCCGGTACGTGCACGGCTGTCCTGCGGGACCGGTGAACTGCCAGGTCCCGTACGGGGAGACGGCGTACGCCCGGCCCGTCAGCCGGCTCCGGATCCCGGTGCTGCCGATCCGGGCCCGTACGAGGGCCCGCCCGCCGGGGGCCACCTCCACCTCGGGATCGGGCGCTTCCACCCACAGCGCGGCCGGGGCGTCCGGGGCGCCGGGCACGTCGACGGCGAGGACGTCCTCGAACTCCCCCGCCGGGGTGCTCGCGAGGACGCGGAACAGGTGGGTGCCGGGCCGGGCGCCGGCCGCGGGGATCACCGTCAGCGGGAGCCGCTCGTAGCCGCCGGGCGGCAGTTCGACCGTGCACCGGGTCCAGGAGGGCTGCCAGCCCTCGGGGGCGCGGACCTCCAGCCCGACCGGGCCGCCGGCGCCTTCGCCGTGCGCCGCGACCGTCACCACGGCTTCGGCCGGTACACCCGTGCACGTCACCGCGTACGGGGCGTCGCCCAGCGGCGCCGTCCCCGTGTTGTGCAGCCAGTACCGGCTGAACACCGGCTGGTGCGGCTCGCGTTCGCCGCTCCGCAGCGGCATGCCCGACGCGGCGGGCAGCAGCACGGTCGTCGTCGCCGCGCCGTCGATGCCGCCGGGGAACGGGCCGAGCGGGCGGTCCAGCAGATCGGCCTCGGCGGCGGGCGGCGCGGGCCAGTGCAGCCGGACCCGCGTCGGGCGGCCGTGCGTCTCGTGCAGCCGGACCGCCAGAGCGCCCGAGCCGCCGGCGGCGCGCTTGACCGCCTCGACCAGGACCCGGTCGGCGGGTTCGACGCCGAGCAGCGAACGGGCGGGCGGCTGCGGGCCGGCCTCCGGCGCGGCGGTGAGGGCGGTCAGCGGCTTGTCGAACTCCCGGCCCTGGCGGACCAGATCGGTCTCCCGCCAGTCCCCGGCTCCCGCGACCAGGGCGTGCTCGAAGACGTGGGTCCAGTGCTGGAGCTGGAAGGAGCTGCCGTCCGGGGCCGTGCGCCGCGGCGGGTCCATCCACTCCCCGGCGGGTCGGCCCGTGCAGGAGCGCATCAGGCCGGCGTGCAGCCGGCCCTCGGTGTCGACGGCGAAGCCGGGCGCCCCCCTGACCAGGATCCCGACGGTCCGGCCGGAAGTGCGGGACGAGGCGGACGGTCCAGCCCGGCTCGGCGACGGCCAGGCCAACGGGAGCTCGGCGAGCGGCCGCCCGTCGGGGGTGGCGACGCGGGCGGTGGCGGGCATGACGGCCCCCGGAGCGGCGCCGCCGGTGCGGACGGCGACCTCGACGGTGGACTCCACCGCCGGGCCGGTCCCGGCGCCGGCGGCGTCCCGGGCGTCGGCGTTGTCCCGGGCGTCGGCGGTGTCGGCGCGCAGGATGCGCGGGTGCGGGGTGGTGACTCCGGGGCCGTGCACGGCGACGTACAGCGGGCCGGCCGGACGCCCTCTGCGGATCCGCATGCGGACCACCTGCGCAGGGCATTGCGCAGAACCGGTGAAGAGGGCCGGGATGGCGACGTCGGTGACCGAAATCCCGCTGTCCATTTCCGCACGCTTTCCTGTGTCAGAAGTAAACCCGTCAGAACTAAAGCGCATTAGCTCGATCAGCTTGGGAGGCCCGGAGCCCTTCTGTCAACGGGACTGAAGCGCATAAGTTCCCGTCCCTGAGGCCCTGTTGACTTAACCCGTGGCACGCGGCAGGTTGTGCTCACCCGGCGTATTTCCGAGAACTCCAGGACGCCTTGTGCACGACGAATCCGCCCCCCGTCCGCTCCGTTTCGGCGCCAACTACACCCCGTCCCGCGGCTGGTTCCACCACTGGCTCGATTTCGACCTCGACGAGGTCAGGGCCGACCTCGACTCGGTCGCCGCGCTCGGCCTGGACCACGTACGGGTCTTCCCGCTGTGGCCGGTGTTCCAGCCGAACCGGACGCTCGTCCGGCCGCGCGCCGTCGAACAGCTCGTCGCGCTCGCCGACGCGGCCGCCGAACGCGGGCTCGACGTCAACGTGGACGGCCTGCAAGGGCACTTGTCGAGCTTCGACTTCCTGCCCGCGTGGACCGGGACCTGGCACCGGCGCAACATCTTCACCGACCCGGACGTCGTCGCCGGGCAGGAGGAGTACCTGCGCACGCTGGCCGCCGCCCTCGCCGACCGGCCCAACTTCCTCGGCATGACCGTCGGCAACGAGATCAACCAGTTCTCCGACGCCCCGCATCCGGACCCGGACCGGATCACCCGCGAGCAGGCGGGCCGCTGGCTGGAGCGGATGCTCGCGGCCTGCGAGAAGGGCGCCCCGGGCCGGTTCCACCTGCACGCCGAGTACGACGCCGCCTGGTACCAGGACGGGCACCCCTTCACGGTCGCGCAGGCGGCCCGGCTGGGCGCGGCCACGGCCGTGCACTCGTGGGTGTTCAACGGCACCGCGCAGCGCCACGGCCGGACCGGGACGGCGACCGAGCACCACGCCGCGTACCTCGTCGAGCTGTCGAAGGCCTGGGCGCTCGATCCGCACCGGCCGGTGTGGCTCCAGGAGGTCGGGGCGCCCGCGCCGCTGATCCCGGCGGAGCACGCGGCCGCCTTCACGGAGGCGACCGTGGCGAACGTGCTGGACTGCCCGGACCTGTGGGGCGTGACCTGGTGGTGCTCGCACGACGTGTCCAGGGAGCTCGCGGACTTCCCGGAACTGGAGTACGGGCTCGGCCTGCTCACCAACGACCGCAAGGCCAAGCCGGCCGGCGCCGCCGTCGCCCGGATCGCCGCGCAGTGGCGGGGGCGGGAGCACCGCCCGGCCGTCCGGTCCACGGCGCTGGCCGTGGACGTCGGCGGGGCGGAGGCCGCGCCGAGGCGGTCGGTGTGCGCCCCGGGCGGGGCCTTCTTCGAGGCCTGGGCCGCGCTGACGGCCCAGGGGGTCCGCCCTGCGGTGGTCCTGGCGGAGCTCGCCGGGGATCCCGCCCATCTGTCCGCGCGCGGCATCACCGAGGTGCTGCGCGTGCACGACGTCACCTGACGATCAGCGTCACCCGTCACCCGTCACCGAGGAGCCCCGCATGTCCGAGACCGGCAACGGCGCCGACCCTCGCACCGCCCGTTCCCTCCGTACGGCACCTCCGATGCGTTCGGCCCGGACAGCCCCGCCGACCCGGCGCGGGCTGCTCGCCGCCGGGGCCGGGGCAGGCGCCGCCGCGCTGCTCGGCGCGACCGGCTCGGCCACCACGGCGCAGGCCGCAGCGACCGCCCGGGGCACCCGGGCCGGCGCCACTCCGCCCCCGGCCGACCTGGCCCCGTACGCCTCCTACTGGTTCCCCGACTCGCTGCCCCAGGGCGCCCCCGGCCCGGGCATCACCTGGCGCTCGCTGAAGCAGTGGACCCCCGAGTCCGACCCGGACCTCGCGTACAACACCGCGACCGTGCCGCTCGCGTCCCGCTTCACCCCGGTGCCGCCCAACGCGGGCGCCCGCAGCGGCCAGGCGCGGATCTCCTCCCTCGTCTCCTTCGGGCCCACCGCCCAGAACCCCTCCCAGGGCTCCGCTACCGCCGACCACTACGCGTTGACGCACTGGGCTTACCTCGACGAGCTGGTGTTCTGGGGCGGCTCCTCCGGCGAGGGCATCGTCCTCGCCCCGAACGCGCCCGTGGTCGACGCGGCCCACCGCAACGGCGTCCCGGTGCTGGGCACCGTCTTCCTGCCGCCCGTCGCCTACGGCGGCGACCTCCGGTGGACGCGGGACCTGGTGCAGCGGGACGCCCTCGGCCGGTTCCCGATCGCGGAGAAGCTCGTCGAGGTGGCGCGGACGTACGGGTTCGACGGCTGGTTCGTGAACGCCGAGACCGACGGCGGGGACAGCGCGCTCGCCGCCCGGATGCGGGAGTTCCTGCGCGCCCTGCGGGCGGCCGGCGCCCCGTACGGCCTGCGGATCACCTGGTACGACGCCATGAACAGCACCGGCCGGGTCGGCTGGCAGGGTGCGCTCAACCCGCTCAACCAGGAGTTCTTCGAGGACCGGGCGGGCCGGGTCGCGGACACGATGTTCGTCGACTTCCGCTGGACGCAGCAGACCCTGGCCGCCTCCGGCGCGCTCGCCGACCGGCTGGGCCGCTCCCGCCACGAGCTGTGGGCGGCGCTCGACATGGAGTCCAACGGCTGGAATTCCACCGTCCCTTGGGATGCGATCGTCCCGCGCGACCGCGACCACGTCGTCAGCATCGGCTTCTACCGGCCCGAGTGGACCCGCAACCACCTCACCGACCGCTCCCCCGGCGCCTTCCACCGCGCCGACGACCGGTTCTGGACGGGCGAGTCCCTGGACCCGGCGCACCCCGCGCCCGAGGGCACCTGGCGGGCGCCCGCCACGGCCGTCGCGGACCGGTCGACCGTCGCCGCGCTGCCCTTCGCCTGCGCCTTCAACACCGGGCACGGGGAGCGCTGGTACGAGGACGGAAAGGTCACCTCCGACGCCCCCTGGAACCACCTCGCACTCCAGGACCGGCTCCCGGGCCGCCGCTGGGCCGTGCAGAGCGCCGGTCCGCGCCCGAGCGTCACGCTGGACTTCGCGAAGGCCTGGCGCGGCGGCTCCAGCCTCCTCGTGGCGGGCAGACTCACCGCCCCGGCCGCGATCGGGCTGCACGCGACCCGGCTGCCGCTGACCGGCTCCACCGTGCTGGAGCTGGTGCACGCCACGGAGGCGGGCGTGCTCACCGTCGAGGTGGGCGTGGCCACGCGCGAGCCGGCCGCTCCGGGCGAGCCGGTCCCGTACACCTGGCTGAAGACGCAGGTCCAGGGCTCCGGCCGGGGCGGCTGGCGCACCTCCCGGGTCGGGCTCTCGTCCCTGGCGGGCCGGACGGCGTACGGGCTGGCCGTACGGATCACGGCCCGCGGGAGCACGGCGGTGGCGTGGCGGCTCGGCGCCCTGTCGGTACGCGACGACACCGCGCGGCGGCGCCCGGCGTCTCCGAGTGCGCTGACCGTGGACGCCCAGACCCAGCAGGACGGCAAGGCCTCCGTGCGACTGTCCTGGCGCCGGGCAGCCGGGCCGGTCCGCCACTACGAGCTGTACCGCCTGCTCCCGGACGGCGCCCGCCGCTTCCTCGGCGGCACCTGCGGCACGGCCCTCCACCTCCCGGCCGTCACCCGCGCCGGCCGGGAGCGGGCGGCCGCCTTCGAGGTCCGGGCCGTGGACGAGCTGTACGCGGCCTCCGCCCCGGCCGGCACGACCCTCGTCTGGATCTGAGCCGACCGGGCCCGGGAGCCGGCCGCGGCGGCGTCAGGGCGTGTGCGGATCGCTGCGCGGCACGGCCACCGTCACCCGCAGCCCGTGCGGTGGGTTCGTCTCGTACGAGAGGGACCCGCCGCCCGCGGCGAGCAGGGCCCGGGAGATCGACAGGCCGAGCCCGGAGCCCTTGATGTTCTGGTGGCGGCCGCTGCGCCAGAACCGGTCGCCGACGCGCAGCAGCTCGTCGTCGGTCAGGCCGGGACCGCGGTCGGCGACGACGACGTGCACGAAGGGCCCGGCCGCGGCGACGGACACCTCGACCTGTTCCCCCTCAGGGGTGAACTTGAGGGCGTTGTCGATGACGGCGTCGAGCGCGCTGGACAGGGCGATGGGGTCGGTCCAGCCCGTGACGGCGGCCCGGCCCGTCTCGGTGAGCCGGACGCCCTTCTCCTCGGCATACGGACGCCAGGCGGTCACCCGTTCGGCGGTCAGCGCCGCGATGTCGGTCAGGCTGAGCTCGGCGGAGGTGTGCTCGGCCAGCGCCAGGTCCAGCAGGTCGTCGAGGACCTGGGTCAGGCGCTTGCCCTCGGTCCGCACGGAGGCGATCTCCTCGTTGCCCTCGGGCAGTTCGAGGGCGAGCAGCTCGATCCGCAGGAGCAGCGCCGCGAGCGGGTTGCGCAGCTGGTGGGAGGCGTCGGCGACGAACGCCCGCTGCTGCTCCAGGACCTCTTCCACGTTGTCGGCCATCTCGTTGAACGAGTGCGCCAGGCGTTGGAGTTCCGGGGGCCCGCCGGCCGCTGCGACCCGGGAGTTCATCCGCCCGGTGGCGATGCCGTGGGCGGCCGCGTCCAGGGTCCGGACGGGCTTGAGCACCCAGCTGGTGAGCCGCAGGGCGGCGCCGAAGGCCACCAGCATGGCCGCGGCGAGCCCGGCGACGATCAGCAGCCAGCCGCTCAGGATCCGGGCCCGCATCTGCTCGGTGGGCGACTCGGTGACGACGACCGCGACGACGTCGCCGTCGAGGACGACCGGGGAGGCGACGAGGAGTTTGCCGTGGGTCTGCCAGGGCCACACCTGGGCGGGGTCGTGGCTGCGCCGCCCGGCGAGGGCCTCCTCGAAGGCGAGGCGGCCCTCGCCCTCCTCCGGGAGCTGCCACCAGCCGGGGGCCCGGACCATGGCGTTGTCGTCGCGGTAGAAGATGCCGACGCGGATGCCGTAGAGCTCCTGGTAGCGGGCGAGTTCGAGTTGGAGGGTGTCGCGCCGGTCGGTGGCGCCGGTGGACCCGGAGCCCTCGGCGTCGATGACGAACTGGGCGAGGGCGGCGAAGCGGGCGCTGTCGTCGATCCGGTCGACGACCACGCGCTGCTGCTGCCCGGCGGCCAGGCTCACGGCGAGCGGGAAGCCGAGGGCGAGCAGCACGCCCGCCATCAGGACGACGAGCAGCGGGAGCAGGCGTGCGCGCACGACGGGGCCCCGCTAGGAGGCGGCCGGGGCGACGAGCCGGTAGCCCACCCCGCGGACGGTCTCGATGAGGGCGGGCATGCGCAGCTTGGAGCGCAGCGAGGCGACGTGGACCTCGAGGGTCCGCCCGGTCCCCTCCCAGCTGGTGCGCCACACCTCGCTGATGATCTGCTCGCGGCGGAAGACGACCCCGGGGCGCTGCGCGAGCAGGGCCAGCAGGTCGAACTCCTTGCGGGTGAGCGGTACGTCGGTGCCGTCCACGCTGACCCGCCGGGTGGGCAGCTCGATGCTGACCGGACCGAGCCGGACCACGTCGAGGGCGCCCGTCCCGGTGGCGGCGGCCTCCTCGGAGGCGCCGGTGCGCCGGGCGACGGCGTGGATGCGTGCGAGGAGTTCACCGGTGTCGTAGGGCTTGACGACGTAGTCGTCGGCGCCCATGTTGAGGCCGTGGATGCGGGAGCGGACGTCGGCGCGCGCGGTCACCATGATGACGGGCGTCGCGGTGCGCTTGCGGATCTTGCCGCACACCTCGTAGCCGTCCTGGTCGGGCAGGCCGAGGTCCAGGAGGACGACGCCGAAGGGCGGCGCTCCGGCGGGCAGCAGGGCCTGCAGGGCCTCCTCGCCGCTGCGGGCGTGGGTCACCTGGAAGCCGTGCCGGGCGAGGATCGCGGACAGGGCGGCGGCGACGTGGTCGTCGTCCTCGACGAGCAGCAGTCTCATTGCGTCCCCCGTTCCTGTTTTCTTCCGATCAGGGCCCGCGGTCAGGGCCACCCTGCATCCATGCCGATGGAGAGGCCCACGTCAAGGGGGGTTCCGGTCCGGCGCGTCTTCCGTTATGCACCCGGTACGGGCAAACCGGCCCGGGTCGCGTGGTGCGCACGGAGCGTATCGGAGCGAGGCCGTTTCGTTATGCTCAATTCTCCCTCAGATGTGATGACGGTGTGCGCGCCACGTCACTACTGTCCTCCCAACCGAGGAGGACGGAGCAAGTTGCCGATGAGCGGAGTATCAGTGACCAAGGACGTGCAGGATGCGGCCGGGGCCGCGGACGACCTGGTCGTACTGAGCAACGTCAACAAGCACTTCGGCGCGCTGCACGTGCTTCAGGACATCGATCTGAGCATTGCCCGCGGTGAGGTCGTCGTGGTGATCGGTCCCTCGGGATCGGGCAAGTCCACGCTGTGCCGGACCATCAACCGCCTGGAGACGATCGACTCGGGCACCATCACCCTCGACGGCAAGGAACTGCCGTCGGAGGGCAAGAAGCTGGCCGAGCTGCGTGCCGATGTCGGCATGGTCTTCCAGTCGTTCAACCTCTTCGCGCACAAGACGGTGCTCCAGAACGTCATGCTGGGCCAGCTCAAGGTCCGCAAGACGGACGAGCCGGCCGCGCTGGAGAAGGCGAAGGCGCTGCTGGACCGGGTGGGCGTCGGCTCGCAGGCCGACAAGTACCCGGCGCAGCTCTCCGGCGGCCAGCAGCAGCGCGTGGCGATCGCCCGCGCGCTGGCCATGGAGCCGAAGGTGATGCTGTTCGACGAGCCGACCTCGGCGCTCGACCCGGAAATGATCAACGAGGTGCTGGAGGTCATGCAGCAGCTCGCCCGGGAGGGCATGACGATGGTCGTCGTCACGCACGAGATGGGCTTCGCCCGGTCTGCGGCCAATCGGGTCGTCTTCATGGCCGACGGAAAGATCGTCGAAGAGGCCGCCCCCGAGCAGTTCTTCAGCAACCCGCGCAGTGACCGCGCGAAGGACTTCCTTTCGAAGATCCTGCACCACTGACGGTCTTGTCTGGTAGTGATCCCCTGGCGGCTCAGAGCACGCGTGTCGCTCGTCGTCCAACAACGTCTCATCCGAGGGAAGTTCACCATGAAGGTTTTCAAGGCCGGTGCGGCCGCGGCCGTGGCCGCAGTACTCGCTCTGACCGCGACCGCCTGCGGCGGCAGCAGCGACAAGGCGAGCGGTGACGGCGGCGCGTCCGGCGGCTCCAAGGACAAGATCGTCATCGGCATCAAGTACGACCAGCCGGGCCTGGGCCTCAAGACCCCCGACGGCAAGTTCACGGGCTTCGACGTCGACGTGGCGACCTACGTCGCCAAGGAGCTCGGCTACAAGCCCGAACAGATCGAGTTCAAGCAGGCCGTCAGCGCCGAGCGCGAGAACCTCATCGCCAACGGCGACGTGAAGCTGGTCGTCGCCACCTACACGATCAACGACAAGCGCAAGGCGAAGGTCGACTTCGCCGGACCGTACTTCAAGGCCCACCAGGACCTGCTGGTCCGCGCCGACGACACCTCGATCACCAAGGCCGAGGACCTCAACAAGAAGAAGCTCTGCTCGGTCACCGGCTCCACCTCGGCGCAGAACGTCAAGACCAAGCTGGCTCCTGACGCCGACCTGCGTGAATACCCCGGCTACTCCGAGTGCCTGACCGGCCTGGAGAACAAGGCCGTCGACGCACTGACCACGGACGACTCGATCCTCGCCGGCTACGCCGCGCAGGAGAAGAACAAGGGCAAGTTCAAGCTGGCCGGTCTGAAGCTGAGCGACGAGCCCTACGGCATCGGCCTGAAGAAGGGCGACACCGAGCTCCAGACCAAGGTCAACGCCGCGCTCAAGAAGATGGTCGAGGACGGCTCCTGGCAGAAGGCGGTGGACGCGAACTTCGGCCCCGCCGGCTACAAGGCCGAACCGGCCCCGCAGATCACCGAAGGCAGCTGATTCATCGGTGAGGGGCGCCACTGCCCGCCTGTCACGGGCGGCGCCCCTCACCGGCCATCCTGGGGAGAGCGCAGGGCAACGTGTTCGACTTTCTTAATTCCGGGCAGTACGACGTGCTCGGAGCCTTCTGGGTGACGGTTCAGCTCACCCTCTACTCGGCGGCCGGATCACTGATCTGGGGCCTCGCCTTGGCGGGGATGCGGGTCAGCCCGGTCCCACTGATGCGGTCCTTCGGCACCGCGTACGTCAACGTCGTGCGCAACACGCCGCTGACCCTTTTGGTACTCGGCTGTTCGCTGGGTCTGGACCAGACCCTGGGCATCACGCTCGCGGGCGGGACCTCCAAGGAGATCGGCTTCCGCCTCGCGATCCTGGGGCTGATCGCCTACACCGGCACCTTCGTCTGCGAGGCACTCCGCTCGGGCATCAACACCGTGCCTGTGGGACAGGCCGAGGCCGCACGCGCGCTGGGGCTGAGTTTCTTCCAGGTGCTCACCCTGATCGTGCTCCCTCAGGCCTTCCGTGCGGTCGTCGGACCGCTCACGAACGTACTGATCGCCCTCACCAAGAACACCACGGTGGCGGCGACCATCGGTGTGGCCGAGGCGGCCCTGCTGATGAAGGAAATGCTGGAGAACGAGGCGGACGCGATCTTCGCGGTCTTCGCGGTCTTCGCTCTCGGCTTCGTCCTGCTGACCCTACCCACCGGCCTGCTGCTGGGCTGGGTGGCCAAGCGAGTGGCGGTGAAGCGATGAGCTCCGTTCTGTACGACACCCCCGGACCCAAGGCCAGGACGCGCAACTGGATCTACACCGGCATCTTCGCGGTGGTCCTCGCGCTGGCCCTGTGGTGGGCGCTTTCCCTCATGGCGGAGAAGAACCAGCTCGAGGCCGACAAGTGGGCCCCGTTCGTCACCGATAGCCAGATCTGGACGACGTTCCTGCTGCCGGGCCTCGGCGAGACCCTCAAGGCCGGCCTGATCGCCATGGTGATCGCACTGCCGCTGGGCGCGCTCCTCGGCATCGCCCGCCTCTCCGACCACGCGTGGGTCCGCGTCCCAGTCGGAACTGTCGTGGAGTTCTTCCGCGCCATCCCGGTCCTGATGCTGATGTTCTTCAGCTCCGCGCTGTACGTGATGCTCGGCACCGTCAGCTCCGACCTGCGGCCGCTGTACGCGGTGGTCACCGGCCTGGTCCTGTACAACTCCGCGGTCATCGCCGAGATCGTCGTCGCCGGCATCCAGTCGCTGCCGCGGGGCCAGACCGACGCGGCCAAGGCGATCGGCATGCGCAAGGGCCAGATCATGGCGAACGTCCTGGTCCCACAGGCCGTCACGGCAATGCTGCCGGCTCTGGTGAGCCAGCTCGTGGTGATCCTCAAGGACACGGCGCTCGGCGGCGCGGCCCTGGGCTTCGCCGACCTGATGTCGATGAACCGGCAGATCTCCGCCAACTACAGCAACACCATCGCGACCATGGTCGTGATCGCCCTGATCTACATCGCGGTGAACTTTATGCTCACCACCTTCGCCTCCTGGATCGAAGGGCGGCTGCGGAAGTCGAATAAGGGCTCCGGCGCGGTCGTCGCCGGGGACGTGGCCGAGGTCGACGCGGGCGGCGCGGCCGGCGTGGGCGAGGCTCCCTGATCCCCGGCGGACACGGCTCCCCGAACACGGGAGCCTGACACCTGGTCAGTACACGGGCGTGACAGCTATGGTGCGGCGGAACTCATCCGCCGCACCATACGCATGTCCCGTTCTTGTCTCACGTGACGCAGGCGCCCGAGTCGTCATCAACGCGGGGCCCATCGGGCTGCCCTACCCCTCGCCCCAGCCAGGGCCTTCTCGGCGAGGGGCCCGGAAAGGGTCCCCGCCGGCCCGCGCCGTCGTCCTCTACTCCGGCACCGCCACGATGGCCGAGCGCCCGGGCGGTACGCCACTGTGCGACGACGGTGCGTACTACGTGGCTTGGCGCATCATGCCCCCCGGCCAACACTAGGCGGCTTCGCCTTCCGCCTGCGATAGAACCAGCTCATCATGAGCGTGCTGCCGCCTCAGGAAGTCCCGAGCGATGCTTCCGACCATCATCAGCCAACTGGTGGTCACACTCATGGACACCTCACTCGGTTTCGTCACCCTTTGTCCGGAAACTGCCTCAAACGGCACGGCTCGTCACCGAACACAGGTCAACATCCATTACCCGCAGGCCTCGACCATCGCCGCGATCGGTACGATCTAATCCCGCTCTGCCTGCCGCTCTCAAGCCTCGCGACATGGATCGGGAAGCACGGTCGCCGTGTGGCGAAGAGCGTCCGCCGGACGTCGCCCCGCTGGCGAATATGTAATCTCCACGCGGAAATAAGAAGAGGCCACCGGTCGGCGACCTCTTCCGCGACCGGCGAGCCTGCCGGCAAAGCGCCAATCCGGATCACGTTCGCACAGATGCATTAGGGCTTACAACGCCGTGCGGTGCCCCATCAAGAAGGCCAATGGGGCACCGCATTTACTCGACCGCTCGCACGTGAGCAAAGTGGATCTTGCCATCCAACGCCAGCGAGCGATGCAACCTACTAGTAAGACCTAGTCCAGTACGATCCGCTCTTGACAGTAGTCATCGGCGGGCAGTAGGACATGGAGATGCCACTACTACTCCAAGCCACCGCATCATGCTGGATGACCGGGTCGCCGTTCCACGGCTGACATAAGGCGGACGCCTTCCACCTCCCACCATTGCCGCTGCTGCAGTTGGCCGCAATGCCGTTATTCTCAGGGACCTTCCAACTGGTACATCCCTCCGGCCAGCCAGTGGCGGCCGCAGTGGCCGTTCCTTGGAGGCCGAGGCCTGCCATCGCTGCGGCTGCGAGTAGGGTCACGAACGTCTTCTTCATTGTCACTGATCCTTACCTAGTCGGTTCGACCACGTTCAGGTCTTGTTGTAATAGGACGTCTCGATGCCCGCCGAAGTGGCTCGATAGGACCCTTGGCAGTATGCGATGGAGGTACCCCACTGCTTCCACGGTCCGTAGAACCACTCCACCCTTCCATTCTCGGCATCGGTACACACAGCGGTGGCCCGATAGGAGCCGCCGTTGTGGCTACTGCAGCTGGCGACCGCTCCCCAGCTCCCGGGAACCTCGTACTTGCACCCTTCGGGATGGGCCAGAGCGGCAGCCGATGCCGTCGTGCCGGCACCGAGCGAGAAGATACCGGCCAGCAGCAGCCCCGCCGCCGGGACGGCGGCAGAGCGAAGGCGAGTGCTCTTCAGCAACTTTCTTCACCTACTTTCTCAACTGGAAAACGCTCCATGCGTCAACCAAGCACCACAGGGATTGCAGATCGCATTAGCGCCACACTCCCCCTTCGCAACGGACGAGATCTTCCGCCCCTTGCGCACCACGACAATTCCACGCGCTTCAGAACCAGGCAAGCGAATAGGAATCTTTTGAGGTTTACTTGAGCATCGGAAATGAACGGACTAATTCCGGAAATCCAAGGGCTTGAATTGATTGCCTATTCATATCCGCCACGTGTCCGATACCAGGTGGGCGCAGAAACGCCGCTAGCTAAATATCTCCGGCGTTCCATTGAAAGAGCATCACATCCGGAATCAGTTGTTCCCGTTGCCGCCTCGCCGAGGGGCGTCACTTGACGCAGGCACCTCCAGTGGGTTGCATACGTTCTGTGATCACATACCGGACATCGGGAGCCGCATCATGGACCCGGTGATCGTCGTCGGCGCGGGGCCCGTCGGACTGTCCCTGTCCCTGGCCCTGGCCGGCTCGGGCGTGCCCAGCGTCGTACTCGACGAGGGACCCGGCAAGGACCTGCCCCGACCTGCCCGTACGGTCGTCCTGCACGAGGACACCTCGGCCATGGTCCACCGGCTGGGCTGTACGACGCTGCGCGACGAGGGCGCGCTCTTCGCCGCCTGGCGCACCATGCGGCGGCGCAGCCGCACCGACGACGCACGGCGCATCACCTTCGAGGACCGCCAGGCCCCCCTGCACCTGCCGCAGCACGCCCTCACGCGCGGGCTGCGCGACGCCGCGGCCGCACATCCGCTGGTCCAGCTGGTCACCGACAGCAAACTGGACTCCCTCGAGCAGGACGCCGGCGGGGTCACCGCGCACACCCGGGGCGCCGAGACCACGTGGTGGCGCGGGAGTTACCTGGTCGGCTGCGACGGGGCCCGTTCCACCGTGCGCAAGCTGCTCGGCATCCGCTTCCCGGGCCGCACCGCCGTCGAACGGCACGCCGTGGCCGCGCTGCGCACCGAACTCCCCTGGCCCGGCGAGGCCCTGCTGCACCGCGCCCCGGCGCCCGGCGTGCCCGAGGTCAGCGCCCGGCCGCTGCCCGACGGGGTGTGGCGGCTGGACTGGCTGCTCCCGGCCCGCGGGGAACTGGTCACGCCCGACGCGCTCGTCACGCTGATCCGGGACACCCTGGCCGTGTGGTGCGGGGGTACCACTCCGCCGTACGAGCTCCTCGACACCGGGGTGCACACGCTGCACCACCGGCTCGCCCGGCGCTGGCGCGACCGCCGCGCCTTCCTCGCCGGGGACGCCGCCCACCTGCTGGGCGCGCTCGGCACGCAGGGGGTCGACGAGGGGCTGCGGGACGCCGAGAACCTCGCCTGGAAGCTGAGCGTGGCCTGGCACCAGGGCGCCTCCGAGGCCCTGCTCGACAGCTACGAGGGCGAGCGCCGCACCGCCGTCGCGGCCCGGCTGCGCGCCGCCGACCAGACGATGCCCGTACTGCGCGGGGGCGGCGGGCTGCGGACGTACCTGCCCGGCGCCACCCGCTCCGGCGAGCTGCTGCTGACCGACGGCCACTTGGGGCGGGGGCCGCTGGGCGCGGCACCGACGTACGCCCCGCCGGTGGCCGTGCGCGAGGTGCCCACCGGCACGGAGCCGGGCGGTCAGGTGGCCAACGTCCCCGTCACCGCGCCCGACGGGGCGACCGTGCCGCTGCGCGACCTGCTGGGCCGGGGCCGCCTGCTGGTGGTCCTGGTCGCCCCGGGGACCGGGGTCTGGGACCGGCGGCACTGGCTGGGCGCCGGGCTGATGCCCCGGCTCGCGGCGGCGGTCAGCGCGCTGCCGGTCCGCACCGAACTGCTGGTCGCGGACGGATACCCGGGGGCTCCGGCGCACACCGTCCTCCTGGTCCGGCCGGACGGACACCTGGCGGCGACCTTCGCGGGCGTGCGGCCGGCCGAGCTGTACGAGGCGGCGGACACCGTCCGGCTGGGGGCGCCCGCCCCGCTCGAGTCGTCTTCGACTCATCCGGCCGTGATCGATTGACCGGTCTCCGGTCCGCATGCTTCACTCGCCGACATGACCGGCAACGACGTACGCCTGTGGCGGAGGGTCCATATGGACCTGCTCCGCTACGCGGGCTGCGTGTGTCGCCCTTCCTGCTGATTCGCCGATCCCTCCGCGCTCCGCGCGCACTTTCGCGAACCCCCAGGACGGTCACGCCCCCATGTATGCGCCCCTTGCACCCAGTGCACCCTCTGCGCCCCTCTCACCTCCGCACGCCCCCGCACGCGCCGATGCGGTGACGGCTGCGGAACTCCTCGACTTCGCCCTGCGTACCGCCGCCGACCCGGCGGTCATCGACTCTCTCCCCCTCGACCCAGAGGGCCGCACCTGGATCCGCCTCGACGGGCCGGGCGGCAGCGAGGCGTGGGTGATCGGCTGGCCGCCGCGCACCGGCACCGGCTGGCACGACCACGCCGAGTCGCTGGGCGCGTTCGCCACCGCCCGGGGCCGGCTCCGGGAACACTCCCTGGCGGTCCGGCTGCCCTCGGAGGGCTGGCGGAGCCTGGAGCTCGCCGCCGACCTGGACCGCAGCCGCAGCCTGGGCGCGGGGACGGGGCGGGCCTTCGGCGAGCACCACGTCCACGAGGTGCTCAACGAGTCGGAGGCGGAGCACGCGGTCTCGGTGCACGCGTACTACCCGCCGCTGCCCCTGATCCGCCGCTACAGCCGCACCGGCCAGGTGCTGACGCTGGAGCAGGTCGAGCGCCCGGCGGACTGGCAGTGAGCGCCCCGATCGGCATCGACGCCCTGCTGGAACGGGTCCGTTCGGCGTACACCCGCATCGAGCCGGCGCAGGCGTACGCCGCGTTCCGGGCGGGCGACGCCCTCCTGGTGGACATCCGCTACCAGGCGCTGCGCGAGCGCGACGGCCTGATCCCGGGTGCGCTGGTGGTCGAACGCAACGAGCTGGAGTGGCGCCTGGACCCCCAGGGCTCGCACCGCGCCCCCGAGGCCACCTCGCACGACCTCCGGGTGGTGGTGATCTGCAACGAGGGCTACGCCTCCTCCCTGGCGGCGGCCTCCCTGCACACGCTGGGCCTCCACCGGGCCACGGACCTGACCGGCGGCTTCCAAGCCTGGAAGGCCGCCGGCCTCCCGGTCAGCTGAAGCCAAGTCCGGCCCCCACCCGGGGCCTCGGGACTTTCAGCCCGCCCGGCGCTCGAGGCCCAGGCACAGCCCGGTCCCCCAGCCCGTCCGGCGTTTGAAGACGGTCCGGCCTACGGCCGGCCTCCCCCAGCCGTCCGGCGCTTGATGACCAGGTCGGGGCGGCGCCTGGTCCCCCAGCCCGTCCGGCGCTCGAGAACCGGGCCCGGGCGGAGCCGGGATCCCGCAGCCGTCCGGCGCTTGAGGAGCGGGCCCAGGCAACGCCGGAATCCCCAGCCCGTCCGTCGCTCGAGGACCAGGTCCGGGCGGCGCCCGGGATCCCCCAGCCGTCCGGCGCTTGAGGACCGGGCCCTGCTACGGCCGGATCCCCCAGCCCGTCCGGTGCTTGATGACCAGGTCGGGGCGGCGCCCGGTCCCCCAGCCCGTCCGGCGCTCGAGAACCGGGCCCGGGCGGAGCCGGGATCCCGCAGCCGTCCGGCGCTTGAGGAGCGGGCCCGTGCTACGGCCGGATCCCCCAGCCCGTCCGGCGTTTGAGGACCGGGTCCGGGCGGAGCCCGGGGAACGGTGGAAGGCGGGTAGGGGACCGGCGCCGCAGGCCACGCCCACCACCGGGCCCGGAACCGGCGCCACCGAAGCGGTGCGGCCCCGGGCCACCGGCCGGCGGCCGGCGGACAGCGGGCCCGCCGGCGGGGGCCGCTACCTCGAGGTGGCCACCTCCACCGGAGGGACCCGCAGCGCCACCCGGCCCGGCAGGGCGGTGGCCGCGAGGGCCAGCAGCCCCGCCACCCCCAGCACCCCCACGTACACGACCGGCAGCACCGCCGGCGCAGCCGCCCCCGTCATGCCCACACTGAACGCGGTCAGCACGGCCAGCGAGATCCCGGACCCCAGCACCGCCCCGATCAGCAGCACTGCCAGCGCCTCCGTCCGCAGCATCCGCAGCACCTGACGCCGCTTCGCCCCCGCCAGCCTCAGCATCGCGAACTCCCGGAACCGCTCCGCCGTCGACATCGCCAGTGTGTTGACCACCGCGATCGCAGTGAAGGCCAGTACCAGCCCCATCGCCAGCAGGTTGATCTCGGCGCCGGCCTGCTGCCGCTCCGCCCGTACCTCGTCCGCGTCGCGCGCCGACAGCACCCCGACCCCCGGGAATCCCGCTACCGCCGCGGCCAGCTGCTCCCGCCCGGTCCCCGGCTCCGCCGCCACCAGCACGCTGCTCGCCAGCGGGTTGTCCACGTGCGCCGCGACCAGGTCGTGCGGGAGCGTCAGGTCCCCGAAGCCCAGCCCCCGCGCGTACACGGCCGAGACGGTCAGGGTGACCGGGGTCCCGTCGCCCAGCGCCAGGTTCAGCGGGCTCCCCGGCTTCAGCCCCAACTGATCGGCGGCCAGTTCGCTCACCGCCACGCTCTTCTCGCCGAAGCCGTCCAGGCTCCCGCTCGTCACACCGGGGTCCCAGGTCCGGGTCAGCCCGGCCGGGGTCACCCCCTGCGCGCCGTACTTCGTCAGCCCCACCCGTACGGACGTGTGCACGATCTCGGTGGCCGCCGTGACTCCCGGGGTCCGGCGGATCCGCTCCGCGGCAGCGCCGGTGACACCCGGCCCCTGCGCGCCCAGCACCCAGCCGGCCCGGACCCCGTCACGGGCCTGCGCCCGGGCGGCGTTGCCCAGCGTCGGCGTGATGAACAGGACGGTGCAGGTCATGCCGATCAGCAGGGCGAGCGGGGTGACGGCGGAGGCCATCCGGGTGGCGTTGCCGCGCAGGTTCGCGGTGGCCAGGTGCCCGCCTGCGCCGGCCAGCCGCAGCGGCCCGGCGAGCAGCGCGGTCGCGCCGCGTACGAGCAGCGGGCCGAGCAGTGAGACCGCCCCGGCGAGGACCACGACCGCCAGGAAGGTCACCGGGGTCGACGCCGGCTCGGTGCGCAGCACGCTCAGCACGGCGACGAGCACCACACCGCCGGCGAGCAGCAGCACCCCGGTCGCGATCCGGGCCCACGCGGGCCGGCCCCGCTCGAGGGCGGCTTCGGCGAGCGCCTCTGCCGGGCGGATCCGGGCGATCCGCCGCCCGGTGATCCGGGCCGCGGCCCAGGCTCCGAGCAGGCTCGCGCCGACGGCGGCGACCATCGGGAAGATCCCGGCGGTGCGCTCCAGGTTGGCGGGGACGACCCCGCTCTCGATGAACCGGCCGTGCAGCCAGGCGGCGAGCGGCAGCCCGGCCAGCGCCCCCGCGACACCGGCGGCCAGGCCCACGAACAGGGCCTCGCGGCCGATCATGCGGCGCAGCTGCTTGGGCGTGGCGGCGATGGCGCGCAGCAGGGCGAGTTCGCGGTGGCGCTGCTGGACGGAGAGGGCGAAGGTTCCGACGACCACGAGGATCGCGACGAGCAGCGAGGTGCCGCCCATGGCCCCGCCCATGGAGACGAGCTTGATGCGTGCGCCGGCCGCGTCGAGGAACTCCACGGGCCCGCGTGCGTCGCCCACGGCGACCTGCGCGCCGGTGCCCCCCAGTGCCTGCTCGATGCGCCCGGCCAGCTCGCCGGGGTCGGTCCCGGGCGCCGGCAGTACGCCGATGGCGGTGACCTGTCCGTCGCGTGCGGCGAGCCGCTGCGCCTCGGCGTCGCCGAAGAACAGTGCGCTTTGCCGTGCGAGGTCGCCGCGGGCGCTCTGCGCGATCCCGCTGACGGTGTACGTCTTCGGCTCGCCGGTGGCCTGCACGGTGAGCGGGACGCCGGTCTTCAGTCCTGCGCGGGCGGCCAGTTCACGGTCGACGACGACCTCGCCGGCGCCCTGCGGGGCACGGCCCTCGGTGAGCGTGAAGGGGGTGAGTGCGGCGGAGGTCCAGCCGTGCCCGTGCGAGGGCTTCGCGCCGCCGGGGGCCTTGAGCAGCGGGACGGCCTGGAAGCTGAGCTCCGGTACGGCCCGCTCGACGCCCGGCACGGACCGGACCGCGTCCACGGTCGAGGCGGGGAGCCAGGCCCGCTCGGCGACGGGCTTGGCCTTGTGCTTCGTCTTGGCCTTGCCCTTCTTCTCCTTGACCGTGGTCTGGTGGACGTTCTGGTCCGCGGAGACGACGACCGGCGCGGCCGCGTAGCGCTCGGTGGCGATCTTTCCGCGGAGTCCGGTTTCCAGGAGGGTGCCGCAGGCGGTGACGAGGGCCGCCGCGCACAAGAGTGCGACGAAGGCGCCGAGGAAACCGGCCTTGCGGTCCCTGACGGTCTGGAGGGCGTAACGCAGCATCATGCGGGCAACTCTGCCGCCGCGCCTGCCGGTTGGCAGTGAAGCACCCTGGCGTCTGCACCCGGGGGCTATCCCCACCCCCGGGTCCTGCGGGGCAGCTCAGAACCCGGGGTACCCCAGGCCGTCGGCGTCCGTGCCGTCGTCGCCCTCTTCCTCCAGCGCGCGCCGGACCACCCGCAGGGCCATGCCCTCCGGGTACCCCTTGCGGGCGAGCATCCCGGCGAGCCGCCGGATCCGCTTGTCCCGCTCCAGGCCCCGGGTGGCGCGGAGCTTGCGCTCCACGAGCTCCCGGGCGGTCTGCTCCTCCTGGTCGGAGTCCAGCTGTTCCAGAGCCTCCTGGACGAGGGTCGCGTGCACCCCCTTGGTGCGCAGCTCCTGGGCGAGCGCCCGACGGGCGAGTCCCCGGCCGCGGTGCCGGGACTCGACCCAGGCTCCGGCGAAGGCGGCGTCGTCGATCAGGCCGACCTCCTCGAACCGGGAGAGGACCGCCTGCGACACCTCCTCGGGTATGCCCCGCTTGTCGAGGGCGTCCGCGAGCTGGCGCCGGGTGCGCGGCATCCCGGTGAGCAGGCGCAGGCAGATCGCCCGCGCCTGCTCCTCGGGACTCTGGGGCGGCAGTTCCTGGCGACCTTCGCCACGGCCTTCACGACGGCCTTCGGCACGCCCTTCGCGACGGCTGCCTTCAAGGCCGCGTTCGCGGCTGCCTTCGCGACGGCCCTCCCGGCCGCCGTTCCCGCCGCCCCTTTCCTGCTCCCGCACGGGTCAGCTCTTGGCGACGGCGGCCTTGGCCGTCGACTTGGCCTTCGATGCGGGGGCGGGCACGGCCGCGGCCTCGGCAGGCGCGCCGGCGGCCGCCTCGTCGGCGGCGGCGTCCTTGCGCACGCCCACGCCCAGCTTCTCCTTGATCTTCCGCTCGATCTCGTTGGCGAGGTCGGGGTTGTCCTTCAGGAAGTTGCGGGCGTTCTCCTTGCCCTGGCCGAGCTGGTCGCCCTCGTACGTGTACCAGGCGCCGGCCTTGCGCACGAAGCCGTGCTCCACGCCCATGTCGATCAGGCCGCCCTCACGGCTGATGCCCTGGCCGTAGAGGATGTCGAACTCGGCCTGCTTGAACGGCGGCGCGACCTTGTTCTTGACGACCTTGACGCGGGTGCGGTTGCCGACCGCGTCGGTGCCGTCCTTGAGGGTCTCGATACGGCGGATGTCGAGGCGCACGGAGGCGTAGAACTTCAGCGCGCGGCCACCGGTGGTGGTCTCCGGCGAGCCGAACATCACACCGATCTTCTCGCGGAGCTGGTTGATGAAGATCGCGGTGGTCTTGGACTGGTTGAGCGCACCGGTGATCTTCCGGAGCGCCTGGCTCATCAGACGGGCCTGGAGACCCACGTGCGAGTCGCCCATCTCGCCCTCGATCTCCGCGCGCGGCACGAGGGCCGCCACGGAGTCGATGACGATCAGGTCGAGGGCACCGGAGCGGACGAGCATGTCCACGATCTCCAGCGCCTGCTCGCCGGTGTCCGGCTGCGACAGGATGAGGTTGTCGGTGTCGACGCCGAGGGCCTTCGCGTACTCGGGGTCGAGCGCGTGCTCGGCGTCCACGAAGGCGACGGTGCCGCCGGCCTTCTGTGCGTTGGCCACGGCGTGCAGGGTCAGGGTCGTCTTACCGGAGGACTCCGGGCCGTACACCTCGATCACGCGGCCGCGGGGCAGCCCGCCGACGCCGAGGGCGATGTCCAGCGCGGTCGACCCGGTGGGGATGACCTCGATGGGGTCGTTCGGCTTGTCGCCGAGGCGCATGACCGCACCCTTGCCGAATTGCCGTTCAATCTGTGCGAGCGCGGCGTCGAGAGCCTTCTCGCGGTCGGTGCCTGCCATGGGTTCCACCCGGTTTGCTTGAGTCGATCGCTTCACGCCATTGACGCTAACGCCTGCCACTGACAATGCGCTCCCACGTCCGTTTCGGCTGTGGATAACTCATCAGAATGGATGTTCGATTTCCCTGTCAAGCGCGCCACGCGCCACCCGGCGCGGGCCACCCCGCGGGGCCGTCCAACCCGCGGGCCGACGGGTCCGGTCCGACGCATTGCCCCGGCCACCGGCCAGGCCCACACTCGGGCGGAACGGAGACGGGACACGGAGTCGGGGGCGACGGTGTGGGTCTACATCTTCCTGGGTTCGGCCGTGCCGCTGCTCGGCGTGACCCTCTCCCGCATCCCGCTGCAGCGCGGACTCGACTCCGCGGACCGGGCGGACACCGGGGCGCTCGGCCTGTACGAGGCCGCGTACCTGGACGGCGGCCGGCAGCGGGTCGCCGAGGTGGCGCTCACCACGCTGCACCTGGCCGGGCTGCTGCCGGTCGGCACCGACGGCCGGACCGGGGCCGGGGTACGAACCGGGGCCGAAGCACGAACCGGGTCGGCCGGCGTACGGAAGCAGCCCCCGCCGGCCGACCCGGTCCAGGCGGACGCCCTCCGCCGCGCAGCAGGGTCTCCGGCGCCGGGCGTGGGCCGGCTCGCGCACCTCGTCGCCACCTCCCCCGTCACCGCCGCGGTCGTGAAGGACCTCGCCGCGCGGGGCCTGGCCGTCGACCCCGTCCGCCGCCAGCGCGCCGCGCGCACCCAGGCCGCCCAGCAGGTGCTGCTGGCGCTCACGGTCCTGGCCACGGTCGCGGCCTGCGCCGTCGACTCCGCCGCCGGGGAGGGCAACGGCCTGGGGCCGTTCCTCGCGTTCGCCGCGCTCGGCGCGGCGACGGGGCTCACCACCCTGTTCGCAGGGCCGGTGCCCGACCACGCCACCGCGGCGGGCCGGCGCCGCAGCCACGAGGTCTCCGCGGACGGGACGTGGTCCCCGCGGATCCCCTGGCCGCTGCCCGGCGCCCCGGTCCCCGCGGAGGTCCGGTCCACGCTCGTCGAGGTCGCCCGCCACGGGATCTCCCGCGCCCCCGCCGCCCTGGCCCGCCCCGCACCCGCACCCCCGCCCCCTCCTGCGCCGCCCCACGACGCCCCGGGTTGACCTCGACCCCGCAACTGACAACCCAGGGTTGACACCCCTCTGACTGTCAACCTAGGGTTGCACTCATGACGAACCCTTCGGTGGAACCCGTTCGCATGACCAATCCGGTACGCCTCGACGACCTGATCGAGGCCATCAAGAAGGTCCACACCGACACCCTGGAGCAGCTCAGCGGCGCCGTCGTCGTCGCCGAGTCGCTCGGTGACGTCGCGGACCACCTCATCGGCCACTTCGTGGACCAGGCCCGCCGCTCCGGCGCCTCCTGGACCGACATCGGCCGCAGCATGGGCGTCACCCGCCAGGCCGCCCAGAAGCGCTTCGTCCCCAAGGCGGACAAGGAGGGCGAGGGCGGCATGGACCCCAACCAGGGCTTCGGACGCTTCACCCCCCGCGCCCGCAACGTCGTCGTCACCGCGCAGAACGAGGCCCGCACCGCCGGCGGCACCGAGATCCGCACCGAGCACCTCGTCCTCGGCCTGCTCGCCGAGCCGGAGGGCCTCGCCGCGCTCGTCCTGCGCGCGCAGGACGTCGACACCGAGGCCGTACGCGCCGCCGCGACCGCCGCCCTCCCCCCGGCCGCCACCGGGGAGATCCCCGCCCTCATCCCCTTCGACGCCTCCGCCAAGAAGGCCCTGGAGCTCACCTTCCGCGAGGCCCTGCGCCTCGGCCACAACTACGTCGGCACCGAGCACGTCCTGCTCGCCCTCCTCGAACTCGAGAACGGCGACGGAGTGCTCAGCGGCCTCGGCGTCGACAAGGCCGCCGCCGAGGCGACCGTCAGCGAGGCCCTGGCTGCCTTCGTCGCCTCGGCCGGGGAAAAGACCGAGGAGCCGAAGCAGTAGCAGCCTGGTCCCCGGCCGCCGCCCCCTCCGTCACCTCGTACCGCTTCACGTACGCGCCGAGGAACGCCTGCAGCGTGGCGACGGCCGGGATCGCGATCAGCGCCCCGACCGCGCCCAGCAGGGCGGTGCCCGCGATGACGGACCCGAAGGCCACCGCCGGGTGGATGTCGACCGTCTTCGAGGTCAGCTTCGGCTGGAGCACGTAGTTCTCGAACTGCTGGTAGACCACCACGAATCCGAGGACGTAGAGCGCGTTCCAGGGCGAGTCCGGGAAGGCGATCAGCATCGGCAGCGCGCCCGCCAGGTAGGTGCCGATGGTGGGGATGAACTGGGAGACCAGCCCCACCCACACCGCGAGCGCGGGCGCGTACGGCACGTCGAGGACCGCGAACACGACGTAGTGCGCGATGCCGGAGACCAGGGCCATCAGTCCGCGCGAGTAGAGGTACCCGCCGGTCTTGGCGACGGCGATCTCCCAGGCGCGCAGCACCTCCGACTGCTTCGCAGGGGGCAGTACGGAGCACAGCGCGCGCCGCAGCCGCGGCCCGTCGGCGGCGAAGTAGAACGAGAAGAGCCCGATCGTCAGCAGCCTGAAGAGTCCGCCGAGCACGGTGGCGGACACGTCGAGCACGCCGGTCGCGCTGTTCTGCACGTACTTCTGGAGCCAGTCCGAGTGCAGCAGGCTGTCCTGGATCGCGAGCCGGGACAGCTTGGTGTGGAAGGTGGTGTTGATGGAGCCGATCACCGAGTCGAGATAGCCCGGGAAGCCCTGCACCATCGCGACGATCTGCCCGGCGAGCATGGAGCCGAGCAGGACGACGAAGCCGACGGCCGCGACGAACACCCCGAGGAACACCAGAAAGGTGGCGAGCCCGCGGCGCATGCCGCGGGCCGACATCCGGGCCACGGCGGGTTCGACGGCGAGCGCGAGGAAGAACGCGATCAGGATGTTGACGAGCAGCCCGGTCAGCTGGTGGAAGGCCCAGCTGCCGAGCTGGAAGCAGGCGATGAGGGCCAGGACGAGGATGACGGCGCGCGGCAGCCAGCGCGGCATCCGGGCCCCGGGCGCCGCCTGGGCGGTGGCGCCGCCGGGAGGCCCGGAGGGACCGGCGGGGGCCGGCCCGGTCCGGCCGGTCGCGGCCTCGGCCGGACCGGCCGACCCGGTGGTGTCGGCGGTGCCGGTCGTCGTCACGGTCGTCTCATCGGTGGCTGCCACGCGCCCCAGTCTGTCCCACCCGCCGGGCGGACGGGGAAACGGCCGCCTGCGTCAGCGCAGCGAGGCCGGTACGTTCATCGCCGAACACACCGCGCGCCACACGTCCTTGGCCTCCCAGCCCGCTTCCAGCGCCTGGTGGACGGTGCGTCCGCCGAGCTCCGTCATGACGTGGTCCCGTGCGAAGGAGTCCGCGTAGGCCGCACCGAAGTGCTCGGCCATCCGCTCCCAGAAAATCGTCAACCGCATGCCCCCAGTATCCCGCCCCGGGAGAGTGCACCGGCGCTGTTCGGCCCCCGTCCCCGCGCCACCGCGCCCTACGGTTTCACGCATGCCTGGAGACGAAGCTTCCTCGCTGGCCCCACCCACCCCACCGACCCCGCTGGGCCGCGCCGAGCAGTTCATCTGGCTCACGGCCCGGGTGCTGGAGCAGCGCCGGTTCGCGTTCCACTTCCTCGGCGGGGACCCCGACGCGGTGGACACTGCGCTCGGCTCGTACCTCAACGCCGACGGCGGCTACGGCCACGCCCTCGATCCGGATCTGCGCGGTCCGCTCAGCCAGCCGCTGCACACCGCGCACGCCCTGCGGGTGCTGGACAGCCTGGGCCGCTGCGCCGGGCAGCGGATCGAGCGGCTCTGCCGCCACCTCACCCGGGTCTCCACCGCGGACGGCGCGCTCCCGGTGCTCCTCCCGGCCCCGCGCGGCCATCCCGGGGCCCCCTACCACCGGGTGTACGACGATCCGCCGGGCGAGCTGCTGACCACGGGCCCGGTCGTCGGCGTGCTCCACCGCAACCGGATCTGGCACGCGTGGCTGTTCCGGGCCACGGACTTCTGCTGGGAGCGCGTCGAGACCCTGCGCCGCGCCGATCCGTACGAGATCCAGAGCGCGGTGGCCTTCCTCGACGGCGCCCCCGACCGGCCGCGGGCGGTGGCGGCCGCGGACCGGCTGGGGCGGCTCGTCCGCGAGCAGCGGCTCGTCGTGCTCGATCCGCGCCGCCGCCGGGAGTACCCGCCGTACCCCGGCCACGCGCCGGGCGAGCAGCTGTTCCCGCACGACGTCGCCCGCCGGCCGGAGTCGCTGGCGCGCGGCTGGTTCACCGACGAGGAGCTGAGGCGTTCGCTGGACTTCCTCGCCGCCGCGCAGCAGCCGGACGGCGGCTGGCCGGTGCGCCGCCTCGCGTGGGCGCCGGGCAGCTCGCTGGAACGCCGCCCGATCGCCACCTTGGAGGCCCTGCTGACCCTGCGCGCGTACGGTCGCCCCCTGACCGGCGATCCGCCGGACGGAGGCTAGCCGCCGAGGGCCCGGACCCCGGCGGTGACGACCACCGCGGCGCCGACCACGAGCAGGAACGGGGCCCTCAGCAGCAGCGCGAGCCCTGCGGCGGCCAGCCCGGCGGCGCGGGCGTCGAGGACGAGCCCGTGCCCGGCGGCGAAGGTCTGCTGGGCGGTGAGCGCGGCGAGCAGTGCGACCGGAAGCAGCGCTGCGAGCCTGCGCACGAGGGGGCGCTCCAGGGCCCCGGCGGGTACGAGCAGCCCGGCGAGCTTGACGGCGTAGCAGCCGACGACGGTGAGCCCGATGGCGAGCCAGACGTTCACGAGCGGCGTCCCTTCAGCCAGAGGATCACGGGGGCGGCGAGGGCGGCGACGAGCACCGGCAGCCCGGCGGGCAGTACGGGGAGGAGGCCCAGCCCGAGGACGACGGCGAGCGCGGCGACGGCCCGCTCGGTGGCGGTCTTGAGCATCGGCGCGAGCAGCGCCAGGAAGACGGCCGGTCCGGCGGCGTCCAGCCCCCATGCGGCGGTGTCGCCGAGGGCTTCGGCGCCGAGGACACCGATCAGGGTGGTGAGGTTCCACAGGACGTACAGGCTCAGCCCGGTCACGGTGAACCCGAGCCGCGCGGACCTGCGGTCGGTCTGCGCCAGCGCCACGGCGGTGGTCTCGTCGATCACCCAGTGGGCGGCGAGGGGCCGCACGGCCTTGGGCAGGGCGAGCAGCTGCGAGAGCCGCAGCCCGTAGAAGGCGTTGCGCGTACCGAGGAAGAAGGCACCGGCGGCCGCGGTGAACGGGTTCCCGCCCGCGGCCAGCGCCCCGACCAGGGCGAACTGCGAGGCTCCGGTGAACACGAACAGGCTCAGCACACAGGCCTGCAGCGCACTGATCCCGGACCCGGCCGCGGTCACCCCGAACGCGAACCCCGACAGCCCTACGGCCACCCCGACCCCGAGCGCGTCCCGCACGACGGCCCCGCGCGGCCGTCCTGCGACCCCCTCGGGGGTCTCCTGCATCACCATCCGTTGTTCTCCCACCCGGCGAAAGTACGCAGGCCAGGTGGGTCGGGTCTTGTACGTTCTTGCGGGTCGCGCACCTCTGGCAGGCCCCGGCGGAAACGCAGCCGGGGTCGTCGACGGCCGGAGATCAGCCGCCCGACCGTGCGCGGCGGTAGGCGCCCGGGGGGACGCCCACGATGCGGGTGAAGTGTCGGTTGAGGTGGGGCTGGTCGGTGAAGCCGACGGCGACGGCCGCCTCCGCCGGCGGGGTGCCCGCGTCCAGCAGCCGGCGGGCCTGCCGGACCCGGGCGTCGGTCAGCCAGGTGTGCGGCGGCATCCCGTAGCGCTCCCGGAACGCCCGCAGGAGGGCGAACGGGCTGGTCCCCAGTTCCGCGGCCAGCCGTTCCAGCGACGGCGGCCGCGCCATCCGCTCCTGGAGCACCGCCCGGGCCGCCGCGGCATCGGCGGCTCCGGCGCTGCGGACCGTACGGGCGGGCAGCGGCCCGGCGTGCCGGGTCAGCATCCGCGCCACCGCACGGCGCAGCAGCGTGTCGGCGGCCAGCGCGTTGCCCTCCTCGGCGGCCCGGTGCACCTCGGTGATCACGTGCGAGGTCTGCGGGTCGGTGACCGAGTCGGCGGTGAAGCCGGGGGTCCCGTGCAGGCTGCCGATCTCCGCGGCGACCTCGGCGATCAGCGCGCGAGAGGGGTACAGGGTGGCGTAGGCCCAGCCCTCGGGGACCCCGGCCCGCGCGGTGTGCGGCACCTCGGGGTTGATCAGGACCACGCTCCCGGGCCCGGCCCGCACGATGCCGCCGGGCAGGCCGACCTCCTCGATGCCACCGGTGACCGCCGCGATGACGTATCCGTCGTGGGCGTGGCGCGGGAAGGTGTGGCGTACGTAGTGGGCGCGCAACAGGTCCAGGCCGGGCAGTTCCGCGTACTGCCAGTGCCGGGCCCACTCCCGCTCGACCGCCTCGTCCGCCATTCCCCCATTCTGCGCCCCGCCCCGTTCCGCGCGCCGCCCGGTCCGGGTGTTTCCCCAGGTCCGGGCCGTTGTCAGTACGCGGGTGCAGGATGGGGGCATGGCCGGCTCTGCGCTCGATTCGTTCTCCCCCGCGACCCGCTCCTGGTTCACGGGGGCCTTCGTCCAGCCCACCTCCGCGCAGGAGGGAGCCTGGCGGGCCATCCGGGAGGGCTCCGACGTGCTCGTCGTGGCGCCGACCGGCTCGGGCAAGACCCTGGCCGCCTTCCTCGCCGCCCTCGACCAGCTGGCGTCCACCCCGCCGCCCGCCGAGCCGAAGAAGCGCTGCCGGGTGCTGTACGTGTCCCCGCTGAAGGCCCTCGCGGTCGACGTCGAGCGGAACCTGCGCAGCCCGCTGACCGGGATCCGCCAGGAGTCGGTCCGCCTGGGTCTGCCCGAGCCGGAGATCCGGGTGGGCATCCGCTCGGGGGACACCCCGCCGGCCGAGCGGCGGGCGCTGGCCACCCGGCCTCCGGACATCCTGATCACCACGCCGGAGTCGCTGTTCCTGATGCTGACTTCGGCGACGCGGGAGGCACTGGCCGGGATCGAGACGGTGATCCTGGACGAGGTGCACGCGGTCGCGGGGACCAAGCGCGGCGCGCACCTGGCCCTGTCCCTGGAGCGGCTGGACGAGCTGCTGCCCCGCCCGGCGCGCCGGATCGGGCTGTCGGCGACGGTCCGGCCGGTGGACGAGGTGGCCCGGTACCTGGCGCCGCGCGGCAAGGTCGAGATCGTCCAGCCGCCTTCTGCGAAGGAGTTCGACCTGTCGGTGGTCGTCCCGGTGCAGGACATGGGCGAGTTGGGCGGCTCGCCGGCCTCCGAGGGGAAGGACGGCGGGGACAAGCCCTCGATCTGGCCGCATGTGGAGGAGCGGATCGCCGACCTGGTCCAGGCGCACCGCTCCACGATCGTGTTCGCCAACTCGCGCCGTCTCGCCGAGCGCCTGTGCAACCGGCTGAACGAGATCGCGTACGAGCGGGCCATGGGCGAGAAGCTGCCCGACGGGCCGCCGCCGGCCGAGATCATGGCCCAGTCGGGGGCCGCCCAGGGCGCCCCGGCGCTGCTGGCGCGGGCGCACCACGGCTCGGTCTCCAAGGAGCAGCGGGCGCTGGTGGAGGAGGATCTGAAGGCGGGCCGGCTGCCCGCCGTGGTCGCCACCTCCAGCCTGGAACTGGGCATCGACATGGGCGCCGTGGACCTGGTCGTGCAGGTGGAGTCCCCGCCCTCGGTGGCCTCCGGGCTCCAGCGCGTGGGCCGGGCCGGGCACCAGGTGGGCGCGGTCTCCACGGGGGTCGTGTTCCCCAAGTACCGCGGGGACCTGGTCCAGGCGGCCGTGGTCACGGAGCGGATGCGCACCGGGGCCATCGAGTCGCTGCGCATCCCCTCGAACCCGCTCGACGTGCTCGCGCAGCAGCTGGTCGCGATGACCGCGATGGACACCTGGCAGCTGGACGAGCTGCTGGCGCTGGTGCGGCGGGCGGCGCCGTTCGCGGCGCTGCCGGAGTCGGCGTTCACCGCGGTCCTGGACATGTTGGCGGGCCGGTACCCGTCCGATGCGTTCGCGGAGCTCAGACCGCGGGTGGTGTGGGACCGGGTGGCGGGGACGATCACGGGCAGGCCCGGCGCCCAGCGGCTCGCGGTCACCTCCGGCGGCACGATCCCCGACCGCGGCCTGTTCGGCGTGTTCCTCGCGGGCGCGGACCCGAAGAAGGGCGGCGGCCGGGTCGGCGAGCTCGACGAGGAGATGGTCTACGAGTCCCGCGTGGGCGACGTGTTCACCCTGGGCACCACCTCCTGGCGGATCGAGGACATCACCCGCGACCGGGTCCTGGTCTCCCCCGCCCCCGGGGTCCCCGGGCGGCTGCCGTTCTGGAAGGGCGACCAGCTGGGCCGCCCGCTGGAACTGGGCCGCGCGGTGGGCGCGTTCCTGCGCGAGCTCGGCGGCCTGCCCGAGGAGGACGCCCGGCTGCGGCTGGTGGCGGCCGGTCTCGACGCGTGGGCCGCGGAGAACGTCCTCGCGTACCTCGCCGAGCAGCGCGAGGCCTGCGGCCACGTCCCGGACGACCGGACCATCGTGGTCGAGCGGTTCCGCGACGAGCTCGGCGACTGGCGGGTCGTGGTCCACTCCCCCTTCGGCGCGCAGGTGCACGCCCCGTGGGCGCTCGCCCTCGGTGCCCGCCTCGCCGAGAAGTACGGCATGGACGCGCAGGTCATGCATGCCGACGACGGGATCGTGCTGCGGCTGCCCGACGCGGACCTGCTCTCGATGGACCTGCTGGACCACGACCCGGCGAACACCCCCGCCTTCGAGTTCGACGACGAACAGGCCCCGCTGGGCGCCGCGGACGTCGCCTTCGACCACGGCGATGTCAACCAGATCGTCACCGACCAGGTCGGCGGCTCCGCCCTGTTCGCCTCCCGGTTCCGCGAGTGCGCGGCGCGCGCCCTGCTGCTGCCGCGCCGCAGCCCGGGCAAGCGCACCCCGCTGTGGCAGCAGCGCCAGCGGGCCTCCCAACTGCTCCAGGTGGCCTCGGAGTTCGGTTCGTTCCCGATCGTGCTGGAAGCCGTACGGGAATGCCTCCAGGACGTGTTCGACGTGCCGGGCCTGACGGAGCTGATGGGGGACATCGAGGCGCGCCGGGTGCGCCTGGTCGAGGTCACCACCCCCGAACCGTCCCCGTTCGCCCGGTCGCTGCTCTTCGGGTACGTCGCCCAGTTCCTGTACGAGGGGGACTCGCCGCTCGCCGAGCGCAGGGCGGCCGCGCTCTCGCTGGACTCCCGGCTGCTGGCGGAGCTGCTCGGCCAGGCGGAGCTGCGCGAACTGCTCGACGCGGAGGTACTGGAGGAACTGGAGCGGGAACTCCAGTGGCTGACCGAAGACCGGCGGGCCAAGGACGCCGAGTCCGTCGCCGACCTGCTGCGCCTGCTCGGCCCGCTGACCACGGCCGAGCTGGCCGAGCGGGGCGCCGACCCGGCCTGGCCGAAGGCGCTGGCCCAGGCCCGCCGGGCCATCGCGGTCCGGATCGGCGGCGCGGACCACTGGGCGGCGATCGAGGACGCGGGCCGGCTGCGCGACGCGCTGGGCACGGCGCTCCCGGTCGGGGTCCCGGAGGCGTTCACCGAGCCGGTCAAGGACCCGCTCGGCGACCTCCTGGCCCGGTACGCCCGCACCCACGGGCCGTTCACCACGACCGCCGTGGCCGCCCGCTTCGGCCTGGGCGCGGCGGTGACCGAGGGCGCCCTGCACCGGCTCGCGGCGGCGGGCCGGGTGGTGCAGGGCGAGTTCCACCCGGCCGGCATCGGCCAGGAGTGGTGCGACGCGACCGTGCTGCGCAGGCTGCGCCGCCGCTCCCTGGCTGCGCTGCGCCAGGAGCTGGAGCCGGTCCCGCCGACCTCCCTGGCCACGTTCCTGCCGCAGTGGCAGCACCTGGGCGGGGCCCTGCGCGGCATCGACGGCCTGGCGCGGGCCGTGGAACAGCTCCAGGGCGCCCCGGTCCCCGCATCGGCGCTGGAGCGGCTGATCCTGCCCTCGAGGGTCGCGGGGTACTCCCCGACCCTGCTGGACGAGCTCACCACCACCGGGGAGGTGGTCTGGGCGGGCGCCGGTGCCCTCCCGGGCAAGGACGGCTGGGTCTCGCTGTACCTGGCGGACGCGGCCCCGCTGCTGCTGCCGCCGCCGCATCCGCTGGAGCTGACCCCCCTTCACCAGTCGATCCTGGACACCCTGTCCGGCGGGTACGGGCTGTTCTTCCGCCAGCTCGCGGAATCGGTGCGCGCCAAGTGGTCCGAGGCCACGGACCTCGAACTGTCCGATGCCGTCTGGGACCTGGCCTGGTCGGGCCGGCTGACGAACGACACCCTGTCCCCGCTGCGCTCCCTGCTCGGGTCGGGCCGTACGGCGGGCGCCACCGCCCACCGGGCCCGGCGCACGATCCCGCGCGGCCGGTACGGGACGCTCAGCGCGCAGGGTTCCCGTCCGGGCCCGCCCACGGTCTCCGGCCGCTGGTCCCTGCTGCCCTCGCAGGCCCCCGACCCCACCCACCGGGCCCATGCACTGGCCCGGACCCTGCTGGACCGGCACGGCGTGGTCACCCGGGGCGCGGTGGCCGCCGAAGGCGTGGAGGGCGGCTTCAGCGCGGTGTACCGCGTCCTGTCGGCCTTCGAGGACAGCGGCCAGGCCCGCCGGGGCTACGTGGTGGAGGGCCTGGGCGCGGCCCAGTTCGCGATGGACGGCGCGGTGGACCGGCTGCGGTCGGCCGAGCGGAACCCGCCCCCGCTGGCGGCGGTGGTCCTGGCCGCCGCCGATCCCGCGAACGCGTACGGGGCGGCCCTGCCCTGGCCGGAGCCCCCGGCCGGGGCCACCCACAAGCCGGGCCGCAAGGCGGGCTCGCTGGTGGTCCTGGTCGACGGCGAACTCACCCTCTACCTCGAGCGGGGCGGCAAGACGCTGCTGGCCTGGCCCCCGGCGGACGACCCCCGCCTCGCGGCGGCCACCGCGGCCCTGGCCGCCGGGTCCCGGACCGGCACGCTGCCGGCGCTCACGGTGGAACGCATCAACGCCGCCCCGGCGTTGACCTCCCCGCTGGGCCAGGTCCTGGAGACCGCCGGTTTCCACGCCACCCCGCGCGGGCTGCGGCTTCGCCCCTGAATCCGGCAGTCCGGTCCCGACCTTCGCGCTTACGTTCCGCTTATGTCTTGAGCACGTCACGAAGCCCTTCTCAGCTGGCAACCCCGACCTTTTCTGGACTATCAAGATCACCGCAGGCATCGAGCGTGACGATGCCACGTCAAAAGATCACACTCATGGGGGACCAGAAAAGTGAGCACCAACACCATGCGGCGAGCAGCAACGGGCGTCATCGGACTGGCGGTTGCCGGAACCCTGACGCTGACCGGCTGCAAGAACGGCAACGAGGAGGCCATCCCGGCGCAGCCGAGCGCGCCGGCCTCCCAGCCGAGCTCCGGCGGTTCCGAGTCCGCGCAGCCCAGCACCCCGGCCAGCCCCTCCACCGGCGACAGCCAGGCCCCCGCAGGCGCGGCGGGCCAGGCGAAGCCCGGCCAGACCTTCAAGATCGGCGAGACGGCGCAGGTGCCGTTCAGCTACGGCAGCACCAAGGGCGGCACCATCGCCCTCACCGTCACCGCCGTCGAGCAGGGCCAGCCGGCCGACCTGGACGCGCTCAAGCTGGGCGACAAGGTCAAGGGGATGATCCCCTACTACATCCGCTACTCGGTCAAGAACATCGGCACCGTGGACCTTTCGTACGCCTCCGTGGGCCACATGAAGGGCCTGCTCCCGGACGGCTCCGAGGCCCAGGGCGTCTCCGTCATCGGCAAGTTCGAGAAGTGCAAGGACGAGACGCTGCCGAAGGGCTTCACCAACGGTCAGACGCAGACCAGCTGCGCCATCGCCCTGGCGCCCTCGGCCCAGACAAAGGTGGTCGGCGCCGAGTACTGGGGCGACCCGTACAACAACCTGAGCGACGGCAAGGGCCTCTTCTGGAAGTAGTGGCCCGGCGGAAGCGGTAGCGGTCACCTCCGCACCTTCCCCTTCCCGACAACGGGCCCCCGCCGCGCCACAGCGCGGCGGGGGCTTCGGCCGTCTCAGCCCGTCGGGGCGACAATGGCGCCATGCCCGAAGGAGACAGCGTCTGGCGCGCCGCGGCCCGGTTGCACAAGGCCCTGGCCGGCCACGAGCTGACCGGCTGCGACCTGCGCGTCCCCCGCTTCGCCACGTCCGACCTCACCGGCCGCACCACCCTGGACGTCACCCCGCGCGGCAAACACCTCCTCGCCCGCTTCGAAGGCGGCCTCACTCTCCACACCCACCTGGGCATGGACGGCGCCTGGCGCGTCTTCGCCGCGCACGAGAAGTGGCACGGCGGACCTTCGTACGAGATCCGCGCCGTCCTCGCCACCGCCGAACACACGGCCGTGGGCTACCGCCTCCCCGTCGTCGAACTGCTCCGCACCGCCGACGAGGACCGCGCCGTCGGCCACCTCGGCCCCGACCTCCTCGGCCCGGACTGGGACGCCGACCAGGCCGCCGCCCGCCTCCTCGCCGCCCCCGGGCGCGCGCTCGGCGAGGCCCTGCTCGACCAGCGCAACCTCGCCGGCATCGGCAACATCTACAAGAGCGAGCTCTGCTTCCTGGCCCAGGTCACCCCCTGGACCCCGGTCGGCGACCTCCCCGACCCCGCGACCACCGCCGTCCGCCTCGCCGGCGCAGCCCACCGCCTGCTGCGCGCCAACATCGGCGACCGCCGGATCCGCAACACCACCGGCAGCCGCCGCCCCGGCCAGGAGCTCTTCGTCTACGGCCGCACGCACCGCCCCTGCCTGCGCTGCGGCACCCCCGTCCGCGAGGCTCCGCAGAACGACCGACCGACCTACTGGTGCCCCCACTGCCAACCCGGCCCGACGGCCTAGTTGACGCTCCGTCAGATCCGGTCGTACGGTCCCGGCATGCCCACACCCAGAGCCCCGTACGACCTCACCGGCCGGACCGCCCTGATCACCGGCGCCGCGAGCGGCATCGGCCGCGCCACCGCCGTCCTGCTCGCCGAGGCGGGCGCCGCCGTGCACTGCGCGGACCGCGACGAGCCCGGCCTCGCCGAGACGGCGGACCTCGTCGCCAAGGCCGGCGGATCCGCCACCGTCCACCCCCTCGACGTCACCGACCGCGCAGCCCTGCGCGCCGCCGTCGCATCCGCCGGACGGCTCGACATCACCGCCGCCATCGCCGGGATCATGCACACCAGCAGCGTCCTGGAGACCGCCGACGAGGACCTCGACCGGGTCCTGGACATCAACTTCAAGGGGATCCTGCGCACCTGCCAGGAGGCCGCCCGGGCCATGATCGCGGCCGGCCGCCCCGGCTCGATCGTCACCATGGCCTCCGGCGCCGTGGACGCCGCCCAGCCCGGCCTGCTCTGCTACAGCGCCGCCAAGGCCGCCGTCGTCCAGCTCACGAAGACCCTCGCCACCGAGGCCGGCCCCCACGGCATCCGCGTCAACGCCGTCGCCCCGGGCTGGATCCGCACCCCGATGACCGGCCGGCACAGCCCCGAGGTCCAGGAGCAGACCGAGGCCGCGATGGTCCGGATGTCCCCCCTGCGCCGCGTCGGCGAGCCGGAGGACATCGCCCGGGCCGTGCTCTACCTCGCCTCGGACGCCTCGTCCTTCATGACGGGCCAGATCCTCCGCCCGAACGGGGGAGTGTCGATGCCCTGGTAGCCGCCTGCTCGGCCGCCACCCCATCGGCCTGCGCCCCGTCGTCCGCCGCCCTCCGGGCCCGGACCCTGCGTACGGGCCGCGGCGTGCAGTGCACCGGCAGCAGGCCCAGCCCCCAGCCGCCCACGGCCACCGCGCCCTCCACCGGCCCCGACTCGCCCGGGGCCAGCGCCAGGCGCAGCACCGCCCACCACCACAGCACGCCCATCGCCAGCGCGAGGGGTATGAGTAACCGCCGCACGGCTACCTCCCAGCGGCCGGGGACCCGGACGGGACCATCGTCCCGCAACCCCTCCGCCCCCGCACCCAGAACAGCACGGCACGGCAGGCACGCAGCGGGCAGGTCCCCGACTCCGGCCCCGCCGCACACTCCCGTACGAGCCGGCGCAGCAAACGGCACGGAGCCCCGACCGGTGCATCACACACCGACCGGGGCTCCGGCCACGCTCATTTCTTCACAGCTCGCGCATCGAGCTCACGCGGCTACGACATTCACCGCTTCCGCAGGCGCCTTGATGGTCACCCGCTCCGGGCCACCCGCGACCGAAGTCACGGAGACCGAATTGAGCATCGGGCGGACCGGCACCGTCACCGGTTCGCTTGCCGCGGCCGACTGCGCGAGCTCAGCCAGCGACAGCTCGTCGCTGACCTCGCGCATCAGCTCGGACATCCGTACGTCCAACGCGTCGCAGATCGCGGAGAGCAGCTCGGAGGATGCCTCCTTCTGCCCCCGCTCCACCTCGGAAAGATAGCCGAGAGAAACTCGGGCGGACGAGGAGACTTCGCGCAGAGTACGGCCCTGGCGCTGGCGCTGCCGACGCAGCACGTCACCCAGCAGGCGACGGAGCAGAATCATCGGTGGCTCCCTCCTCTGACCGTGTAGCCGCATCCTTCACGCCCCACCGTACCGCCTCGCGCCGCGGCCGTGCGGGGAGCTATGTCGTGTTCACTCAGGGCTGCAAACATCAAATCCCCCCGTTCTGTTCCGTATCCTGCCCCCGCACATTCTCGCGGAGTTCGCTCGAGAGCAGTTCGAGCACTGTCCGTGCACTCTCCCTACGGATTTCCGAACGGGAGCCGTTCAACCTCAGCGCAACGGTTTTCCTGCCTGCCGGACCGGCCACGGCGATGAAAACGGTGCCCACCGGCTGCCCGTCCTGCGGGTCCGGACCGGCCACCCCGGTGGTCGCGATCCCCCACGAAGCCCCCAGCACGCGCCGTACCCCGGCCGCCATCTCGGCCGCGACCTGCGCGTTCACCGCCCCTTCGGCGGCCAGCAGTCCGGCGTCCACGCCCAGGAGCCGGTGCTTCAGCTCCGTCGCGTACGCCGTGACCGAACCGCGGAAGGACCGGGATGCCCCGGCGACGGCCGTGAGCTCCGCGGCGACCATCCCGCCCGTCAGCGACTCGGCGACGGCGAGGGTCTGGTCACTCTCCGCAAGGAGGCGCAGCGCCTCCGCAGCGATCGCGGCGGTGTCCCCGGTCCCGGCCGCCGCCCCCGCGGCGTCCGGAGCGGCCCCACCGGCCACCGGAGATTCCCCCACCGGTTGTGTCACCTTGCGGCCCGCTCCGCACCCAGACCCTGGCGCCGCAGCACCACGGCCTGGCGGATGTAATCCAAACCGGTGACCAAGGTCAGCACGACGGCGGCCGCCATCACCCAGAAGCGCATGGTCGCCAGGGCCCCGGTCAGCGCGAGCACGTACATTCCCACCGCCGTCCCCTGGACCAGGGTCTTGAGCTTGCCGCCCCGGCTGGCGGGGATCACTCCGTACCTGATGACCCAGAAACGCATGAGCGTGATCCCGAGTTCCCGCCCGAGGATCAGCCCGGTCACCCACCAGGGCAGGTCGCCCAGCCAGGAGAGACAGATCAAAGCCGACCCCATGATCGCCTTGTCGGCGATGGGGTCGGCGATCTTCCCGAAGTCCGTGACCAGGTTGTACGTCCGGGCCAGGTGCCCGTCGAAGATGTCCGTGATCATGGCGACGGCGAACGCGGCCCAGGCCCACGCGCGCCACACCGGGTCGTACCCGCCGTCGGCGAGGAGGAGCATGACGAATCCCGGCACCAGGACGAGCCGGATCATCGTCAGGATGTTGGCGATGTTCCACAGGCTGGCCTGATCGACCGCCGCAGCCCCCAGCTTCGCGCCGGGCGCGGGCCGGCGGCCGGTCCCGCCCGCCGCAGATGCCGGGACTCCGGTCATCCGGCCGCCTCCTCGAGATGCAGGGGCTCGGCCACCAGGTCCACGCCCAGGGTTCCGACCACCTTCGCCGTCACGATACGGCCGGGCACCAGGCCCGTGCTGTCCGTGAAGACGACCTGGCCGTCGGTCTCGGGGGCCTGGTGCGCGGCGCGCCCGTAGGCGCCGTCACCGTCCTCGTCGACCGCCTCGACGGACTCGACGAGTACCTCCAGGGTCTCCCCGATCCGCTCCTCCGCGCGCTGCGAGGTGAGCTCCTCGGCGAGCCGCTGCATGTGGGCGAGCCGCTCGGCGATCGTGTCCTCGTCCAGCTTGCCGTCGTACGTGACGGCCTCGGTGCCGTCCTCGTCGGAGTAGCCGAAGACGCCGATCGCGTCGAGCCGCGCGTGGGTGAGGAACCGCTCCAGCTCGGCGAAGTCCGACTCCTTCTCGCCGGGGAAGCCGACGATGAAGTTGGACCGGACGCCGGCCTGCGGGGCCTTGGTGCGGATGGTGTCCAGCAGCTCGAGGAACCGGTCGGTGTCACCGAAGCGGCGCATGGAGCGCAGCACGTCGGGGGCCGAGTGCTGGAAGGACAGGTCGAAGTACGGCACGACCTTGGGGGTCGAGGTCAGCACGTCGATCAGGCCGGGCCGCATCTCTGCGGGCTGGAGGTAGCTGACGCGGACGCGCTCGATGCCGTCCACCTCGGCCAGCTCGGGCAGCAGGGTCTCCAGCAGGCGGATGTCGCCGAGGTCCTTGCCGTACGAGGTGTTGTTCTCGGAGACCAGCATGATCTCCTTGACGCCCTGCTCGGCGAGCCAGCGCGTCTCGCCCAGCACGTCGCTGGGGCGGCGCGAGATGAACGAGCCGCGGAAGGACGGGATGGCGCAGAAGGAGCAGCGGCGGTCGCAGCCGGAGGCCAGCTTGACCGAGGCGACCGGGCTCTTGTCCAGGCGGCGGCGCAGCGGCGCACGCGGACCGGAGGCGGGCGCGACGCCCTCGGGGAGGTCTGCGGGGGCGGCCTCGGGCTCCTGCGCGTGGCCGGGCAGCGCCACCTCGGCGTCCTGGCGGGCCGCAGGGCTGATCGGGAGCAGCTTGCGCCGGTCGCGCGGGGTGTGGGAGGCGTGGATGCCGCCGTTGAGGATGGTCTGCAGGCGGTCGGAGATGTCGGCGTAGTCGTCGAAGCCGAGCACGCCGTCGGCCTCGGGGAGCGCCTCGGCGAGCTCCTTGCCGTAGCGCTCGGCCATGCAGCCGACGGCGACGACGGCCTGGGTCTTGCCGTGATCCTTGAGATCGTTGGCTTCCAGCAGGGCGTCTACGGAGTCCTTTTTGGCGGCTTCGACGAAGCCGCAGGTGTTGACGACGGCTACGTCCGCATCGGCGGCGTCCTCGACGAGCTCCCAGCCATCCGCCGCCAAGCGGCCTGCGAGCTCCTCCGAGTCCACCTCGTTACGGGCGCAGCCAAGAGTGACAAGGGCGACGGTGCGGCGTTCGGGCATGGACTCAAGACTACTTTGTCCAAACGCCGACCCCCGCCCCAAGTCCCGGTAAACCAAGATCCCCGGAGTGCGGCGCAGCACCCCGGGGACCCGGAATCACGGATTCAGCGCTATATCAGCCCGCCTGTGCGGCTCCCTGGCGGGGGTCGTCCTTGGTGTATGTGAGGCGTTCCACCTGACCGGGCCGGAAATCTTCCTTGATCTCCTTGCCGTTCACGAAGAGCTTCACGACCCCGGCGTCGCCGAGGACGAGGTCGATGGATTCCTTGTCCGTGAAGGTCTTGGACTCGCCCGGGGTCAGCGTGCCGTCGAACAGCAGCCGGCCGCTGTGGTCCTTCGCGGAGATCCAGCTCTCGCCCTCGTTGGCCGTCAGGACGACCGTGACGAGGTCCTTGGGCGCGGCGGCGATGGCACTGTCCGAGGGCTCCGGCTGGGGCGCCTTCGGGGACTGCGGGGGCTGGGCGGCCGGTTTGCCGGCCGACTGCTTGGGTGCGGCCTGCGGGGAGGCGGAACCTTCCGCCACCGGCCGCTTGTCCTTCGCGTCGCCGCCGCCGAAGGCCGTGAAGCCCACGAAGCCGATGACGGCGACGATGGCGGCGACCATGGCCGCGGTCCAGTTGGGCCGCTGCCGCTCGGGACGGATGCGCTCGGCGTCGAACATCGGCGCGGCGGGCGTGGGTGCCGGCCGGCCGCCGTGGGCGGCGTCGTACGCATCGACCAGGGGTTCCGGATCGAGGTGGACGGCGCGGGCGAGCGTACGGATGTGACCGCGGGCGTAGACGTCGCCGCCGCACCGCGTGAAATCGTCAGCTTCGATCGCGTGCACGATCGGGATGCGCACGCGGGTGGTGGAACTGACCTCGTCGACAGTGAGCCCGGCGGCGATCCGGGCCTTCTTCAGGGCCGTCCCGATGGACGGTCCTTCGACTGTGGGTTCGATGATGCGGTCCTCGGACCGGTCGTCGGTCGAAGGCCGCTCATCTTCGGGGGAGTTGGAGTTGCCGATGGACACGAGGGCGCCTTTCGAGCGTGTAGCCACCTGCTGGATGTCCAGTCTAGGGGGGTGACGAAAGGGTGGAGCAACCGGAGGGTGGACTTCCTACGCCATCCGAATGGCAATCCGAACAGTGCAGGAAGTCCGGGTGCTGCGGCGGACCGGCACCGGGCGCGGTGCCGCCACCTCCCTCAACTTGACGCGGACCCAAGGGAAACGGTTGCCCGCCCAAGAATTACGGTTGGGTCTCTCCCCGGATGACGGCGAGGACCCCGTCCAGCTCGTCCGCCTTCACCAGCACGTCGCGCGCCTTCGACCCCTCGCTCGGGCCGACGATCCCCCGCGACTCCATCAGGTCCATGAGCCGGCCGGCCTTCGCGAAGCCCACCCGGAGCTTGCGCTGGAGCATCGAGGTCGACCCGAACTGGGTGGAGACCACCAGCTCGGCCGCCTGGCACAGCAGGTCCAGGTCGTCGCCGATCTCCTCGTCGATCTCCTTCTTCTGCTTCTGCCCGACGGTGACGTCGTCCCGGAAGACGGGCGCCATCTGGTCCTTGCAGTGCTGCACGATCCCGGCGATCTCGTCCTCGGTGACGAAGGCGCCCTGGAGGCGGACCGGCTTGTTCGCACCCATCGGCAGGAACAGCCCGTCGCCCTTGCCGATGAGCTTCTCGGCGCCCGGCTGGTCGAGGATGACACGGCTGTCGGCGAGCGAGGAGGTGGCGAACGCGAGCCGCGAGGGCACGTTCGCCTTGATCAGGCCGGTGACCACGTCCACCGAGGGCCGCTGGGTGGCGAGCACCAGGTGGATGCCGGCCGCGCGGGCCAGCTGGGTGATCCGGACGATCGAGTCCTCGACGTCGCGCGGGGCCACCATCATCAGGTCGGCGAGCTCGTCGACGATCACCAGCAGGTACGGGTACGGGCTGAGCTCCCGCTCGCTGCCCGGCGGCAGCTTGATCTTGCCGTCCCGGATGGCCTGGTTGAAGTCGTCGATGTGCCGGTAGCCGAAGGCCGCCAGGTCGTCGTAGCGCAGGTCCATCTCGCGCACGACCCACTGGAGCGCCTCGGCGGCCCGCTTGGGGTTGGTGATGATCGGCGTGATCAGGTGCGGGATGCCCTCGTACGCCGTCAGCTCCACCCGCTTGGGGTCGACGAGGACCATCCGGACGTCCTCCGGGGTGGCCCGGACCATCACCGAGGTGATCAGGCAGTTGATGCAGGAGGACTTTCCGGAGCCGGTGGCGCCGGCCACGAGCACGTGCGGCATCTTCGCGAGGTTGGCCATGACGTAGCCGCCCTCGACGTCCTTGCCGAGCGCCACCAGCATCGGGTGGTCGTCCTCGGCCGCGTCCGCCAGCCGGAGCACGTCCCCCAGGTTGACCATCTCGCGGTCGGTGTTCGGGATCTCGATGCCGACCGCCGACTTGCCCGGGATCGGGCTGATGATGCGGACGTCCGGCGAGGCCACGGCGTACGCGATGTTCTTGGTCAGCGCGGTGATCCGCTCGACCTTGACCGCCGCACCCAGGGTGACCTCGTACCGGGTGACCGTCGGCCCCCGGGTGAAGCCGGTGACGTCCGCGTCGACCTTGAACTCGGTGAACACGTTGCGCAGCGAAGCGACCACGGCGTCGTTGGCGGCGCTACGGGTCTTGCCGGGCCCGCCCTTCTCCAGCAGGTCGAGGGAGGGCAGTGCGTACGTGATGTCCCCCCGCAGCTGGAGCTGCTCGGCGCGGGGCGGCAGCGGCTGGGCCGGCGGGGGCGCCTTGGTGAGGTCCGGCACCGACAAGGTCCCGGAAGCCGCGGCGGTGGTGGCGTGCGGGGCCTCGGCCGGCTCCGGGGCGGCGGCCTTGGGCCGCTCCTCACGGGCGGGCGGCACCGGAGCGGTGATCTCCACGCCGGCGCGCTCGGCGGAGATGCCGTGCGTCAGGTCGGCCACCAGCGGGGAGGGCGGCATCCCGCCGTAGACCACCCCGTCCAGCGCGGCGGCGGCCGCCGCGGCCACGTCGACGGCGTCCATCTCCCGGTCCCGGGCGGGCCGGGCCGGGGTGCGCCGGGGGCGCCGCCGCCGGGCGAGCGCCTGCTCCTCGGCGGCGTCGTCGAGGTCGGCGAGGTCGGCAGGTTCACCGGAGCCGGCGGCGCCGGAGCGGGCCCGCCACTGCTCGGGGTCGTGCCGCCCGGCGGCGCCGTCCTCCCCGAAGCCCTCGTCGTACTCGTTCGGGGCGATGATCCCGAGCCGGATGCCGAGCCGCCGCAGCCGCTGCGGGATCGCGTTGACCGGGGTCGCCGTGACCACGAGCAGCCCGAAGATCGTGAGCAGCACGAGCATCGGCACGGCCAGCGGCGCACCCATGGTGAAGATCAGCGGCTTCGAGGCGCCCCAGCCGATCAGCCCGCCCGCGTCCTGCATGGCGGTGGTGCCCTCGTCCCGGCCCGGCGCCCCGCAGGCGATGTGCACGAGGCCGAGCACCCCGACGACGAGCGCGGAGAGGCCGACGCCGATCCGGCCGTTGGCGTCGGGCTGTTCGGGATGGCGGATGAAACGCACCGCCATGACGCCGAGCAGGATCGGCACGAGCAGATCCAGTCGCCCGAAGGCGCCGGTGACCAGCATGGTGACCAGATCCCCGACGGGACCGCTCAGGTTCGACCAGGTACCGGCGGCGACGATCAGCGCGAGGGCGAGCAGCAGCAGCGCGACGCCGTCCTTGCGGTGGGCGGGGTCGAGGTTCTTGGCCCCCTGGCCGATCCCGCGGAACACCGCACCGACGGCGTGCGCACAGCCCAGCCACACGGCGCGCACCAGCCGCACCACGCCCCCGGTGGGGGACGGCGCGGGCTTGGGCGGCACCTTCTTGACGGGGGCGCGCCGGGGCGCCGCCGCTTTCTTCGCGGCGGGCTTGCGGGCGGGGGCCGCCTTCTTCGCCGGCGCCGTCGTCCGGCCGGTGCGGCCCTTCGCGGTGCCCGCAGTGCTCTGGGAACCCTTGCCGGACGTACGTGAGGCCATGGGGCCGAGGTTACCGGTGCGCGCGCCGGTGGACACGCGTGCCCACCCCTTCACCCGTTCGTGTCGCGTGCCGTGTCGGTGCTTTGACGCACCGCCAGACCTGGCACCGCCCGAACGGCGCGGCGGTCAGCCCCTCGACGGGCTCAGCTCTGCGCGGGCAGCACCGGCGCTCCGCCGCCGGTCCCGGGCTCGAGCGCATCGAGCGCCCGCCGCAGGCCGGTGAGCTTGCGCTCCAGGTGGGCCGCGGTCGCCACGACCGCCGCATCGGCCGATTCCTCGCCGAGCTGCTTGGTCAGTGCCTCGGCCTGCTCCTCGACCGCCGCGAGCCGCGCGGAGAGCTCGGCCAGCAGGCCGGCCGTCTCCTTGGTGTCGCCGCCCGAGCCGCCGCCCTCCAGCTGGAGGCGCAGCAGTGCCGCCTGCTCCCTGAGCTGGCAGTTCTTGGTGTACAGCTCGACGAACACCGAGACCTTGGCCCGCAGCACCCACGGGTCGAAGGGCTTGGAGATGTAGTCCACCGCCCCGGCGGCGTAGCCGCGGAACGTGTGGTGCGGACCGTGGTTGATCGCGGTGAGGAAGATGATCGGGATGTCTCGGGTCCGTTCACGCCGCTTGATGTGCGCGGCCGTCTCGAAGCCGTCCATCCCGGGCATCTGCACATCCAGCAGGATGACCGCGAAATCGTCCGTCAGCAGCGCCTTGAGCGCTTCCTCTCCCGACGACGCCCGGACCAGTGTCTGATCGAGCGCGGAGAGGATGGCCTCCAGCGCCAGCAGATTCTCCGGCCGGTCGTCGACCAGGAGGATCTTGGCCTTCTGCACCATGCCCTGTCCTCCTCGCCCCGGCATGGGGCCTCCCCGGCTCCTGGCACCGGCCTGTACGCCGGGCCCCGCCCCAGAAGAGGACGGCATCCTTACGCCGTCCGTCCTTGTGCCGGTCATCGTAGCCCCAGTCCCGAGATCGCCACACCCTGTCACCAAGATGTCACTGTGCACGAAGCAGAAACGGTGTGGGGGAGCAGAAGGTTCCCCGTCTTCCGCCCTTCCACACCGTTTTCGCCACAGTCAGTCAGCAATTGGTATCAGAGCGCTCTGCAGTCGATCACTTGCCGCGCATCCACTGTTCCATCACCGACAGGAGATAGTCCGGGTCGACCGGCTTGGTGACATAGTCGGAAGCACCGGAATCGATCGCCTTCTCCCGGTCCCCCTTCATCGCCTTCGCCGTCAGCGCGATGATCGGCAGCCCGGCGAACTGCGGCATCCGCCGGATCGCCGAGGTCGTCGCGTACCCGTCCATCTCGGGCATCATGATGTCCATCAGCACGACGGTCACATCGTCGTGCTGCTCCAGGACCTCGATGCCCTCCCGGCCGTTCTCCGCGTACAGCACCGCCAGCCCGTGCTGCTCCAGCACACTAGTCAGCGCGAAGACGTTGCGGACGTCGTCGTCCACGATGAGCACCTTCTCACCGTGGAAGTCATACGTCCGGGGCACCACCGGAAGCTCTTCTTCCGGATTGGTCCAACCGTCCTCGGGCCCCTGCGCGTTCGGCTGTCCCGGCACCGCCGTACGCGGCTCCAGGTCGCTCAGCGCCTTGCGCCGCCGCCGGAACAGCGCGCCGCCCTGCCCCTGACCGGCCGCCTCGCCGGCAGGCAGCCCGGGCCGCACGTGCTGCGGCTGCACCTGCGGTGCGGAGACGGGCGCCGCCGGCAGCGCGGGCCGCGGCCCGTCGGCCTGCCTGCGGTACACCTCGCCGCGTCCGCCGCCGGGCGTGGGCGGTGCGTACCCCTGCGGCGGCAGCTCGCTCGGGTGCAGCGGCAGGTACAGCGTGAACGTGGACCCGCGGCCGGGCTCGCTCGCCGCGTGGATCTCCCCGCCCAGCAGCCGGGCGATCTCCCGGCTGATCGACAGCCCCAGGCCCGTACCGCCGTACTTCCTGCTGGTGGTTCCGTCGGCCTGCTTGAACGCCTCGAAGATGACCAGCATCTTGCTCGCCGCGATCCCGATCCCGGTGTCCGTCACCGAGAAGGCGATCAGGTCCCCGTCCGCCTCCCGCAGCGAACCGGCCTCGAGCAACTGCTCCCGGATCGCCGTCGGCACGTCCGAGCCGGCCGGTCGGATCACCAGCTCCACCGCACCGGTGTCGGTGAACTTCACCGCGTTCGACAGCAGGTTCCGCAGCACCTGGAGGAGGCGCTGCTCGTCCGTGTGCAGCGTCGCGGGCAACTCCGGGGAGACCCGTACCGAGAAGTCCAGGCCCTTCTCCGCGGTCAGCGGCCGGAAGGTGGCCTCCACGTAGTCCACGAGCTGGACCAGCGCGATCCGGGTCGGCGAGACGTCCATCTTCCCCGCCTCGACCTTCGACAGGTCCAGGATGTCGTTGATCAGCTGCAACAGGTCGGAGCCCGCCCCGTGGATGGTCTCCGCGAACTCCACCTGCTTCGGCGACAGGTTCTCGTCCGCGTTGTCGGCGAGCAGCTTGGCCAGGATCAGCAGCGAGTTGAGCGGCGTACGCAGCTCGTGCGACATGTTCGCCAGGAACTCGGACTTGTAGCGCATCGAGACCGCGAGCTGCTCGGCACGCTCCTCCAGGACCTGCCGGGCCTCCTCGATCTCGGTGTTCTTCACCTCGATGTCCCGGTTCTGCTGGGCCAACAGCTCGGCCTTCTCCTCCAGTTCGGCGTTGGCCGCCTGGAGCGCCTTCTGTCGGTTCTCCAGCTCGTCGGAACGCTCGCGCAGCTGCTCGGTCATCTCCTGCGACTGCTTGAGCAGCATCTCCGTCTTGGAGTTGACGCTGATCGTGTTGACGCTCGTACCGATCATCTCGGCGATCTGGCTCAGGAAGTCCTTCTGGATCTGTGTGAAGGGCTGGAAGGACGCCAGCTCGATGACGCCGAGCACCTTCCCCTCGAACAGCACCGGCAGCACGATCACGTGCGCCGGCGGCGCCTCCCCGAGCCCCGAGGAGATCTTCAGGTAGCCGGGCGGGGTGTTCTCGACGAGGATCGTCCGCTTCTCCTCCGCGACGGTCCCGATCAGCCCCTCCCCCGGCCGGAAGGAGATGGGCATCTGACCGCCGGCGTACGCGTAACTCCCGCGCATCCGCAGCTCGTACGCACCGTCGGGACCTCCCTCGGTCCCGATCTCGGTGGTGCCGCCCGACGGCAGCGCCAGGAAGAACGCCCCGTGCTGCGCCGAGACCACCGGGGTCAGCTCGCTCATGATCAGCGAAGCCACGTCGTCCAGCTCGCGACGGCCCTGCATCAGGGCCGAGATCCGGGCGAGGTTGCCCTTCAGCCAGTCCTGCTCCTTGTTGGCCAAGGTGGTGTCGCGCAGGTTCGCGATCATCGTGTTGATGTTGTCCTGGAGGACCTGGATCTCGCCCGATGCGTCCACGTCGATCTTCAGGTTGAGGTCTCCGCGGGTCACCGCGGTGGCCACGGCAGCGATCGCGCGCACCTGCCGGGTGAGGTTCCCGGCCATCTCGTTCACGGACTCCGTGAGGTCGCGCCAGGTGCCGTCCACGTCGCGGACCCGCGCCTGACCGCCCAGGATCCCCTCGGTGCCCACCTCGCGGGCCACCCGCGTCACCTGGTCGGCGAACGAGGACAGCTGGTCGACCATCGTGTTGATCGTGGTCTTGAGTTCCAGGATCTCGCCGCGCGCATCGATGTCGATCTTCTTGGTCATGTCGCCCTTGGCGATGGCGGTCGTGACCATGGCGATCTGCCGCACCTGGCCGGTGAGGTTCGAGGCCATGAAGTTCACCGAATCGGTGAGGTCCTTCCACGTCCCGGAGACGCCCGGCACGTGCGCCTGACCGCCGAGGCGGCCCTCCGTACCCACCTCGCGGGCGACTCGCGTCACCTCGTCGGCGAACGAGGACAGGGTCTTCACCATCGTGTTCACGGTGTCGGCGAGCTGCGCGACCTCGCCCCGCGCCTCGACCGTGACCTTCTTCGTCAGGTCACCGTTGGCGACCGCCGCCGAGACCTGCGAGATGTTGCGCACCTGCGAGGTCAGGTTGTTGGCCATCAGGTTGACGTTGTCGGTCAGGTCCTTCCAGATGCCCGTCACCCCGCGCACCCGGGCCTGGCCGCCGAGGATGCCCTCGGAACCCACCTCGCGGGCCACCCGCGTCACCTGCTCGGCGAACGAGGACAGCTGGTCCACCATCGTGTTGACGGTCGTGACCAGCTCGAGGATCTCGCCCTTCGCGTCCACCGTGATCTTCTTGGAGAGATCGCCCATGGCGACCGCCGTCGTCACCTCGGCGATGTTGCGCACCTGAGAGGTCAGGTTGTTCGCCATGAAGTTGACGGACTGCGTGAGGTCCTTCCAGGTGCCGGAGACCCCCTTCACCTCCGCCTGCCCGCCCAGGATGCCCTCGGTGCCCACCTCGCGGGCCACTCGGGTCACCTGCTCCGCGAAGTTCGAGAGCTGGTCCACCATCGTGTTGAGGGTGTTCTTCAGCTCCAGGATCTCGCCGCGCGCATCCACGTCGATCTTCTGCGACAGGTCACCACGCGCCACCGCCGTCGCGACCTGCGCGATGTTGCGCACCTGAGAGGTCAGGTTGCCGGCCATGCCGTTCACGGAATCGGTCAGGTCGCGCCAGACACCGGCCACACCGGGCACCTGCGCCTGACCGCCGAGCCGGCCCTCCGTACCCACGTCCCGGGCCACCCGGGTCACCTGCTCCGCGAAGGCCGAGAGCTGGTCGACCATCGTGTTGATGGTGTTCTTCAGCTCCAGGATCTCGCCGCGCGCATCCACGTCGATCTTCTGCGACAGGTCACCACGGGCCACCGCCGTCGTCACCTGCGCGATCTGGCGCACCTGAGAGGTCAGGTTGCCGGCCATGAAGTTGACGGAGTCGGTGAGCTCCTTCCACGTCCCGGACACCCCCTCCACCCGGGCCTGACCGCCGAGGCGGCCCTCCGTGCCCACGTCCCGCGCCATCCGCGTGACCTGGTCGGCGAAGCTGGAGAGCTGGTCCACCATCGTGTTCACGGTGTTCTTCAGCTGGAGCATCTCGCCCGAGACGTCCACGGTGACCTTCTGCGACAGGTCGCCGTTGGCCACCGCCGTCGTCACCTGCGCGATGTTGCGGACCTGGCCGGTGAGGTTGCGGAAGGCGGTGTTCACCGAATCGGTGAGGTCCTTCCACGTACCCGCCGCACCCGGCACCTGCGCCTGACCGCCCAGCTCACCCTCGACGCCGACCTCACGGGCCACACGCGTCACTTCCGCACCGAAGGACTGGAGCTGGTCCACCATCGTGTTGACGGTGTTCTTCAGCTCCAGCATCTCGCCGGCCACGTCGACCGTGACCTTCTGCGACAGATCGCCGTTGGCCACGGCGGTCGTCACCTGGGCGATGTCCCGCACCTGCGTGGTGAGGTTGCGGAAGACCGTGTTCACCGAATCGGTGAGGTCCTTCCACGTACCCGCCGCACCCGGCACCTGTGCCTGACCGCCCAGCAGGCCCTTCGCGCCGACCTCGCTGGCCACGCGCGTGACCTCGTCCGCGAAGGTCCGCAGGGTCTCCGTCATCTGGTTGATCGTTTCGGCCAGCTGCGCCACCTCGCCGCGCGCGCTGACCCGTACCTTCTGCGACAGGTCACCGTTGGCGACAGCCGTCGTGACCTGCGCGATCCCCCGCACCTGGGCCGTCAGGTTGCCCGCCATCGTGTTGACGGAGTCGGTCAGGTCCTTCCACACGCCCGCGACCCCGGGCACCTTCGCCTGGCCGCCGAGCTCGCCCTCCGTACCCACCTCACGAGCGACTCGCGTCACCTCGGAGGAGAACGACGACAGCTGGTCCACCATCGTGTTCACGGTGTTCTTCAGCTGGAGCATCTCGCCGGCCACGTGCACCGTGACCTTGCGCGACAGATCACCCTTCGCGACCGCCGTCGTGACGAGAGCGATGTCACGCACCTGAGCGGTGAGCCGGTACGCCATCGTGTTGACGGAGTCGGTCAGATCCTTCCAAGAACCCGACATTCCGCGCACCTGGGCCTGACCGCCGAGCTTGCCCTCGGTACCCACCTCCAGCGCCACACGTGTCACCTCGTCGGTGAACGCGGACAGCTGGTCGACCAGGTTGTTGACCGTACGCCCGACCTTCAGGAACTCGCCGCGCAGCGGATGCCCGGCTCCGTCCGCCGTCTGCGTCCGCAGGTCCATCCGCTGGTCCAGATCACCCTCGGCGACCGCCGACAGCACCCGGCCCACTTCGGACACCGGCCGGGCAAGATCGTCCACCAGCTGGTTCGAGGCATCGATCGCGGCCGCCCAGGAGCCCTCGCAGGCGCCTGTTTCCAGCCGTTCGCTCAGCTTCCCCTCGCGGCCCACCATCCGCCGCACCCGGGAGAGCTCTCCCGTCAGATGGAGATTGCGGTCGGCGACCTCGTTGTAGACGGCGGCGATCTCCGCCATCACGCCCTCGCCGGACACCGTCAGCCGCTTGCGGAAGTTCCCGTCCCGCATCGACACCAGGGCCGTGAGCAGCCGGTTCAGGGCGGCGGTATCGACTTCCGTCGTGCCGTTCCGGCGGGACCTCCCGCCTTTCGGGCGCGTTCCCGTACGCCGCACCGCTGCGCCAGACTCCACCGTGTCCCTCCCGAAAGGGTCGACCGCTGTTCCACCGACACCCGGCGAGTCGCACGCCCGGCTATTCGATCCTGCCCAGTGTTTCACCCTGGCCGAACCCGGCCATAACACTTCGGCACCATCGCACACCGGCCGCACCCTGCGGGTGGAATCCCGGACGACGGCACCAAGCCGACCGCGAAGGTAAGTAACCTGGCATCCGATGTCCAACCGCGTCGAAGGAGATTCGTGATCACGGCTCGGGCGGCTGCCAGCTTCGACCCCCTCGGGCGCTCGGTCGCCGCGGCCCGCGCGTTCGTCCGCGACACCCTCCAGGGCTGGGGCTTCGCGGACATCGTCGACGACGCCGTGGTCCTCACGAGCGAGCTCGTCACCAACGCCGTGGTCCACGCCGGGACCAAGGCCGAGGTCCTGTGCCTGCGCTCCGGGGACGGGGTACGGGTCGAGATCGCCGACCGGTATCCCGAGCGCGAGCTCCCGCTGCGCCATCCCGACGAGCGCCCGTACGCCGACCCCGACCGCGAGAACGGCCGCGGGCTGATGCTCTGCGCCGCCCTCGCCACCCGCTGGGGCGTCGAGTACACCGCCACCCACAAGCACGTGTGGTTCCGGCTCGACCTGCCAGACCGGCCGGTCGGTACCCGCTCCGCCGGGCCCGTCGTCCCGGACCGGCTCCTCCCGCTCGCCGACAGCCGGGTCCGCGTCGCCGTCCTCCAGATCGACGCCTCCGACTCCATCTCCGCCTGGAACGAGGACGCCGAGCACGTCTTCGGCTACTCCGCCGAGAAGGTCCTCGGCCGCCCCCTCGCCGAGCTCGCCGCCTGGCCCCAGACCCCCGGCACCGGCACCGGCATCGCCGAGGCCCTGCGCCTGTCCCGCTGGGAGGGCAGCTACGGCATCCGCGGCGCCGACGGCCGCGTGATCCCGGTGTACGCCTCCCACCTGCGGGTCCGCGATGCCCACGGGGAGCCGTCCATCGTCTGCCTGCTGGTCCACGACGACGAGCGGGCCCTGCTCCAGACCCCCGTACGGGTGGCCTCCGCCGACAGCCTCCAGCTCACCGAGCCCCGCCCCGCGGACCCCTTCGAGGTCTTCATCGGCTCCCCCGCCCCCGACGACCTCGACGGGCTCCTCCAGCGCACCGTCGAACGCGCCCGTGACATGCTCGACGCCGACGCCGCCTTCCTGCTGCTGGCCACCGACGACGAGACGGAGCTCGAGGTCCGCGCCACGACCGGGCTGCCGTCCACCCGCCAGCGCTTCGCCCGCGTCCCCGTCGAAGCCGGCACCAACCGGTACGGCTCCGCCCGCATGCCCGCCGTCCACGACGACCTCGCCGCCGTCCCCGGAGCCGTCCCGCTCCTGGAGGCCACCGGCATGCGCTCGGTCATCACCGTCCCGCTCAAGGTCGAGGGCCGGCTCACCGGTTCGCTCGGAGTCGCCACCGAGAACCCCGGCCGCTACTCGAACGCCGAGGCCCTGCGCCTCCAGTTCGCCGCCGACCGCATCGCCCTCGCCGTCGAATCGGCCCGCCTCGGCGAGCTGGAACGCCTGCGCCGCGGCTCCCTGTCCTTCCTCGTCGAGGCCTCCGACCTGCTCGCCGGCACCCTCGACCGGGACCAGACCCTGGCCCTCATGGCCCAGATGACCGTCCCGACCCTCGCCACCTGGTGCGCCGTCTACACCATCGCCGACCAGTCCTCCGACCCGTACCTCTCGTACGTCCTGCACGAGGACGAGGAACGCATCGACGGCCTCAAGGCCCTGCTCTCCCACGTCAGCCCGCCCGAACCGGTCCGCGAGGCCGGCGCCCGCCCCTGGCCCGCGACGACCTCGGCGGTCGGCGGGGAGACCGTCGTCCTCCCGCTCCTGGCCCGCAACCGCGTCATCGGCATGCTCACCCTCGGCAAGCCGTCCGAGGAGCACTTCCGCCAGGAGATCCTCGAACTCGCCGAGGACCTCTCGCGCCGCGCCGCCCTCGCCCTGGACAACGCCCGCCTGTACTCCGAGCGCACCGCCATCAGCCGCTCCCTGCAGCGCAGCCTGCTCCCGCCCGGCTCCCCCGCCATCCCCGGCATGGAGGTCGAGGTCATCTACCGCGCGGCCGGCGAGGGCAACGAGGTGGGCGGCGACTTCTACGACGTCTTCCCGATCCGCGACGGCGCGTACGGCTTCGCCATCGGCGACGTCTGCGGTACGGGCCCCGAGGCGGCCGCCGTCACCGGCCTCGCCCGGCACGCCCTGCGCCTCCTGGCCCGCGAGGGCCTCGGCGGCCCGGCGGTACTGGAACGGCTCAACGCGGCCATCCTCGACGAGGGCGCCCGCAGCCGCTTCCTGACCCTCCTCTACGGCGAGCTCCACCCCCAGCCGGACGGCGGCGCCCTGATGAAGGTCGTCTGCGCCGGCCACCCGCTGCCGCTCCGGCTGCGCCCGGACGGCCAGGTCACCCCGGCCGCGGACCCGCAGCCCCTGCTCGGCGTGATCGACGACCTGGACCTCTACGAGCAGACCCTCACCCTGGACCCGGGTGACGTCCTCCTCTGCGTCACGGACGGCGTGACGGAACGCCGCGAAGGCACCCGCATGCTGGGCGACGACGGCCTCGCGGAGGTCCTCACGACGTGCACGGGCCTCACCGCCGGCGCCGTCGCCTCGCGCGTCCTGCGTGCGGTGGAACGCTTCGCGGCGGAACCCGCCTCGGACGACATGGCCATCCTGGCCTTCCGCGTCCCCCACCAGCGCGAAGGCGACTAAGACGCTCCTAGAGTCTCGTGTGGCGGGTGGCGGAGCGCAGTGCGAAGGCCATCACCACTTCGAACACGCCCAGCAGGACGAGCCAGAGACCCAGCAGCCGTGTCAGCGCGACCGCGGAATCCACCGGGAAGCAGAGCACGACGATTCCGGCTACGGCGCCGAGAACGCCCAGGCCGAAGAGCAGGCCCCGGTGCACGCGCGCGCGGTCCGCGATCGCGGTGTATGCCGTCAGCACTCCGGTCAGCAGCCAGAACACCCCGAGGATCAGGGACAGCGCGCCGATCGTCTGCATCGGATGCCGCAGTACCAGGACGCCGGCCAGGAACGCCAGCATGGAGACCAGGATGCCGGCCAGCTTGCCGCCGTCGCTGCTGTGCGAGAAGGCGGCGACGAAACGGAAGACACCGGCCACAAGAAGCTGCAGACCGATGATGACGGCCAGGATGTGCAGCGTCTCGTCGGGCCACACCAGTACCAGGATGCCTGGAATCAGGGTCGCGAGGGCGAAGCAGAGCGCCCAGTGCCAGGTGCTTCCGACCTGCTTGAGGACGTCCTCGGGGTCGCTCTGCGTGTGCTGCGGTGCCGCGTCAGAGGGTACGGTCATCACGCCTCCCAGGCCTGCCGGGCGCCCCTCAAAGGCACCTCGAAGCCGCCGGTCCTGCCTTGTTCCCCTTGCCGCCCATGTTAGAGACGTGTGGTGCAGCCCGCCCGTCCGGCGGGCGCGCGGGCGCCCGGAAATGCAAAAAGGCCCCCGCCATGAGGCGGGGGCCTTTTCTTTGGAGCCCTTTAACGGAATCGAACCGTTGACCTTCTCCTTACCATGGAGACGCTCTACCGACTGAGCTAAAAGGGCGGGTTGTTCGGCGGCGTCCTACTCTCCCACAGGGTCCCCCCTGCAGTACCATCGGCGCTGAAAGGCTTAGCTTCCGGGTTCGGAATGTAACCGGGCGTTTCCCTAACGCTATGACCACCGAAACACTATGAAATTTGAACGCTGGCATGGACACAGCTGTTCGTTATTTCAGAACTAACACAGTGGACGCGAGCAACTGAGGACAAGCCCTCGGCCTATTAGTACCAGTCAGCTCCACCCGTTACCGGGCTTCCACATCTGG
>NZ_JBVIGX010000007.1:0-80859 GCF_055570595.1 Streptomyces sp. NPDC031132
CGCACCACCGACGCGAACTGACCCGCAGCGGCCTCCGGACCAGTCACCGCCATCGCCGGAGCAGGCAGGATCAAGCCCGCCGAAACCGCGGTCGCTGAAACCAGGAGACCCGTCATCCGCGCCGAGCGCGGACGGTGTGCAAGCATGTTTCTTCCTTCAGTATGCACTGCGCACCCGCTAGCCGGCCTCCGCGGCGCCATACGGCGCCGCAGAGGGCCGAGTTCGGGTGTCAGAGGGTGCCGGCGAGGGAGATGGAACCGAGGGTTCCGGTGATGCCCTGGGCGGTGACCGGCGTGGCCCCGGCCCAGGTGCGGTCGATGTGACGGATCGCGTACAGCATCCGGTTGTCTCCGGTGGTCACCGCGAGCTGGAGCTCGCCGTCGACGGTGCCCGCGGCGACGGACTTGGCCGTCACGTTGCCGACGTAGTCCTTCAGGTCACCGAAGGGCGCCCAGGTGCCGTTGCCGTAACGCATGGAGTGGTACTGGTGGGTGCCGTTGTCCGTGGCGACGACGATGTGGGTGTCGTTGCCCGCCCCGGCCATCGCCACGGAGGTGATGGGACCGGTGGCGCCGGCGGCCTGGGACACGTCGCCCCACACGGCCCAGTGGCCGGTGGTGCGCCGGATGGTGTGGAAGGCCTTGCCGCCGGTGACGGCCGCGACGTGGAGCTCTCCCCCGGCGCTGGCCGTGGCGACGGAGGTGACGGTGCCGATCGGGCCGGTGGCGGCGGCGACGTCACCGAAGCCGGTCCAGTTGCCCGTGGCGTTGCGCATGGTGTGGAACACCTTGCCGCCCGCGACCACCACGACGTGGAGGTCGTTGCCGATGGACACGGTGGAGACCTGGGTGATGTTGTTCAGGACGCCGGCCTCGGCGCTGAGGTCACCGAAGGCGCCCCAGCTGCCGTCCGCCTTGCGGATGGTGTGACGCAGGCGCCCGTCGCCACCGAGCGCCACCACGTGAGTGTCGCTGCCCATCCCGGCCACGGCGGCCGTACGCACGCCGCCGGGGACGGTCCCGGCCTTGGCCTGGACGTCGGTGAAGCCGGTCCAGGTTCCGTCGGCCAGGCGGATGCCCTGGTAGAGGCTGGTGCCCGCCTGCACGAGGGCCTCGGTCTTCCAGCCGGGCGTCGTGGACCGCACCTGCAGGATCCAGTCGCCGAGGTCGTCGGTCCGTGAGGAGACGGCGCCGGTACGGGTCTCGGTTACGGCGCTGCCAAGGCATCCACCCTGCCAGGAACGGCTGTTGACACCCACCAGCTCACCGGCCGCATTGAGGAGCGGGCCACCGGTGTCGCCCTTGCACAGGACGTCGGTGCCCTTGCCGGTGACGGCCAGCGAGGTCGCGGCGGCGGAGTCGACCGTGAACGCGCCCGTGTGAAGCTTGTCCGGAACCCACTCCGTCTTCGTACGCCCGAACCCGACCGCCGTGAGGGCGGCACCGGCACCAGGAGCAGCAGCCGCACGCTTGACACCCACGACACCCTTGGCAGGCTCGGCCAGACGCGCGAGAACCAGGTCACGGTCCGTGCGGGGCGCCAGCTCCACCACCTCGACGACCTTCCCGTCGCCGAGAGTAACCGCGCTTTTCAGAGCCGGCTTCCCCGCCGGAACCTGCTGACCGGGCGTGGCCGCGAAACAACTCCCGGCCGTCGCGACCCACGACTCATCGACCAGAGTCGCGGTGCAACCACGCGAGTTGGCCTCGTCACCGACATTCAGCCGCACCACCGACGCGAACTGACCCGCAGCGGCCTCCGGACCAGTCACCGCCATCGCCGGAGCAGGCAGGATCAAGCCCGCCGAAACCGCGGTCGCCGAAACCAGGAGACCCGTCATCCGCGCCGAGCGCGGACGGTGTGCAAGCATGTTTCTTCCTTCGGTTGAACAGGTGCGCAGAAAAGCGAGCGAGGGCGCTGCCGCGATTTCTTCTCCCGCTGTCGCTCGTTGTGCGTCGCGCGACAAAGGGTCTCGTCGACAACTCTTCGCCTCGAGAGATCGCCACCGAAAGACGAACGGTGATCGAACGGCGATAGGCCGACGCATCTCCCGGGGCGATCCGGCGCCTCAGGGGAGGCGAGCAGATCAAATTCGGCTCAGCGAATCCGTACGCGGGGCATCAGGGATTCAGAGTTGATGGCTCCGCACAGGGAAAGTATCGCTTGCCATAGGATGTGCTACTTGGAGGTCCTGATTTCCATGAGCATGAAATCACGGCCCTGCTCGTCCGCGGTCTCACCGACCGGGGTCCAGTCGTTCTTCGTGATGTCGAACGACTTCTGCAGGGAGCCCGCCGACATCTCCACCTTGGCGGCGTAGCTGTTCCCCTTGATGAAGTAGACCGCCGGAATCTCCAGGGCCAGGTAGCCGCTGTTGCCGGTGACCTTGAAGCAGGTCTTTTCGTTCTTGCGGCCATAGACCTCGATCAGGTCGGTCGCGCTCGCACAGTCGGCGAGGAGGATGTGGCCATCGCCACGCTTGAGCGTGATGTGCTGCTCCGCCAGGATCTTGTCGGCGTTCGGGTAGGCGAAGTCCTCGACGGCGTAGCCAGGGCCTTCGTCGGCGATCGCCTTCATGGAGGTGGTGCCCGCGGCGGGTGCGCCCGTCACGCCGCCCGCAATGGCGAACCACGCCAAGGCGCCCGCGCCCATGGCCGCGCCAACAGTTCGCACAATTGCCTTACGTGCCTTCATCGCTGTCCTAGTCGTCGGCTTCGGGGGAGTCCCGAAGCATGCGTCAACGCTGGATTGAAGGACGTCTTTTGACCAACGGGAAACGACTCTTCCACGAGCCCGTCCCCCACTGGAAGCCCCCCACTCCCAGCCCGGATCGTAACTGCTCGGCCGGAGTTCCGTAAACCCTGACCGGGAACGGGATGTGACGGAATGGTAGGTGAGCCGCACACCCCGCGGCTCCCGTATGGAAGCACTATCCCTCGACCCTCGTCCAACGATATTCGGGGTGTAAATCGGGGCAAACCACCGAAGGTGCGAGTGACTTGCGCCACGCCGAATGCTTCGCGTCAAGAAGTGGAAGGTCAAATTCCGAATCCCCTGACCGGAAGGCGGGATTCCAAATCTGACCACGCATCAGGCCGACTCGCTCTCCGGCGTGTTGCGGGTTTTCAATACGCTGTTCGCCGCATAAGGTCACGATCAACATCTGTCGTGTCCCCGCCCGATTTCCTTACGGGCCCGGGGGCATGGGCGCGGCCAAAACAATTCGCTGTCTGGCGAAACGCTCCCGTCTGTGCGTCGACCGCCAGGCGCTATCCCGAAGGACCGTTTTGGACACCACCTATTGGAGCCGGCGGCGTGTTCTCGCCGCCGTCGCTGCCACCACGGTTGTCGTCACCACCTCCAGCCTCGTTCTCAACCCCGCCGCCGCATGGGCCGACACTCCGCCGCCGGAAGGCGACGGCAGCGACCCGTTCGGGCTGCCCAACACCCCCCGGGCCAAGGTCGTCAAGGCGTGGCTGCTGGGCGGTAAAGGCGTCCGCGCCGCCGCGGAAGCCGCGCTGACCGGCTCCGACGCCGACATCCAGACCTTTCTGACCGTCACGCTCCCCGCGGAGACCGCGGTGGACAACCGCGTCGCCGTCGCCACATCCATGGCGCAGGGTGGCAAGGGCATCCGGCGTGAGGCCAGCGCCGCCATGAACGGCGGCGACGCCGCCATCACCGCCTACCTCGCGGGCGGCTTCAAGGCCGCCATCACGGAGGACTTGCGGGTGGCCACCGGCATCGTGATGGCCAACGGCGGAAAGGGCGTGAACCGCGCCGGGAACGAGGCCCTGAACGCCGGCACCCAGGCCGCGCTGGAGACGTTCCTCACCGACGGGCAGTACACCGCCCGCCTGGAGGACATGCGCGTCGAGGTCGGCAAGCTCTCCTTCCAGGCCGGTCCGGAGGTGAAGAAGTACGCCTCCCGCGCCATGTCCGGTACCGCCTCGGACATCGAGTGGTTCCTGGAGACGGGGCAGCACATCGCACGCGCCCGTGACCAGGAGGCCACGAAGATCGAGGAACTCGTCGCGGTCGTCGAGCGCGAGGGCAAGAAGGCCGACTCGATGACGAAGCAGGCCGAGGAGGCCTCCGCCCGCGCCATAGACGCCGCGCAGAAGGCGAAGGACGCGGCGGAGAAGGCCGCGTACGAGGCCCAGCAGGCACAGAACGACGTGGCCAGGTCGGGCAAGGCGGCCCGCAGCGCCGCCGAGGCCGCGCGGGGTGCGGCCGACGCCGCGCGTGTCGCGACCAACGCTTCCCACGCCGCCGTTCAGGCTTCCCGCCGCGCCGCGTACGCCGCCGCCGGGGCGAGCCAGGCGGCGGCCACCGCCGGCTCCGCCGCGGCCCGGGCGTACGGCGCCGCCATCGCGGCGTCCAAGGACGCCTCCCAGTCGGCTGCCGCCAAGGAGGCCGCCGTCGCCGCCCGCAACGCCGCGTCCAAGGCGCGCAATGCGGCGACCGCCGCCAATTTCGCCGCCGACGCCGCGTCGCACGCCGCGGGGGCCGGAGCCTCCGCCGCGTCGGCCGCACGCAACGCCGCCAGCGCCGCGAACTCCTCGGCCGCGGCAGCCGACGCCGCGGGCGCCGCCCAGGCGGACGCCGCGGAGGCCCGGCGCGAGGCGCAGATCGCCAGCACCAACGCCACGATCGCCACCAACGCCGCCGGAATGGCACAGACCCTCGCGAACACGGCGGCGACCGCCGCCCGCACCGCACGCGACGCGGCGAACGACGCGGCCGACCACGCCGACAGGGCCGCGGCCGCCGCCGACTGGGCCGTCCAGTACGCGGGCCAGGCACTGGAGTACGCGAACAAGTCGACCGAATTCGCCAACGAGGCCAGCAAGGCCGCGAAGACCGCCACCGAAGCCGTCGGCAAGGCGGTCGATGTGGAGAAGGCCGCGCGCGAGGCCGAGTGGCAGCGCCTCGACCAGGACGCCCAGCAGGCGGTCGCGGAGACCCGCCTGCTCAAGCTGATCGAGGACCAGGAGCGGGCGGAGCTCACCGAGAAGCGCACCCAGGCCGCGCAGGACGAGCAGGCCCACAGGGACCTCATAGCCCGGGCCGAATCGGCGCTCAAGGCAGGAGACACGAACCTCGCCGCCGCCCTCGGACGCAAGGCGGCCGTCACCTCGATGCGCTCCAAGGGCACCTGGTCCCTCGAGGCCGCACGGTTCGCCCTGGCCGGCACGGACTCCGACATCCACGTATGGATCGACACCGACCGGCAGATCGCCCAGCGGCAGGACGACCGGGAGACCAGCCTCTACCTCGCCCGAACCTGCGCCCCGGACATCGCCGATGCCGCGGCCAAGGCAGTGGCCAGTACCGACCCGCAAGCCGCCACGCAGTTCCTCGTCACCGGTGCCATCCAGGCAGCCGCTACGGACAACCGCGTCCAGGTAGGCCGCGTCCTGGCCGGCAACCCCGGCAAAGCGGTGAAACTGGCGGCGACCGAGGCACTGAACGCCGGCACCCCTCAGGCCCTGTACGAGTTCATCAACATCAAGCACGAGGCGGCGCAGCGGGAGGACGACTCGGTCGCCACCGCGGCCCTCATCGCCTCGGGTGGCCGGTACACCAAGGCCCACGCCCAGGCCGCGTTGGAGGGCCCGGCGTGGATTCGCCGCAACTTCATCGCCTCGGTCCAGTACAAGACCGCTCTGCTCGACTTCGATTCCGCCACCCACATCGCCGCCATGCAGGGCGCGATCGCGGCTGCCGCGAAGATCGCGTACCAGGCGGAGGAGAACGCCCACCGCGCCCAGCAGGCGGCTGCGAACGCCCGTGACGCCGCCAACGAAGCGCAGCAGTGGGCCGACAAGGCGGTCGCGTCGGCGAAGCAGGCCGAGACCTCCCGTCAGCAGGCGAACACGTTCGCGAACGACGCCGAAAAGTCGGCAGCGTCCGCGCAGACCTCGGCCGACCGGGCCAAGCAGGCGGCCGCCGCCGCGCGCACCGCCGCACGCTCGGCGAACTACTCCGCCAGCCGTGCCCTGGATTCCGCGCGCAGCGCGGTCGCCTCCGCCAACTCCGCCCAGTCGTCCGCCGCTTCCGCCCACGCCTCCGCCCTTCAGGCCGGCAAGGACGCGAAGGAGGCGTCGGCCGCTGCGAGCCAGGCGCACCAGATCGCCCAGGACAAGCGGACGGCTGAGATCACGGCAGCGGCTAAGCAGGCGGCCGAGGAGGCACGCACGGCCAAGGGGCTCGGGAAGAACCCGGCCGACACGACCGACAGCGACACCGTCAAGCCCGACGTTCCCTGGTACAAGGACGTCAAGTGGTGGGCGAACGCCACCAACTACGTCAGCATCGGCCAGGGTTTCATCTCCGCCGGCTTCGGTATCGCGGGCTTGTTCTTCCCGCCCCTGGAGGCTGTCGCCCTCGGATTCGGCATCGCCTCGGTAGGAATGTCCGCCATCAGCACCGTACTCAACGGATTCGCCTACGGATGGACGAGCAGCGAGTTCAAGGCGTCCCTCGCGGGCACCGCCTTGGGCCTCATCACCTTCGGCCAGTCCCAGTGGATCGGCGCGCTCGCCAAGGTCGGCGGCAAGGTGGTGGCTCCTGTGGCCACGAAGATCACGCAGTTCGGCCACGACCTCATCTCCCCGGTCACCGGCCTCCTGAGCCTCTTCTAAAGGAGTAAGAGGCAGACACCGCGTCCGGGGCCGGCGGCCGCTTTGCCGCCGGCCCCGGCCATGTGATCGGATGAGCCCATGGTGGATACGCGTACAGCCCTGGGGCCACTCGAACGGGCCGGAGACGTCTGGGTGGTCGGAGACTCCGGCCGTTCCGGCGGATCGTGGGTCGAATTCCGTGCAGAGGGGTTGTACCGGCAGGCCTGCGACGAGGACGGCAAGTTGATCCCGTGGTCCCGGATCATGCTCGGGATCAGCGTCTACATCGGGCGCGGGTACCCGCGTACAGGGCAGTACACGCTGGCGGGGATGCTCGGCAACCTGCCCGGTCCCTTGCAGGGGCGTGGTGGTGCTCACCTCGACATGACGCTCCGCCACCCCTACGAAGACCGCAAGCTGACCTTCGACCGGCACGCGCGCGCCTACCCGCTCCTCGACACCTTCCTCCTGGAGGTACTGCTGTCGCAGGTCGTCGCCGCGGACGAAGCACCCCGGCTCGGCGACCCCGACTGGCTGACCCGGGTGGTCGGCCGCCTGGGACGGCCGAGCTCCGGGATGACGCGCCGCCGGCTCAGCGCGGCGGTGGAGGAAGCCTGGCGGGGCTGAAGCAGGGAGCACCGCAGTCCGGCGTTTCGTCGTCAGCGGACAGGGGCACGGGTCGTCGCCACCGTGGAGGAGGGCGAGGTCATCCGGCCGGGCCAGATCCTGGTGACCACGGTGACGAACATCGGCTGGACGCCGCTGTTCACGCGGATCTCGGCGATCGTGACGGACGTCGGCGCGAACCTCTCGCACGCCTCGATCGTGGCGCGGGAGCTCGGCATTCCGGCGGTGGTCGGATGCGGTAACGCCACCGCGCGGATCCGGACGGGGGACAGGATCCGGGTGGACGGCGGCCGCGGGACGGTGGACGTCCTGGACGCGGCGACCGCGGCCCCTCCCGATCCCGTCTGAGCCCTCGGCCGACAGCCCGACACCGTCTCCCACGATTCGGATACGACTCCGATACGAGCTCCGACGGTGACGAAACCCCACGTACGAACGGATGAGCTGCCCGGTGCCCCAGCACGACCAGGCCATGCGCCGCCATTTCCACGAGGCCGCGGCGCGTCGCGGCTTCTCCGTCTCCCCCGCACAGGAGCCCGCCGTCGAGCGGCTGTGCAGGCTGGCAGCCGAACTCGCCCGCCCCGCCTGGACGTTCCCCGCACCGCCCCGCGACCTGTACGTCTGGGGCCCGGTGGGCCGTGGGAAGAGCTGGCTGGTGGACACCTTCTACGAGGGCCTGCCGGCCGGGCGCAAACGCCGCCTGCACTTCCACGACTTCTTCCGGCGGCTGCACGACGGAGTGGGCGGGCGGGGCGCCCGCCACGACGGGCAGAGCGCCGTCGACAGCGCCCTAGACGAGCTGATCGGGGACAGCCGGGTCCTCGTCTTCGACGAGTTCCACGCGCACGACGCGGGTGACGCGATGCTGATCGCACGCCTCTTCCGCACGCTGCTGGACCGCAGGATCACCTTGGTCACCACCTCCAACTACCCGCCCGCCGGGCTGATGCCGGACCCGCTGTACCACCACTTGTTCGAGCCGACCATCACTCTCATAGAGGAGCGGATGGACGTCCTGGACGTCACGGGTCCGGTGGACTTCCGCCGGCTCGCGGCGCCGCGGCCGACGGGCGGCGGCCGCCGGTTCACGACGGGCCTGTGCCTGCCCGCCGGGCACACCGCTCTGGACGCGCTCGGCCTCACCGCCCCGGCGCCCGCGGAGGCCACCGCGGTCCAGGCCCACCTGCGGGAGCTGCCCGCCCGCGCGGTGCGCGGCGAACTCGTCTGGTTCGGCTTCGACGCGCTGTGCGAGGCCACGACGGCGGTCCCCGACTACCTGGCGCTCGCCGAGCGGTTCGACACCCTCGTCCTGGACGGCGTACCCCCGCTGACCGCGGCTTCCTCCGACGGACGGCAGCGGTTCGCGAACCTCGTGGACGTCGCCTGCGACCGGGACGTCCGGCTGGTCCTCATCGGCTCCGACCCGCTGGCCGCCCTCCCCGCCGACCAGGCCCTGACGCGCGACCTGGACCGCACGGCGAGCCGCCTCGCGCTGCTCCAGCGGGTGATCTGATCCAGGACACGTGGCCGCACTGCGGCGCCGCCTCAATGAAGTGAACGCGTTCAGTCAGGCTGGCAGAATGAACCGCTGCCGCCGACCCGGCGGACGCGGGGGTTCCGCCGTGCCACGAGGGGGTCGACTGCGCGTCAGAAGCGGTCGTACGGACGGATGCTGCCGGCGTGGGTGAGGTCGATGCCGTCCAACAGTGGGGCGAAGGCGGGTATTTCGTTGCTCTTGTCGGCGACTTGACGCTGGGCGAGGACCTCGCCGCTGTGCGCCATCGCGGCCAGGAGCGCGGTCGCCGGGGCAGTCTGGGTGCGCGAGCCGCGTACGACCTTGCCGTCCACGCCGATCGGCCGGAACGGACTCTGTTCACCGGCGGCTGTCATCCGCGCGGACAGGAACGCGCCGATGGCGGCGTCCAGCGCGTCGCCGTCCACGCGCGCGAGCAGGCGGCGCACGGTCGCCGGGTGCGGCACCATCACCTGCCCGGTCAGCGGATCCGGGGCGAAGCCCAGCGCGCGGACGGCCCACGAAGGTGCGCCCCTGATCCACTCGCCGATCGCGGCAAGGGAACGGGCGCCGGCCAGTACGCTCGCCGCTGCCGCCGACAGCATCGCGGTCAGTGGATGCCGACGTCCCAGCCGGTCGCGTGGATCGGGCACTGCGTCCAAGAAGGGACGCAGACCGGCAGCCCCGGCCAGGGGCGATGTGGCTTCGGCGCGGGCCAGTTGCTCCAGCGCGACGGCCATGGGGGATGATGAAGGGGCAGGCACGGTCTCGCTCGGTTCTCATGGGTCTCGACAACCACATGATCACCGGCACCGTGCCTGCACTGCTTCCCGCCCCCAGAACATGACATGACGCGCAGTCACGGAAGAGACGCACGAACCGGACTGATCCGCTTCATGCAATAGCTCTGTCAGCCGGGTGGCGGGGGAGCCCGTGGGTGGTGAGCGGCATCGGGGTGAGCCCGTCGTAGCCGGGACCGTCGTCGGCCTTGCTGGGTTCGGGGCTGCTGGTGCGGGTCCAGTCGTGCAGGATCTGCAGGTTGATCACGAGGATCATCAGGGCGAGCGGGACTGTCTGGGCGGCCCGGCCGTGGGCGAGGCGCTTCTTGGGGGTCGGCGATGTCGATGCGGTGGCCTTTGGCGCGGCCGTTGAGGCCTTCCAGTTCCAGCACTACCCGGTCCGCTTCTCCGCCGCGACCGCCGCCGTGATCCGCACCGCTCTGCCGGTGCAGGACCGTAAGGTCCTCCAGGACGCTGTCGACCAGGCGAACCGCGACCCCTGATCCTGGCCCCAGGCCGACCGCTATGATCTCGACGACTCCGTCCGCGAGATCACCCTGCCCGGAACCATCGCCCACTACGTGATCCTGCCCGACCTGCCCGTTCCCCACCTGTGGGTGCTCGCCGTCTTCATCCCCTGACCGCCGCTGCCCGGCTGCCTGACATCCGAGGCGCCGCTGGTGGCGATTCCGCAGAGCGATTGCTGCATTCGCGCAGGCAGGCGAGCCGTACGTGGTTACGGCAACCGATCGTTCGCCCGGGATCAGGTGAGGTCGAGAACACCCCTGCGGACGGCCTCCGACACGGCTGCCGCCCTGTTGTCGACCTCGAGTTTGCGATAGATGCGGACGAGATGGGTCTTGACGGTGGCCTCGCTGAGGAACAGTGCCTCGGCGATGGCCCGGTTGCTGTGGCCCTCCGCCACCAGCCCGACGACCTCGATCTCACGTCCGCTCAACTCGTTTGCCGGGCTGACCACTTGACCGACGAGTTCACCCACGATCTCCGGCGCCAGTCCCACGGAGCCCGCGGCGGCGGCCCGGACGGCCCGGAACAGGTCCTCGGGTGGCCCGGCCTTAGGCACGTAACCGCGCGCCCCGGCAGCCAGCGCGCGTACGACATCGGCCCGTCCGGCGTAGCTGGTCAGCATCACCACCGCCACGCCCGGCGCCTCGGTCGCGAGCCGCCGGACGGCCTCGATGCCGTCGATGCCGCCGCCCGAGCCCCCGAACCGGAGATCCATCAGCGTGATGTCCGGCATCAACTGCGAGGTCAGCCGGACGGCTTCCGCGCCGCTGCCGGTTTCGGCGATCACCTCGAGATCGGGTTCGCCTTCCAGGAGCGCGCGCAGCCCGGCACGTACCACGGCGTGATCGTCCGCGATCAGCACGCGGAGCTGTCCGGCGGTCATCCGGCGGCCGCCGTGGGGACGGGCGCGACGGCATGCCGGGGCCGCGCGGAGACGGTGGCCCGGACCGTCGTCCCCCGGCCCGGCGCGCTGCTGACGTCGAGGTCACCGCCGTGTTCGCGAAGGCGGGCCCGGGCGGCGGGGAGCCCGAAGCCGCGACCGGGCAGCGAGACGCGCACGGAGACCTCGGTCAGGTCGAATCCGGTTCCGTCGTCGGTCATTTCGAGCTGAACCTCGTTCGGCTGCCAGTGGAGGGTGACCGTGACGTTCACGGCGCGGGCGTGTTCGCGTACGTTCGCCAGCGTGCTCTGCGCGACCCGGAACAAGGCGGTGGCGGCGTGCTCGTCGAGGGCGGGCCGGTTCTCCCCGACCGATCTGAACCGCACCCGGGCCGCGGTCCCGTCCACCTGGGAGCGTACGCACAGCAGGCGCAGCGCGCCGTCCAGGCCGGTGTCCGCGACGGTGGACGGGGTGAGGTCCTGGATCATCCGCCGGGTCTCGGCGATGTTGACGCCGAGTCCGTCGGTCACGGCGCGGACGCGGGCGCGTGCCGTGTTCGGCTTTCGGTCCCAGTCGCGTTCTGCGGCTTGGAGCAGCATCAGGCTGCCGGCCAGTTCCTGGGCCAGGGTGTCGTGCAGGTCGCCGGCGATCCGAGCGCGCTCGGCCAGTGCGCCCGCCTCGCGCTGCTGGGTCGCCAGGATGTCCCGAGTGCCTTTCAACTCCTCGACGAGTGCCTGGCGTTGAGCAGCGTCCCGCTGTTGGGCCCGGTAGAGGGCAACGGTTCCCCAGACGGCTGCCACGGGGACCAGGAGGGCCTCCGGGTCGAGGCCGTCCATGGACCGGATCAGCGCTCCGACGAGGACGCAGGTGATCGCGACGGCTGCGAACACGGCGGTGCGGCGGCCGAGTACGCGCAGGGCCGCGCAGGCGAGCGGGACGGCACACCAGACGTAAGCGGTCGTCAACGGCGGCGGTGTGCGGAGGAGGAGGACGGTCCACAGCAGGAGCAACGTCGGGAACCAGGCGTGCCGACCGAGCGGGCCGAGCCGGTCCCACCAGGCCAGGCCGCCCGCGTACGCCAGTGCCAGCAGCCCGCTGACCGTCACCGCAGAGCGGTTCGTTGAGCTCGATGAGCCGCACCACAGCGGCACCGACGACCAGGAAGAACACGAGATGCGAGACGTGTTCCAGGGTGGGCCGACCACCGCGAACGGTCGGCGGAACGCGGATGGGCACGGCAGATCCCCTCGGGCGGACTGGTCCGATCGGACAGGTCCCCGAGTCTATCGACCGTCTGTACGGGCCATGTCAAGAGCGGTCCAGCCGATCCGTCCGGTGTGGGCGCGGGCGGATCGGCTGGGCCACCGCCGGTCAGCTGCCCGGACGCAGCCCCGGCCAGCCGGGCGTGGGCTCGCCCTTCACCTCGCCGAAGTAGAGGGCGAAGGTCTGCTTCCAGCGTTCGACCTCGGCGCGGTCGGCCATGAACCGGGGGAAGCCGTCGATGTGCGCGTTCGGGTACTCCCAGATGGGCTTCAGGCCCGCCGGGGGCGTCACGTCGGTGCGTACGGACCACCCGTTGAAGGAGGCCTGCTGGGTGGCGGTCGAGAGCTGCCAGTTCAGGTAGAGCTTGGCGGCCGTCGGGTTGCCGGCCTGCTTGAGGATCGCCGCCCGCTGCCCCCAGGCCATGAAGGGGTGACCGTCGGCGACCACCCACTTGGTGGGAGACGTGGCCCGCGGGACGAGCGAGCCGGCGGTCCCGATGCCGATCGCTTTCCCCCCGCCGGAGACCGCCTGGCCGGGGGAGTGGGTGCCCCGGGCGAACTGCACGTCCTGGGCGGCGAGGGCGGCCACCCAGTCCCAGCCGTACTGCTCCGCGTACAGCTTGTAGAGGTAGAGGACCGCGTCGTCGTCGTGGGGGTACGAGGACGCGATCCCCCCCTTCCACTTCGGGTCGATCAGATCGAGCGGGGTCCGCGGTGCGTCCGAGCCGGCTGCGGCGACGCCGTACAGGAAGCTGAAGCCGATCGCGCCGATGGCGACCCAGGCGCCCTGCGGGTCCTTGAAGCCGTCGTGGACCTTGGAGAAGCCGGCCGGCTTGTACCGCAGCAGCCGGCCCTGCTCCTTCCAGCGCGTGAAGTCCTGCAGCGTCTGCAGCTGGACGACGTCGGGTACGAGGGTGTCGGTCGCGAACTGGTTGTCGACGCGGACGTCGTGGTACTTGCTGTAGTCAACGATCAGCTTCAGATCGATCTCGGGGAAGCGGTTCAGGAAGGCGGCCTTGGTGCCGTCCTGCTGGGTCGCGGTGTCCCCGCCGGCGTAGAGGACGAGCCTGCCGCCCTCGGCGAGCGCGGCCCGGTACAGCTCGTCGAGCGTCCGGCTCTCTTCGGCGCCGGTGCCGGTGCCGGTGGCGCTCCGGGACTCGGCCGCGGGGGCCGCGTTGGCGCCGACCGTGCTGAGAGCGCCGAGACCGAGGGCGGCTCCGGCGGTGAGGACACGTCGTCTGCTGAGGAAGCTGGACACTCTGGGGGGACCTCTCTGATGGGGCGGACCTGCGCGGTTCTCGGCGCGGTGGCTCGTGGTGATTCTGGTTCCGCCGGGAGCCTCCCCGCGTCGTCCGTATGGATCGAGAAACGTGCGTGAGGTGGAACCCGCGTTCAACCGAACGGTTGAACAGTCCTTGCCAGCTCCGGGGTTGACGTCACCTCAGGTCGGGGCGCTGCGTCCACCGCATGATCACCGATCATCTGTGATCGAGTGACACTCACGGAGACGGAGGTCCACCTCGCCGTAAGGTCTCAGGCCGCGTCGGCAGCATGTCCCGACTGCGGACGGAGATCCGCCGGCGCCCGAGAGGAACACCGAGTCGCCGGTTGCGTCGGACGCGGGTGTCGGTCCCGTGCCGGGCGGAGTGGACGGCTGCTTCGGCGTGGGCGCGTTCACGGGTCTCGCGTACGGCGAAGACCGACAGGCCGAGACCAAGGGCCGCGTGCGCGGCGCGGCGCCGAGGCGGAAGGGCTCGTGACGCAGCCCGGCGAGGGCTGCGATGGCGCCAGTGGCCATGGAGGTGGCGGCGACGGCGGCGTATCCGGCGGCCTCGTTGAAACCCATGGCCACGCAGCGTCGTTCGGGGCCGGCGAGGTTGATCTTCACGACGAGGGTGGTGGACCAGGTCAGTCCCTGGGAGGCGCCGAGCAGGATGTGGGCGGCGACGATCCAGCCCCAGGTGGGCCCCCAGGCGAGCACGGCGGGCACGGGCAGTGCGATGAGCCGGCCGCCGATGGGGACGGGCTTGTGCCCGTACCGGTCGCGGAAGGTGCCGGCGAAGAAGTTGGCGACCGCCTTGGCGGAGCCGAAGGCCAGGATGTAGGTGAGCGCGCTCACCGAGGCCGCCAGGGACTCGGGGATCAAATCTGCGGCCGCGAGGTGAGAGTTTGCCGCGTATAAAAGTGAGGGTTTTTACCTCAGGGAACTGCCTGGAATAGCTTTACGTGTGGGGGTCGCTCCGGCGTGCTACTGTCAACTCAGTTGCAGTCTTGGTTCGCAAAAATTCAAGCGCTTCCCTTGTGGCGTCCTTTCGCCCGCTGGATGCGCTTTGCATTTCCGCCGATTTTCCGGTCGGGGCAATCATCGCGGCGACTCCGCAATTGCACAGTGTGATTGCGGGCACTGCCCCAAAGGAGATTAATATGGCATCTGGCACCGTGAAGTGGTTCAACGCGGAAAAGGGTTTTGGCTTCATCGAGCAGGAGGGCGGCGGCGCTGACGTCTTCGCTCACTACTCGAACATCGCCTCCTCCGGCTTCCGTGAGCTTCAGGAAGGCCAGAAGGTTAACTTCGACGTCACGCAGGGCCAGAAGGGCCCGCAGGCCGAGAACATCGTTCCCGCCTGAGGCTGACGCGTACACGCAGCTGGGGCCCGCACCTTGGGGTGCGGGCCCCAGCTCGTTGCTTTTCCTCCTCGCACGCCTCGTCGGATCCCGACGTTTTCGCGTGCGCGGCGGGCGACGGTGCTTCGCGCCGGCCCGCCTCACTGTCCGGCCTGGCGGATACGTTCTCACATTGTCGCCCGCCCCGCCCCTCGTCGCCTGTAAGTCGTCCGCCGTTTATCCGGCCTCCTGGACGCACCGCGCGGCACTCTCTCCGCAAGCCCTATCCGCTGTTTTCGCGGCACGGCTCTGCCCCGTCTTTCTTCGGCCCGCTTTCGCGAATACCCGTAATGGCCATTCCTCGATACGTGCCGTATCGAGGAAGGTCTCGCATGGACTGCACCACTCGCACGAACGACCGCTATTCCCGCACCCGCACCGGCAGCCAGAGCGGCGCCCCCCGCACAGGCCGTACCGGCGCTCCCGCCCGTTTCACCTCCTCCGCTCGGCCGGGCTACGGCAGCCGACGTCCCGCCGCCATCCAGGGTGAGTTCGCGCTGCCGAAGACGATCACTCCCGCGCTGCCCGCCGTCGAGGCCTTCGCAGACCTGGACATGCCGGCCCAGCTGCTGGCCGCCCTGGACGCCGAAGGGATGAAAGTCCCGTTCCCGATCCAGGGCGCGACCTTGCCCTCGCCGGGCGGGACGTCCTGGGACGGGGCCGCACCGGATCCGGCAAGACACTCGCCTTTGGCCTGGCCCTGCTGGCCCGCACCGCCGGGCAGCGCGCAGAGCCCGGGCAGCCGCTGGCGTTGGTCCTCGTTCCCACCCGCGAGCTCGCCCAGCAGGTCACGACGGCGCTGACCCCCTACGCCCGCGCGGTGAAGCTGCGCTTGGCGACGGTGGTGGGCGGTATGCCCATCGGCCGTCAGGCGAACACGCTCAGGAACGGCGCGGAGATCGTCGTCGCCACCCCGGGCCGCCTGAAGGACCTCATCGACCGCGGCGACTGCCTCCTGGACCAGGTCGCGATCACGGTCTTGGACGAGGCCGACCAGATGGCCGACATGGGCTTCATGCCGCAAGTCACCGCCCTGCTCGACCAGGTGCGTCCCGAAGGGCAGCGGATGCTGTTCTCCGCAACCCTGGACCGCAACGTCGACCTGTTGGTGCGCCGCTACCTCACCGACCCGGTCGTCCACTCGGTGGACCCTTCGGCCGGCGCCGTCACGACGATGGAGCACCACGTATTGCACGTCCACGGCGCCGGCAAGCACCGGATGACGACGGAGATCGCGGCGCGCGAAGGCCGGGTGATGATGTTCCTGGACACCAAGCACGCCGTCGACCGCCTGACCGAACACCTGCTGAGCAGCGGCGTACGGGCCGCCGCGCTGCACGGCGGGAAGTCCTAGCCCCAACGGACCCGCACCCTGGCACAGTTCAAGACCGGACATGTCACCGTCCTGGTCGCCACGAACGTCGCTGCGCGCGGCATCCACGTCGACCACCTCGACCTCGTCGTCAACGTGGACCCGCCGACCGACCACAAGGACTACCTGCACCGCGGCGGCCGCACTGCCCGCGCGGGAGAGTCCGGCAGCGTCGTCACCCTCGTCACCCCGAACCAGCGCCGCGAGATGACCCGCCTCATGCAGGCCGCCGGGATCACCCCGCAGACCACCCAGGTCCGCTCCGGGGAAGAGGCCCTCCACCGGATCACCGGCGCCCGGACCCCCTCCGGCATCCCCGTCACCATCACCGCGCCGGTATCCGAGCGGCCCAAGCGCAGCGCAGGCTCACGCGGCCGCCGCAGGCCCGCTTCGGCTGCCCAGCGCATGAGCCTGCGGCAGTCCGCCTTCGACGCGGCGGCCTGACAACCCAGAGATCCGGAAACTGACCCACCTCTGCAGGAGGCACGTGTTGACGCTGGTCCAGATGCAACGCCGCCCGGCACACGCCAACCCCGCGCCCCGCACGGTGAACGACGCCATGGACGCGGCTGGCCCCCAGGTATGCGACGACATGACGGTCGAAGTGGCCATGGCCGTCATGGCCAGCGTCCGCGCCGGGCACCTGCTCGTCTGTGACGAGTACGGGGAGTGCACCGGACTGGTCACCCAAGCCCAGCTCGCCGCCCTCCACGACAGCGCCGCGTACACGGACCAGGTCCGCCTGCGCACTGTTCTCGGCGACCGCGGGCCGTTCACCTCGCCCAGGACCACGATGGCCGAGGCCGAGCACGCGATGCGCTACCGCAGGCTCGCCGCCCTGCCCGTCATCGACGAGCAGGGAAGCGCTCTGGGCGTCCTCGCCCTTGCCCGCTGAACCGCCTCACCGCGGCACGACCCCGTCCCCTTCTTCCTGTGAGGCATTCATGCGCTGTGTCATCGCCCGCTTCCCGTTCGACCTGACCAAGACCGGCGTCCTGGCGTCGATGAAGGGCGTCAAGCCCGAGCAGGTCATCGGCGACTCCGTGATCATCGGCCGCCGCACCTACCCCCTCAAGCAGGTCGGTCAGGTCATCACCCGCCAGGACCGCCGCGACTTCAGCGCGGGCGAAGTCCTCCGCGCCATGAGCCAGCTCGGCTTCACCTGCCGCGGTATTCCCCGGGCCGCCGTGCCCACACGCGTACCGGTACTCAGCCCGCTCCAGCAGGCCTCCGCGATGCTCGGACAGTCCCACAACATGACCGGGGCGCCGTTGGTCCCGTTGTCGTCGCCGGCCACGTCGACGCACTTGCCACCGGGACCGGTGATGGCGCCCCGCGTCCCGTTGTTCGGCACGCCGGCCGGGGCTCCGTAGTAGATGCCGCGGCCGTCGGTGGCGATGTAGGACCGGCCGAAGACCTGCCGGTCGCCGGTCATGTCCTTGAGCCGGGCGCCGATCGCCTCGTGGTGTTGATCCTGGTCCAGGTGGCGCCGAGGTCGTCGGAGCGGAAGATGCCGTCCACCCCGCCCACGATGCCGTGCAGGTAGGTGGAGGGCGGCGCGGCCGGGCTCGGCGAGGTGGGCTTGGGGCCCTTGCCGAAGCCGTACACCCGGGCCGCGGTGATACCGGCGACCTTGGTGAAGCCGGAGTCGGTGGAGCGAACGGCAGCCGGTGGGCGCCGGCGCCGGCGCCGGCGAGCCTGACCGGAAGCGCGAGGGCCTCCAGCCGCTGGCGGCTCGACTCCAGCATCAGGACGCTGGAGTCCACGCCGAAGGCGCGCAGTCCGGCCCGCTCCAGCTCGACCAGTTCATGGCCCGCCCCGCAGCCCAGCTCCAGGACGCTACGGCCCGGCGGGCGATTGCCTCCGGCTTCCTGGTATACAGAAAGTGACCGTGACTACGTCGTCGATGAGCTTGCACGGAGAGCGGCATTGCGGCCCGGTGCGGTGAGGGAACAGTGTGCTCCGTTTCCCGTGCTGGTTCGGTGCTGGTTCAAACGGGGCGTTGGCGGAGAAGCCGCAGGTCATTGCTCGGATCGGATGAGTTGTCGTACCACTCGATGGTGGTCCCGATGAGACTGGCGGCGACGATGCGCTTGATGGAACCGGGACTTGGAGACGGTGCGGCAGAGGAGGCCATGAGGACCACTTCCGGACGGGGACGGGAACGACTGGATGTCGCCACACCGTAGGAATCCCCAGGTCAACGGGGTATGTCTCGCGCCCACACAGTTGCCCCCCGGCCTATGTGTGGGCCACCTACGCTGACATCCCAAGCCCAGACGGAGGCGTCACGGCTCCCCACGCCAAGCCGCATCGAAATGCGCACTTTGGCACGCTCTGACGGTGCGGTGCTGACTCCCGTGCTGACTAAAAGCCCACGTCATCTCCCCTGTCACCCCCTCCCGTGCTGACTTGGTGCTGACTACGCAGCGTTGAACTCCGGCAAAGGGTGCGGTTCGACCGCGGGGAATCGAGGCGGGAGCCGGCTCGCACACGAACTGCCCCTGGCCGTTCTGCGGGAAGGCGCCCTCGACGTGGTGTGGCCCGGATGCGGTGTTCTCGGCGACGGCCGGCGCCATTCCGCGAGGGGTATCCGTCGCCGCTTCCGCCGGGCCGACATCGACCAGCCGACCGACGCGCCCACGGTAGACGCCTGATCATTCGTGACCTTGGCGTCGCACAGGATGAAGCTGCCGTGGACGATGGTGACCGAGCGCGCGAAGTGGGTGAGACGGGCCGCCTCCGCGACTACGGAGATCGCCCAGCGGGCCATTTAGAAAGGCCCACGCAGTGCCCTCGACGTTTCCCAGGTATGACCAGCTGGGGTCAGCTTTGCCAGGACCAATGCTGACCCAATGCTGACTTTGGTGACAGTTCGTCAGCTCGCTTCATCGTTTCCGGGGGTCGTGAAGGAGTCCTGGGCGGGGGCCTCGGACGCGGTGCGACGGGTTGTACGGAGCGTAGTCGTCAGAGGTTTCGTCGCATGGCCTGGATGCAGCGGCTGCCTGCGGTGTTCGACTGGTCACTCGGGTAAGCCGCTCCGACATTCATGCCGCTGTCGGTGTCTGTCGAGTGCTGCCGCCCAGCCTCACTCATGTGGTCGTCGGCCTCGGATCGCGCGGACGAGACGATGCGCGCGTGCAGCATGCCGAGCGCCATGCGAAGGCGGTGGCGCGGTCGGATCCGTGGTCGCGTCGGAGGATCAGCGGGAGGTTGTGCGTGTCCGAGCTTGATTCCTCTCTGGCGGGTGAGTAGACGTCTTTGTGGAGGGAGTCGATCTCGGCGGCCACTGCGCGTAGCGCAGAGACTGCGTTGAGGGCGAACAGGGCGGTGGGCAGTTCGTCGTAGCCGATCCGTTCTGCGAGGTCGAGGGTGGGCTGGACGCCGATGGCGTCGTGATGCAGTCGGAAATGCTCCTCAGTGCTGATCAAGGCGCCGTGGCTGCGGTTGGCGGCTTCCTGGACGTGCCCGTTGAGGTACGCGCGCCAGTGGGCGCCGGCCCTGTCGCGCCAGACGCATTGCCTGCCCGCCCGTCCATCCAGGGCGCCGGTATCCCCGACGTCATGCCGGTGGGGCCGTTCAGGTCCGCACGCGGCTGTTAGGTCCATTCGAATGGAGCCAACGACCCGGACGCTCGTTGAGCGGGGCCACGGTGACGGCGCCTGTCGCGCGGTTCCCGGCGCGATCAGGTAGTCAGGAACGGTGAACGAGGACGCGATCGACCCCTTGGTGCATGTCCGGGGCGCCAGTGAGAACAACCTGCGGAACGTCGACGTCGACGTGCCGCGGGACGCGATGGTCGCCTTCACCGGCGTCTCCGGCTCGGGCAAGTCCTCGCTCGCGTTCGGCACGCTCTACGCGGAGGCCCAGCGGCGCTATTTCGAGTCCGTGGCACCGTACGCCCGGAGGCTGTTGCAACAGGTCGGCGCACCTCATGTGCTGGAAATCACCGGACTGCCACCGGCCGTGGCCCTGCAGCAGCGACGCGGGTCGCCCAGCTCGCGCTCGACGGTCGGCACCCTCACCACGCTGTCCAACCTGTTGCGCATGCTGTACTCCCGCGCCGGCACCTATCCACCCCGGGCCGCACGGCTGGAAGCCGAGTCGTTCTCACCCAACACGGCAGCCGGCTCCTGCCCGCAGTGCCACGGACTGGGCGTCGTGCACGACGTCGCCGAGGACCTGCTCGTCCCGGACCCCTCGCTGAGCATCCGCGAGGGGGCGATCGCCGCCTGGCCGGGCGCCTGGCAGGGCGCCAACCTGCGCAGTGTCGTGAGCGGCCTGGGGATCGACATCGACCGGCCGTGGCGCAGGCTCAGGAAGAGGGACCGGGACTGGCTGCTGTACACCGACGAGCAGCCCTCCGTGTACATCGAGCCGGAGGAGGACCGCGTCGACTACGGCTACCAGGGCAAGTTCTGGAGCGCCCGCAAGCACGTCATGCACGTCCTCACCGACTCCAAGAGCGAGAAGATGCGCGAACGGGCGCTCCGGTTCGTCAGGAGTGTGCCCTGCCCCGAGTGTCACGGCAGCGGACTGCGGCCCGAGGCGCTCGCCGTGACCTTCGCCGGACGTTCCATCGCCGAGATCAACGCGATGCCGCTCACCGAGGTCGTGGGGCTGCTGCGGCCCGTCGCGGGGCGGTCCGAGGCCGACGCCACCACGTCGACCGCCCGATCCGGGGAGACGACCGAGGCCGCGGTCCGGATCTGCGGCGATCTGGTCGCGCGGATCGACGTACTGCTCGACCTGGGCCTCGGATATCTCAGCCTCGGGCGCCGCTCGACGACCCTGTCGCCCGGCGAGGCGCAGCGCCTGCGCATCGCCACCCAGCTGCGCTCGGGGCTGTTCGGCATCGCCTACGTCCTCGACGAACCCTCCGCGGGCCTGCACCCGGCCGACGCGGAACCGCTGCTGGACGTGCTGGACCGTCTCAAGGCGGCGGGCAACTCGCTGTTCGTCGTGGAGCACGACATGGACGTCGTACGGCGGGCCGACTGGGTGGTCGACATCGGCCCCGGCGCGGGCGAGGGCGGCGGCCGCGTGCTGTACAGCGGCCCCGTCGCCGGTCTGGAGCGGGTGGCGGAGTCGGCCACGAGCCAGTACCTGTTCGGGCGAGCCGAACCGCTCGACCACCGCCCGCGCACACCGCAGGGCTGGCTGCACCTGAGCGGCGTCTCCCGCCACAACCTGCACGACGTGTCCGTCGACGTACCGCTGTGCGTACTGACGGCGGTGACGGGCGTGTCCGGCTCCGGAAAGTCGACACTGGTGACGCAGGTGCTCGCCGAGGTCGTCCGCAGCCACCTCGGACTCGCACCCGAGGAACCCGACGAGGCGCAGCTGATGGTCGACGTCCAGGACGCGTCGGGGGTCGAGTCGTTCGACCGGCTGGTCCGGGTCGACCAACGGCCCATCGGCCGGACTCCCCGTTCCAACCTGGCCACGTACACGGGGATGTTCGACGCGGTGCGCAAGCTGTACGCGGCGACGGACGAGGCGAAGGCGCGCGGCTACTCGGCCGGGCGGTTCTCCTTCAACGTGCCCGAAGGACGGTGCGAGACCTGCCAGGGCGAAGGATTCGTCGCGGTGGAACTGCTCTTCCTGCCCGGCACCTACGCACCGTGCCCGACCTGCCGGGGCGCCCGGTACAACGCCGAAACGCTGGAGGTCACCTACCGCGGCAAGAACATCGCGGAGGTGCTGGGGCTCTCCGTCGACGCCGCCGCCACGTTCCTGTCCGCCGTCCCGGCCGCCTCCCGCAGTCTGGAGACGTTGCGCGAGGTGGGACTGGGGTACCTGCGCCTGGGGCAGCCCGCGACGGAACTCAGCGGTGGTGAGGCGCAACGCATCAAACTGGCCACCGAACTGCAGCGGGGCCGCCGCGGCCACGCGCTCTACCTGCTCGACGAGCCGACGGCGGGGCTGCACCCCTCGGACGTGGCGCTGCTGCTGCGACAGCTGCACCGGCTCGTCGACGCCGGCAACACGGTCGTCCTCGTCGAGCACGACCTGGACACGATCACCACCGCCGACTGGGTCATCGACCTCGGGCCGGGCGGCGGCGACGCGGGCGGGCGGGTGGTCGCGTCAGGACCGCCGGCCAAGGTGGCGAAATCCCGCCGCAGCGTCACCGCGCCCTACCTCGCGGCCCGGCTCGCGCGCGGGTGATCGATCTGCCGCATCGCGTTCAACGAAGCCGTTCTCCTGCTTGTTCGCCCAGCACGATCTTCCACACTCGGGTCGCCACCTGGAGGTTGAGCCGGTCCTCGACGTCCGCGAGGTCATTGCCGCTGATGTCGCGGATGCGCTGGAGCCGATAGCGCAGCGTGCTGCGGTGGATCGCGAGGGATTCGGCGGTCTCGTCGTAGTTGCCGCCGCAGTCGAAGTACTGGGACAGCGTCTCCACCATGGCTGTGTGGTGCCGGGAGTCGTAGTCGATCAGCTGCCCGAGCCACTCGTGGACGAACGTCTCCAGTTCCCGGTAATCATTGCCGGGTCCCAGGATGCGGTAGAGGCCCAGCTCGTCGAAGAACGTCGTGCCGTAGTGCTCGCCGCGGGAGTGGCGGCGCACTTCCAGGGCGCGCTGCGCCTCCTGGTAGCGGTGGGGGATGTCGTCCAGGGAGTCGCAAGGGGGGCTCACCCCGATGGTCCCGGACCGTGTCCCGGTCTCCCGGGCGAGCGCCTCGTACAGCGCGCGGGCGTGCGGCCTGTCGTCGGCGACCAGGACCACGTGGTCGGAACGCCGGGTCAGCAGCGAGTGCATGCCCACGGCAGAAGCCGCCCGGCCCACGGTCTGTGCGAAGGAACCGTCCGCGGTCCGGTTCGACCACTGCACCACGACGATGTAGTGGCGGCGGTGCAGGTCGTGTCCGACTGCCTCGGAACGGGCGTAGGCGCTCGCCTCGTCCGTCCCTGTCAGGAGGTCGTCGGCCAGCTCGCGGTGCAGCTTCGACTCCACTTCGGCCAGATTGCGCAAGTGCGCCAGCTCCGGGGCGAGTGACGCGGCGCCGTCCTCCAGCGCGCGCAGGGTGTGATCGTCGGCCTCGCGCCGGACGTCGACCAGGGCCAGCACGCCCAGGATCTCGCCGTGCGGGCGCACCAGGGTGACCAGCCGGTCCTTCACGCGCACCGGCCCGGCCTGACGGCCGACGGCGTACAGCATTGCGTCCTGGTGCACGGGGTCCGGTTCGGGATAGGGGTCGGGGCGATCGGGACCGGTCCAGGACCGCAGCCGGCCGAAGCGGTCCTCGACCAGTGCCGGGAGTCCGGTGAGCGCGTGCAGTGCGCGGGTGATGGCTTCCTCGCCGCCGCCCGAGGCGGCGACGTCGGCCTTGAGCGTGTGAAGGGCTCGCTGGTACCCCAGCTCGGCGACGACGGAGATCAGCTGCCCCTGGAGGGCTGTCCGCTCCTCGTCCGCTCCTCCCTGAGCCGGTACAGCTCCAGCGCGTCCTCGCGCTGGCGGCGGTGTGCGCAGGCGACCGACAGTGCAGCGGCGGTGAGCCGGACCAGCGTGGAGAGCAGGAAGCGCTCGGCCTCGGTGGGCCGGGAGCGGCACGTCACCACGAGGTAGCCGTGGAGCCTCTCGTGCCCGCGCAGCCCCAGGGCCCGGGCCCTGGGCAGGCCGGGCACGGTCACGGGGCCGTCCTCCCCGGCCAGCTCCCGCACCCTCCGGTCCACGGCCAGGGCGTGGACCTGCCCGTTCCTCCGGCTGGGGACCAGGGCGCCGTCCACCGTGAGGTATCCGGCCTCGGCGCCGTAAGGCCCTGCGGTGGCTACGTGGTCCATGGCCAGGCCCAGGATCTCGCCTTCGTCCAGGGGGTCGAACAGGGCGCTGGAGAGCGTCATCAGTGCGTGGGGGACACGGTCGGCCGGGGTGGGAGCAGGTGGGCGGGACCCTCGCCGCGCGGCCGTGGGGCGCCACCCGCTGCCGCGGGGTGGGACGGACCCTCTCCGCGCGGCCATGGGGAGCCGCCCGCCGCTGTCCCGCGGAAGGCTTCTCTCCCGGTCGCAGCGGCGGCGGTACGGATGGTGCGGCCGGCTGCTGGCCATGGGATCACTCCGTTCTCTTCGAGCCTACAGCCGAGCGGCGGTGCTGGTCGGGTCGGCTCATACGAGAGGTTCGGATTCTGCCTCTCGTACTCGTGGGGCGACCGGACCCGTGCTTTTCCGACTTGCCAGGCGCAGGCGTGGAGCCACTGGGCACGCCACCCTGGGGAGTGTTCGAAACCGTCCGCGCACCGGCAGGTAGCGCCGGGCGGTGACCGAGCAGCTCCGCAGGCCGGTTGCCCCGTACAAGACGTACTGGGACGACGCACGCGCCGTTGACCACCTCTCCGGCCACGGGTTTCCCGTGGCCGGAGAGCCCCGGTGTCCTGCTCGGGTCGCTGTTCGGCCTAGTGAACCGGCTCGACCCCGTCGTCTCCGCCCTGCTCCTCGTCGGGGAAGTCTCCGACGAGGCCGCAGGGCTGATCGGCGGGATGCAGACCACTGGCAGAGGTCCCACCCGTACCTGAACGAACGTGATCCGGACAGTCGGCGCAGGCGCCGTACCGGGAGGAGTTCCTCATGGCCAAGGCAGTGGGCATCGAGCTGGGCACCACCAACTCGGTGATCGCCGTGTGGGAGGGCGGAGAGCCGTCCGTCGTGCCCAACAGCGAGGGCAACCGCACGACACCGTCCGTGGTGGCCTTCACCGACACCGGGGAACGTCTGGTGGGACAGCTGGCCCGGCGCCAGGCGATCCTCAACCCCAAGGGCACCATCTACTCGGCTAAGCGGTTCATCGGCCGGCATTTCGACGAGATCTCCGACGAGGCCAGGGCGGTGGCGTACGACGTCGTCGAGGGCGACGGCGGAGCGGCCCGCTTCAAGGTGCGCGACAAGCTGTACGCCCCTGAGGAGATCAGCGCGCAGGTGCTGCGCAAACTCACGGACGACGCCTCCAAGCAGCTGGGGGAGCGGGTCACGGAGGCGGTCATCACGGTGCCCGCCTACTTCAACGACGCCCAGCGCACCGCCACCAAGGACGCCGGACGGATCGCCGGCCTGGAGGTGCTGCGGATCATCAACGAGCCGACGGCGGCCGCCCTCGCGTACGGCGTGGACAAGAAGGAGCACGAGACCGTCCTCGTCTTCGACCTGGGCGGTGGCACCTTCGACGTGAGCATCCTCGACGTCGGCGACGGCGTGGTGGAGGTGCGCTCCACCGCCGGCGACAGCCACCTGGGCGGCGACGACTTCGACCGGCGTCTGGTGGATCACCTCGCGGACGACTTCCAGAAGGAGAACGGCATCGACCTGCGCCAGGACGCGCAGGCGCTGCAGCGTTTGTTCGAGGCGGCGGAGAAGGCCAAGACCGAGCTGAGTTCGGTGACGCAGACGCAGGTCAGCCTGCCGTTCATCACCGCCGACGCCTCCGGGCCCAAGCACCTCACCGACTCGATCATGCGATCCACGTTCGAGCAGATCACCGGCGACCTTGTGGAGCGCTGCCTGGGACCGGTCCAGCAGGCCATCGCCGACGCCAAGGTCGGCGAGAGCGACATCGACGAGGTCATCCTCGTCGGCGGGTCCACCCGCATCCCCGCAGTCCAGACCCTGGTCCGCCGGCTGACCGGCGGCAAGGAACCCAACATGAGCGTCAACCCCGATGAGGTCGTGGCCCTGGGGGCCGCGATCCAGGCAGGGGTGCTCAAGGGCGAGGTCAAGGACGTCCTGCTGCTCGACGTGACCCCCCTGTCGCTGGGCGTGGAGACACGCGGCGGAGTGATGACGAAGATCATCGAGCGGAACACCACCATTCCGGTGCGCCGCAGCGAGACCTTCTCCACCGCCGAGGACAACCAGCCGGCCGTCGATGTGGTGGTCCTCCAGGGCGAACGCGAGCTGGCCGCCGACAACCGGGTGCTGGGCCGGTTCCAGCTCACCGACATCCGGCCGGCGCCGCGGGGCGAAGCGCAGATCGAGGTCACCTTCGACATCGACGCCAACGGCATCCTCGAGGTCAAGGCCCGTGACCGGGACACCGGCAAGGAACAGGGCATCACCATCAGCGAGAGCTCCAACCTGGACCGCGGTGAGGTCGAACGCATGGTCCAGGAGGCCGAAAGCAACCAGGGCCAGGACAAGGCACTCCGCGAGGCCGTCGACGCCCGCAACGAACTCGACGCCGTCGCGTACCAGGTCGAGAAGCGTCTCGCCGAACTGGGCGACGCGGCGCCCGCGCACGAGAAGGCACGCGGCGAGATGCTCGTGTCGGACGCCCGGGCGGCGGTCAAGGAAGAGGCGGGCGTGGAACGCGTGCGGCCCCTGACCTCCGAACTCCAGCAGGTGCTCGCCGGGCTGGCAGCCCATCAGGGCGCCGCCGCCGCGGGCGGAGGTCCCGGTCAGGACGCCGCCACCGGCGGTCCCATGAGTGGCGGTGGCGGTGACGATGATGTCATCGACGCCGAGTTCGACAAGGGTTGAGGCGCGCCATGCCCACCTACCCCCAGGAACCCGACCGGGCCGCGCCGGATCCGGTCGAACCGGTCCCGGAAGGCGCCGGACCCCCGCCTCGCGGGGATCTGCCCCAACCGGGCCCGCCCCGGCCCGAAGCGGCGGACGGCGAACCGGGACCCGATGCCGCCGGCCCCGCACCTGCCGAGGACGAGTACACGACCGCGATCCGGGAACTGGAGGACCGTTGGCGGCGCGCACTCGCCGACCTCGACAACCTTCGCAAGCGTCACGCCAGGGAACTGGAGCGCGAACGGACGGTGGAGCGGGCTCGCACGGCGGCCGCCTTCCTGCCCGTCCTCGACAACCTCGAACTGGCCCTGACCCACGCGGGCGCCGATCCGGGGGCGATCGTGGAGGGCATCCTGGCCGTACGCGACCAAGCGGTGAACGTCCTCGAACTGCTCGGCTACCCGCGGCACGCGGAGACCGGCGTCCCCTTCGACCCGGCCCGGCACGAGGTGGTCGGCGTCGTCCAGGACCCGGACGCCGCACCGGGCACGGTGGTCGAGGTACTGCGCCCCGGCTACGGGGACGGCGAGCGGCAGCTCAGGCCCGCCGCCGTAACCGTCGCCAAGCGGGAGTGACCGGTCATGGCGCGGGACTACTACGAGGCGCTCGGGGTGTCGAGGTCCGCGAGCCAGGACGAGATCCAGCAGGCATATCGCAAACTCGCCCGCAGGCACCATCCCGACGTCAACAAGGACCCCGGGGCGGAAGAACGCTTCAAGGACCTCAACGAGGCGTACAGCGTCCTGTCCGATCCCAAGACCCGAGCCCGCTACGACCGCTTCGGCGAGGACTTCCGCAAGATCCCCGAGGACTTCGACGAACGGGCCGCGGCCGGAGCGGGCGGCGGCTTCCGCGGTCGCACGACCGCAGGCGGCGGCGGTCCTCGTGTCCGCTACACCGGCTTCGGCGACGACCTCGGAGCGGAGGGCATCGACATCGAGGACCTGCTCGGATCCATGTTCGGAGCCGGCGCCGCCCGAGGGAGCGTCCCCGGAGCGGACCAGGAGGCCGAACTGGCGCTCACCGTCGAGGAGGCGTACCGAGGCGGCCGCCGCACCGTCACGCTCGCCGGCCCCACCGGCCAGCCGCGGCGGTACGAGGTCGACGTGCCGCCGGGCGTCACCGACGGGCAGCGCATCCGGCTGGCGGGTGAGGGCGGCCGGGGCAGTGGTGACGCCGCCGCGGGCGACCTGTACCTGCGCGTGCGCATCCAGCCCCACCCCCGGTTCCGGCTGGACGGCCGCGACGTGCACGTCCAGGTACCGGTGGCCCCCTGGGAGGCGGCCCTGGGTGCGACCGTACCGGTGCCCACCCCCGGCGGCGGCACGGCCAAGGTCACGGTGCCCGCCGGCTCGTCCAGCGGCCGGCGGCTGCGGCTGCGCGGCGAGGGCATGCCGAACCCGCGCGGCGCGGACGGAGACCTGTACGCCGAACTCCGCATCGTGGTGCCACCCACCCTCGGCGACCGGGAGCGCGAACTGTTCGCGGAGCTCGCCGCCGCCTCCTCGTACGACCCCAGGAGGGCGTGATGAACGAACCACCCGCGGGAGCGTCAGGCCCCGGCCGGGCCGGCATGGGCAACCGTCCGGTACGAACGGGCGCCGACCTCACCGCGTCGACGGCCGTCCGGTACGCGCTCGTGCCCGCCCCCAGGCTCTCCCTCGACGCGGTGGCCCGTCGCTCGGGCCTCCACCCCGATCTGATCCGTCGGTTCGTCGCCCTCGGCCTGATCGACGCCGAACGCGACGCCGCGGGGCACCTGGTGTTCGACCCCGCGGCCCCGGCGGTACTCGCCCGCATCCAGCGGCTGCGCACCGGACTCTGCCTCAACTACGCATCAATCGGCCTGGTGCTCGACCTGCTCGACCGCATCAGCCTGCTCGAAGCCGCCCTGCGCGGCCGCGGCACGAGGAGTGAAACACCCCCATGGACATGAACCGTCTCACCCAGAAGTCCCAGGAAGCACTCCAGGAGGCCCAGACCGCGGCCGGCCGTATGGGGCACACCGAGGTCGACGGGGAACACCTGCTGCTCGCACTCCTCGATCAGGAGGACGGTCTGATCCCGCGGTTGCTGGAGCAGGCCGGCAAGGAGCCGAAGGGACTGCGCGAGGCCGTGCGCGAGGAACTCTCCCGTCGCCCGAAGGTCACCGGCCCCGGCGCGGCACCCGGCCAGGTCTTCGTCACCCAGCGCCTCGCCCAGCTGCTCGACGCCGCCGAGCGAGAGGCCAAACGCCTCAAGGACGAGTACGTGTCCGTGGAACACCTCCTGCTCGCCCTGGCCGAGGAGAGCTCTTCGACCGCCGCCGGGCGACTGCTCAAACAGGCCGGCATTACCCGGGACTCGTTCCTGAGCGCGCTCACCCAGGTCCGCGGCAACCAGCGCGTCACTTCCGCCAACCCCGAAGTGGCCTACGAGGCCCTGGAGAAGTACGGCCGCGACCTCGTCGTCGAGGCTCGGTCCGGGCGGCTGGACCCGGTCATCGGCCGTGACGCGGAGATCCGCCGCGTCACCCAGATCCTCAGCCGCAAGACCAAGAACAACCCCGTACTCATCGGCGACCCCGGCGTCGGCAAGACCGCCATCGTCGAGGGCCTGGCCCAGCGCATCGTCCGCGGCGATGTTCCTGAGGGCCTGCGCGACAGGACGGTGTTCGCCCTGGACATGGGCTCCTTGGTCGCCGGCGCCAAGTACCGCGGCGAGTTCGAGGAACGTCTGAAGGCCGTACTGTCCGAGGTGAAGGCCGCCGAAGGGCGGATCCTGCTCTTCGTCGACGAACTCCACACCGTCGTCGGCGCAGGCGCCGCCGAAGGAGCCATGGACGCGGGCAACATGCTCAAGCCGATGCTGGCCCGAGGCGAACTCCACATGGTCGGCGCCACCACCCTCGACGAGTACCGCAAGCACATTGAAAAGGACGCCGCCCTCGAACGCCGCTTCCAGCAGGTCCTGGTCGAGGAGCCCAGCGTGGAGGACACCATCTCCATCCTGCGCGGACTGCGCGAACGCCTCGAGGTCTTCCACGGCGTGAAGATCCAGGACACCGCGCTGGTCTCCGCGGCCACCCTCAGTCACCGTTACATCACCGATCGGTTCCTGCCCGACAAGGCCATCGACCTCGTCGACGAGGCGTGCGCCAGGCTGCGTACCGAGATCGACTCGATGCCCGCCGAACTCGACGAGATCACGCGCCGCGTCACGCGGCTGGAGATCGAGGATGCCGCCCTGTCCAAGGAGACCGACCCCGCCAGCAAAACACGCCTGGAGGAGCTCCGCAGGGAACTGGCCGACCTGCGCGCCGAGGCCGACTCCAAGCACGCTCAGTGGGAGGCCGAACGGCAGGCGATCCGCCGCGTGCAGGAACTGCGCCAGGAACTGGAACAGGTCCGCCACGAGGCCGAGGAGGCCGAACGCGCCTACGACCTCAACCGCGCCGCCGAACTGCGCTACGGCCGCGTCCGCGACCTGGAGCGCCGACTCGCCGCGGAGGAGGAGCAACTGGCCGCCAAACAAGGGCGGAACCGGCTGCTGCGCGAGGTCGTCACCGAGGAGGAGATCGCCGAGATCGTCGCCGCCTGGACCGGCGTCCCCGTCGCCCGCCTCCAGGAGGGCGAACGCGAGAAGCTGCTGCGCCTCGACGAGATCCTGCGCGAGCGCGTCATCGGTCAGGACGAGGCCGTCAAGCTCGTCACCGACGCCATCATCCGTGCCCGCTCCGGCATCCGCGACCCTCGTCGCCCCATCGGCTCGTTCATCTTCCTCGGCCCCACCGGCGTCGGGAAGACCGAGCTGGCCAAGACCCTCGCCCGGACCCTGTTCGACTCCGAGGAGAACATGGTCCGCCTCGACATGAGCGAGTACCAGGAGCGGCACACCGTCAGCCGGCTCATGGGCGCACCGCCCGGATACGTCGGCTACGAGGAGGGCGGCCAGCTCACCGAGGCCGTGCGCCGCAAGCCGTACTCGGTCGTCCTGTTCGACGAGATCGAGAAGGCGCACACCGATGTCTTCAACACGTTGCTGCAGATCCTCGACGACGGTCGCATCACCGACGCTCAGGGCCGTACCGTCGACTTCCGCAACACCGTGATCATCATGACGTCCAACATCGGCTCCGAGCACCTGCTCGACGGCGCCACCGCCGAGGGTGAGATCAAGCCCGACGCCCGCGCCCTGGTGATGGGCGATTTGCGTGGGCACTTTCGCCCGGAGTTCCTCAACCGCGTCGACGACATCGTGCTGTTCAAGCCGCTCGGTGAGCGGCAGATCGAGCGGATCGTGGAGTTGCAGTTCGACGAGCTGCGGCGGAGGCTCGCCGAGCGCCGCATCACCGTCGAACTGTCCGACGTTGCGCGGGAGATGATCGCCCACCAGGGCTACGACCCGGTGTACGGGGCCCGGCCGCTGCGGCGCTACATCTCCCACGAGGTCGAGACGCTGGTCGGGCGGGCCCTGCTGCGCGGCGACGTCCAGGACGGTGCGACGGTGCGCGTCGACGCCGAGCACGGAGAGCTGGTGGTCACCTACGACCAGCAGGAGGGTGACCGGGAAGCGAGGGCGGCGTGAACACCACCCGGACGACGACGGTGACCTGCCCGAACTGCGGGCGCGCCAACCGGATTCCCGTGGCTGCCGAGGGACGGCCCAAGTGCGGTCACTGCAAGCAGGCCCTGCCCTGGGTCGTCGACGCGGGCGAAGACGACTTCATCGAGGTCGCTGACAACGCAACGGTGCCCGTCGTCGTCGACCTCTGGGCCACCTGGTGCGGTCCCTGCCGCATGGTCAGCCCAGCCCTCGAACAGGTCGCCCGGGACCTCGCCGGACAGATCAAGCTCGTCAAGGTCGACGTCGACCAGAACCCACGGCTCAGTCGGCGGTTCGAGGTGCAGGCGGTGCCGACCCTGCTGGTCCTGGACCGGGGCGAGACGGTCGCCCGACAGGCCGGCGCGGCACCCGCGCACGTCTTGCGCTCGTGGGTCGAGCAGGCGATGGCGGGCCGGCAGACCACTGCGGGAGGGTGAGACGTCGGCGCTGAGGAAGATCGTCGCCCGCGGCCGATCAGGCCCATTTACGGAAGGAACCCTCATGGCCACGATTGTCGACCCGCACCTGGCGATGGTGCGCCCAGTGACGCCGCGTACCCCGGAGGGCTGCGAGGAGTGCCTCAGGGAGCATTCGCCGTGGCTGCACCTGCGCCTCTGTCTCACCTGTGGGCACGTCGGCTGCTGCGACTCCTCCCCCCTCAAGCACGCCAGACGGCATGCGGGGAGCGTCGGTCACCCCGTCGTGCAGTCCTTCGAGCCGGGAGAGGACTGGCGCTGGTGCTACGTTCACGAGGCCCTGGTCTGATGAGCACGGCCGAGCACGAGAAGGGTGCGGTCCGCGAGACACCTGACCGGTACGGGGCGTTCCCCCGCCTCACGCCGGAGCAGCTCGAGGACCTGACCGCGCACGGTGAGCGCCGCAGGACCGCCGAGGGCGAGGTGCTGTACCGCGAGGGCGAGCCGTTCCGGGAGTTCCTCGCGATCCTCAGTGGGACCGTCGAAATCCTCCACGACCAGGGCGGCCCCGACGAGCGGACGGTGGCGGTCCACGGACCCGGCAGGTTCCTGGGCGAACTCGGACTGCTGGAAGGCCAGGCGGCGTTCAACACCGCCGTGGTGCGCGAGGCCGGCGAGATCCTGGCCGTACCGGTGGAACGGCAACGCGCCCTGGTCGGCAGCGATCCCGTCCTCGGCGACCTGATCCTCCGCGCGTATCTGGGCCGCAGGTACCTGCTCATCGGCCTCGGCGCCGGATTCCGGATCCTGGGGTCGTGCTACTCGCGGGACACCCTGCGGCTGCGCGAGTTCGCGGCCCGCAACCGGCTGCCCCACCGGTGGGTGGACCTGGAGAGGGACAAGGAGGCCGAGGCGCTGCTGCGCCGGTTCTCCATCCGTCCCGAGGAGACGCCGGTGGTCCTCTGGCAGGGGGAGCGGCTCCTGCGCAATCCGAGCAACGCCGAACTCGCCCGGCTCATCGGTCTGCCCGCCCCCTCGCCCGAGAACGAACGGTGCGACGTCATGGTGGTCGGTGCGGGCCCCGCGGGACTCGCCGCCGCCGTGTACGGCGCCTCCGACGGCCTCACCACGGTCACCGTCGACGCCGTGGCCACCGGAGGCCAGGCCGCGACCTCGTCCCGCATCGAGAACTACCTCGGCTTCCCGTCCGGCATCTCCGGGGGCGAACTCATCGAACGCGCGGTGCTCCAGGCCCACAAGTTCGGCGCCCGCCTGATGGTGCCGGCGGAGGTCAGCGCGCTCACCCCGCAGGACGATGAGTACATCGTCACGTTCACAGACGGCTCCCGGGCTCGGGCCGGCGCCGTGGTGCTCGCCTCGGGCGTGCGGTACCGCAGGCTCGAAGTGCCCGGCATCGACCGCCTGGAAGGCATCAGCGTCTACTACGCGGCGACGGTCCACGAGGCCGGCCTCTGCCGCGCCGACCCGGTCGCCGTGGTCGGCGGCGGGAACTCCGCCGGACAAGCGGCGCTGTTCCTCGCCCAGCACGCGTCCGAGGTCCACCTCCTCGTCCGGGGCAGCGACCTCAACGCGGACATGTCGCGCTACCTGGTGGACCAGGTGGAGCAGCACCCCAAGATCGAGGTGCTGCTCCACACCGAAGTACGGGGCGTCGCCGGCAAGGAGAAGCTGGAGTCGCTGACGGTGGAGGACAACGCAAGCCATGAGCGCCGTGAGCTGCAGGCCGCGGCGCTGTTCGTGTTCATCGGCGCCCGGCCGCGCACGGAATGGCTGGGGGGCGTGCTGGCCCTGAACGAGAGGGGCTTCGTCCTCACCGGCGCCGACGCCGGGGCGGTGGCCGATACGAACCGGTGGGCCTCACTGGGCCGCGATCCGATGCTGCTGGAGACCACCCTGCCCGGGGTCTTCGCCGCCGGCGACGTCAGGAGCGGCTCGGTGAAACGGGTGGCCTCGGCGACCGGTGAAGGCGCCATGGCGATCCGCCTCGTGCACGAGCACCGGGAAAGGAGGGGAAACCTGGTCACCGCCGACTCCGAAGGACGTCGGCCGGTAGCGGGCAGGTCCGTGCCCTCGCGCTGACCTTGTCCCTGTCGGACCCCACAGGTGGCCCAACCCGTAAGAACAGCGTGTCACCACGGCTTCGCCTTCACCCCGGGGCATCCTGTGAACCCCTGCAATCGCGGAGGGCAGCCGAGGAGGATGGTCCGGTCGTGCGGGTGTCGTCGCGGGGCGTTACGGTCGTAGCTCTCCTGGCGGATCCGGACGCGCCCACGGACATCGCTCAGCGCATCGCCCGGATACTTCCTGATCGGCTCGCCGAAAAGGCGGGCCAGGGGCGTCGGTTCGACGTCAAGGTGGTCAGTGAGCCATTCACCTCAGGGTCCGAGGACCCGCCTACTTTGATGCGCCGGATCATGGACCGCGGAAGTGCGGAGAACTGGGACATCGTGGTGGCCCTCACCGACCTTCCGCTGCACTCACACGGGCGCAAGATCGTAGTCGATCTGAGCCACGAACACGGCTTGGCGCTGCTGTCCCTTCCTTCCCTGGGGGGCTTGCGGCTGCAGACGAGGGCTCGGCGGGCGGTGGAAGAAGCCGTGCTCGGCTTGGTGGATCCGCAGGCCACCGGGGCTGAGGGGCTTCCGCCGAGTCAGCCGCTTCTGGGTCCTTTTGCCGGTCGGCTCGCGCCTGTCCATCAGGGCCAGGTCGGTGACGAGGAGACTGCCGATCTTCGATACGTCGTCAGCGGGCCGCGCGGCTACCTGCGGGTGCTCGTCGGTATGGTCCGCGCCAACCGGCCCTGGCGGTTGGTATCGGGCTTGTCGAAAGCCCTGGCGGCCGCCCTCGCCACGGGGGCCATCGCCACCCTGGACTCCACCACCTGGAGCCTCTCTGGGGCCCTCAGCGCGCCACGCCTCGTGATCGCCATGGTCGGGTCCGTCGGGCTCATGATCGGCTGGCTGATCGTGGACGGGGAGCTGTGGCATCGATCGACAGAGGGCTCGCCGGAGGCGAGGCAGAGGGCGCGGCTCTACAACACCTCGACGGTCCTCACCGTCGGTATCGGGGCGCTCGTCTGCTACGTGGGTTTGATGGTCATCAACTTGGTGTGGGCGCTGTTCATCCTCAACGACCGGGTGTTCGCTTCCATGACAGGAACCCCGCTGCACGCCACGGAGTACTTGACGTTGTCCTGGTTCGTCGCTTCGGTCGCCACGGTGGCCGGCGCGCTGGGATCAGGCTTGGAGAGCGACGAGGCGATCCGCGCAGCCGCCTATTCCACGCGCGAAAAGGAACGTCGCCACATGCTCCAAGGCGACCACGGTGACCAGCTGGTGACCTGAGTCGGAGATGCGTCGCTGGTTGGTGATCGCCCGGGCCCGACGACATCGCCGGTCGATCGGCGCCCCCGAAGGCCACGAGGACCCCCGCCTCACCCTCAACGTTCTCGGCGGCGTGGCCGGCACAACCTGGTAGCGGGGTCGGGCTAGGCTCCTGCCCGTGACGTGGCTGCGGGCCCTCCGGGAAGTCGTGCGATCCGGGCTCACGATCGAGGAGGCGCGACTTGAGCCCCTGCTCGCGCTGCGCACAGCCGTGGGGGTGGCGCTCGTCATCGGGCCGGCGCTGTGGCTGGCCTCCCCGGCGTACGCCGCGTCAGCCGCCCTCGGCGCCTACTCCGCGGGCGCAGCCACGTTCCAGCGCACCTGGCGTCCCCGCAAAGTCATCGCGCTCGGCGCGGGCGTAGGTCTGGCACTCGGCACCTTCCTGGGGTATCTGGCCGCGGGGCGACTCGCGACGTTCCTCCCACTGCTGGCCGTATGGGCCTTTGCCGCAGGGATGGCGTGGGCCGTCGGATCGACCGCCGGGATCGTCGCGGCGACGACGGTCGGCAGCATGCTGGTGACCGTCACCCTGCCCACGAGCGTCGGGCGGGCTCTGGAGCACGCCGGGATCATCGCGCTCGGGGGCGTGGCGCAGGCCCTGCTGATCCTGCTGTTCCCGATCCGCCGTTGGGCGGCGCATCGTGACGCGCTCGCCGATGCCCTGGCCGCCGTGGCGGACTACGCCCGCCGGCTGCGGCACGACCCGACCGCCCCGTTCGACCCGGAACCGTTGATGACGGCCCGGGACGCGGCCGCCGTGACGCCGTCGCAGGCCCGCACCCGTCCCTCCGTCCTGCACGGCCCCCGGGGACTCGCCGAGCGCATTCGGCCGGTCGTCGCCGCACTCGCCGACCCGGACGTCGGCGCCCCGCCGGAGGGACCCGGGCGGGACCGGGCAAGGGAGTTGCTCGACGCGGCCGCCGAGGTCCTGGATGCGGCCGCCCGTTCGATCCGCCGCGGCACTCCCGCCGAGGTGTCGCCCGGAAGCACGGACGCCCTGTGCGTCGACGAGGAGCACGAGGTGCTGGAGGGCCCCGCGCGGCAGGCCGCCGAGCGGCTCGTTGAACTGCTCGGCGAGGCCTTGGAGATCGCCCGGTGCGGCACGCCCGGGAGGACGCCCGCGCCGCCCGTCCCGGCGGACGCCCAGGTCCTGGTGCGCCCGACCATGTTCCGGCTGGTCCCGGTCGTGGTCCGGGCGGTCCGACGTGAGCTCCGCCGGGACTCGCCCGTGTTCCGGCACGCCGTCCGCCTGGCGGCGGTGGCCACGCTCGGCTACCTGATCGCCGCCCGGCTACCGGTGGGCCACGGCTACTGGGTGCCCATCACCTCGGTGATGGTGTTGCGGCCGGACTTCCACCAGACGTACGCGCGGGCGGTGGCCCGTCTCGCCGGGACCCTGGCGGGGGTCGCGCTCGCCACCGGGATGGTGCGGGCCCTGGGCCCGGACGCCCAGGTGTTCGGCCTGCTGGCGGTGGTCTCGGCGGGCCTGTCGTTCATGCTGAACCGTACCGGCTACGCCTACTCCCAGTGCTTCACTGCCGCATACGTCGTCTTCCTGCTCGGCATGGGCGGCCAGGCGTGGGAGCAGACGGTCCCGGAGCGGGTGGTGCTCACCCTGCTCGGCGGGGCCCTCGCGATGCTGGCGTACGTGGTGTTCCCCGCATGGGAGACACCCCGGCTGCCGGGCCGGCTTGCGGACTGGCTCGCCGCCGAGGGCCGTTACGCGGCCGCGGTGCTCCGCAGCTACGCCGAACCGACCCGCGAACATCACGGCGACCTGCGCAGGGCACTGCTGGCGAGCAGGGAGGCACATGCCGCCTGGCAGGAGGCGTACGACCGGGCAAGGCAGGAACCGGTCCGCCCCAGGGGCCTGACGTCGCGCGAGGCGGAGGAGGCGCAGGAGGCGCTCAAGGGGTTCGACCGGGCGGCGATGCTCATGGAGAGCCACGTCCCGCGGGACGACAGCCGTCCCGTCCCCGAGGCGCAACGGTTCGCCGAGGCCCTGGAGGCGGACACCGCGCAGGCGGCGGTCGACGTGCGCGAGCACAGGAATCCGGACTGGGCGCGCGTGGAGGAGGCGCTCCACGCGTGGGAGGGCGCCGCCGGCGGGGACGGGAGCCCGGTGGTGCGGCGCGGGGCGGAAATGCAGAAGCGGGCCTTGGAGGACCTCGCGACGGCCGTGAGCCGTACACCCCTGGAACGGGACGTCGGCTCCGCCCGCGAGGAGCAACGGGTACGGGCGGCCGCGGCGGCGGAAGGTGACGGATCAGGACCCGCCCACCGGGGTGGGTGACGGCTCCGGCGACGGAGGAGCGCGCCGCGCCTCCTGGAGCGGGAAGTAGTCTCCCGGCCGCGTCGAGCGACGCCACACGTACGCCGCTGTCGCCATCACGAGGATCAGACCTGCCAGGACGAGCAGTTCGATCCCCTCGACATTCCACCGGAAGGACTTCTCCGCCTCGGCCGTCACGATGAGCACCTTGCGGATGCCGGCAACCAGGCCGACGACGAGGAACGGCTCCGCGTCGAGGGTCTGGTTCCTGATGGTCAAGCGGACGGTGTGGAGCAGCTCGGCCACGATGAACAACACAAGGCTGTTGTCCAGGGCGGACAGAACGACCGCCTCCTCCTCGTACGGCCCCTGGATCGACCTGACGACGTCGTGGACGACCCCGACGGTCAGGATCCCCGCGAGCAGTACGAGGAGCGCCGCGACAATGAGGTGGATGCCGTCCTCGAGGAGTTGCAGGAGGCCCTGTACCCGGCCCCCGCCCTCGGTCTTCGGGAGGCGTATGGCCGCAACGGTCACAGTGCCGTAGAAGACATGGGCCCGCTTGTCGAACCTCGTGGCAACCGGCCGGTTGGTCTTCAACTTTCCGATCAGCCGCTCCACTTCGTTCCTGCCAACGTATCGGTCATTCTCGAAGCTGGTGGGCCGGCCGCCTCGGCTTCCACGGTGCAAGCGATTGGCCTGCTGATTCCTCGGCTCAGGGATGGTGTGCTTGGTCTGTCGGCGCCGCAGGTAGCGGCGGTTGCGCCGAGAGCTGTAGGCACGATCGCCGCTGAGGTGGTCCGGGCGGGTGCGCGGGTGCCCGCCCTTCGGCCGCTGCCTCACCGATCGCGCGCAGTTGGCCGGGGGTGAGTTCCAGGGCGAGCGCGCCGGCGTTCTCGTCGAGGTGGGTGCGGCGGCGCATGCCGGGCAGGGGACGACGGTGCCGGGCTGGGCCGGCAGCCACGCGAGGGCGAGCTGGGCGGGGGTGCGGCCGAGGTCGGCGGCGCGTTCGCGTACGCGGGAGACGAGGCGGAGGTTGGCCGGGAGGTTCTCCGCGCCGAAGCGGGGCTGGTCGCGGCGGATGTCGTCGGCGGCCAGGGAGTCGGGGGATGTCAGGGCGCCGGTGAGGAGGCCACAGCCGAGGGGCGAGTACGCCACGCGTGCGACACCGAGTGCGCGGGTGGTGGGGAGGATCTCCCGCTCCAGGCCGCGGGTCCACGGCGAGTACTCGCTCTGCAGCGCGGAGACCGGGGCCGTGGCACAGGCGTGGCGCCGGGCTGCGGCGCTGACCTCGGACAGGCCGATGTGGCGCCTTGCCCTCGGTGACCAGTTCGGCCGTGGCGCCGATCGTGTCCTCGATCGGCACGGCGGGGCCACGCCGGTGCAGGGAGAGGTTCCGGCAGTGTCCACGTCACAGGCCGTGCCTTCCACCCAGCCCGCCCGTCGGCAAACCGCGTGCGCGTACGCACCCGACTACCGGCCCGACCACGGCAGGTCAGCGCACTGCAACACCTCGCCGCGGGCTGTGTGCTGAGCCCCCCGGCGCACGTCCAGGCAGCGCAGCCGGACACCGGGCTGCCCCGGATCCCGTGTCGTACGGTCTGATGTCGCGGCCGCCCACCGCCCGCCCCAACGGATCTCACCGAACCCGGCGGCGGCGCCGGTACGGCCGAAAGATCTGAACCAATACCGGGAATCAGGCCGCGACGAGCTCCTGCTCGCGGTCCGGCATCTTGACCTTGGGCTTCTTGTTCGGCAGCGAAAGCCGGAAGACCTTGCGCCACGCGGAGAACACCTGCTTGGGCAGCGGCCCGGTGACGTACTCCAGCTCGTACTTTTCGAACAGTGCGCGCACCTTCACCGCGACCTCGGCGTACCGGTTGCTCGGCAGGTCGGGGAACAGGTGGTGCTCGATCTGGTGCGACAGGTTGCCGGTCATGAAGTGCATGGCCCTGCTGCCGCTGATGTTCGCCGAGCCCATCATCTGGCGCAGGTACCACTGGCCGCGCGTCTCGCCCTGGATCGACCGGCGCTGGAAGACCTGCACGCCCTCGGGGAAGTGCCCGCACATGATCACCGAGTGGGACCAGATGTTGCGGACCAGGTTCGCGGTGAACGTGGCGGCGAGCGTGGGGAGGAACGACGGACCCGACAGCAGCGGGTGGATCACGTAGTCCTTGAGCACCTGCTTGCGGATCTTGCGGCCCACGGCCTTGGCCCGCGCGCGGAACTCCGGGCTCTTGCGGCGGCTCTTGTGCAGGTTCCTGCCGAGCTCCAGGTCGTACGCCGCGATGCCGTACTCGAAGAAACAGGCGTTGAGGAAGTTCCACAGCGGCTGGCCGAGGTGGAACGGGTGCCACTTCTGGTCCTCGTCGACGCGCATGATGCCGTAGCCGAGGTCGTTGTCCTTGCCGATCACGTTGGTGTACGTGTGGTGCAGCTCGTTGTGCGAGTGCTTCCACTGCTCGGACGGCGAGACGTGATCCCACTCCCAAGTGGTGGAGTGGATCTTCGGGTCCCGCATCCAGTCCCACTGGCCGTGCAGGATGTTGTGGCCGATCTCCATGTTGTCCATGATCTTCGCCACGGACAGCCCGGCGGTGCCGATCAGCCACGCGGGCGGGAAGATCGAGAACAGCAGCACGCCCCTGCTGACCAGCTCGAGCTTGCGCTGCGCCGAGATGACCTTACGGATGTAGGCGGCGTCCTTCTCTCCGCGGCCGGCGATCACCCCGTCGCGGATCGCGTCCAGCTCGCGGCCGAGCTCCTCGATCTGCTCCGCGGTCAGGTGGGCGGTGGGGTCGATGGCGGTCAAGGTGCTCCTACCGTTCGATGTCGCAGGGGCCCGCCGCGGCGGACACACAGGTCTGGATGAGGACGCCCGGCTCGGCCTCGGTGATCTCGCCGGTGCGCAGGTCGCGGACGGCGCCCGCCTTGAGCGGCGTGACGCAGCCGAAGCAGATGCCCATGCGGCACCCGGACGGCATGAGCACGCCGGCCTCCTCGCCGACGTCCAACAACGGCGTGGCGCCGTCCGCGTCGACGGTCTTGCCGGTGGCGCTGAACGTGACCTCGCCACCGTCACCGGCGACGACGATGCTGGGGCGGAAGCGTTCGGTGTGCAAGCGCTCTTGGACGCCGTGTTCGCTCCAGAGCTCTTCGGCGGCGTCGAGCAGGCCCGCGGGCCCGCAGGCCCAGGTCTCGCGCTCGGCCCAGTCGGGCACGAGTTCGTCGAGACGGGCGATGTCGAGCATGCCGTCCGTGTCGGTGTGCACCTCGGTGAGCCGCAGCTTCCCGTCCGCGACCAGGTCGTGCAGGTCGTTGCGGAAGATCACGTCGTGCGGCTTCGGTGCGGAGTGGACCATGACGACGTCGTCGAACTCGGTGTCGCGCAGCATGCCCATCACCGGCGTGATGCCGCTGCCGGCCGTCAGGTAGAGCACCTTGGCGGGCCTGGCCTCCGGCAGCACGAAGTCACCGGTTGCCTGGTCGAGCTGGATCAGGGTGCCCGGTTTCGCCCTGCGGACCAGGTGGTTGCTGACCTTGCCGTCCGGGATCGCCTTCACGGTGATCGCGATGCGGCCGTCCCGGCGGTCCGTCGGTGAGGTGACCGAGTAGGCACGCCACAGGCGCACCCCGTCGACGTCGACCCCGATCCGCACGTACTGACCGGCCGTGTGGCCGCGCCAGCCCCGTCCCGGCCTGATCACGATGGTCGCGGCGTCGCCTGTCTCGGGGTGCACGGCCTCGATGCGCCCCCGCAGGTCGGCGCCGGCACGCAGCGGGCTGACCAGGTCGAGGTAGTCAGACGGCAGCAGCGGCGTCGTGACCATCTCCAGCAGTTTCCACGCCCTACTGCGGAGGGCTGCACTCGTCATGACTCCAGCTTGATGTGCCTCAAGGCGTAAAGTCCTGACCGCAGGACGTAAATCTGGTCGGCTGAATTGTTCACAGGGAATAAACCATGAGCGATCCACTACGGAGAGTCACCGAACTGGCTCTGGATGAGACGACGGTCACCGCACTTCGGGCCACGCTGAGAACCACCGCCGACGAGGTCGTCCAGGCGATCATCGACGAGGTCCCTCCCTACGCCAACGCCCTTTCGGGTCGCATGGGCGCCACCATCCGCCGAGCTGTCCGCACCGCCCTGGGGCACTACCTGGACCGCGCGAGCGGGAACGCCACAGGCGGCGACGCCGGTGACGCAGCCTACGAGCTGGGCCGCGGCGAGGTGCGCGACGGCCGTTCGATGGACGCCCTGCTGAGTGCCTACCGCGTCGGCGCCCGCGTGGCCTGGCGATGCCTGGCAGCGGGTGCCGTACCCGCAGGTCTGCCCGCCGCCGAGGTCGCCAAGTTCGCCGAGCTGACCTTCGCCTACATCGACGAGCTCTCCGCCGCGAGCGCCGCAGGCCACGCCGACGAACTGGCCGCCCGGGGCCGGGACCGCGAGCGCCACCTGGAACACCTGGCCCGCGACCTCCTCGCCGGCGAGAGCCCGGACGTGCTGCTGGCCTCTGTTCAACGGGCGGGGTGGCAGCCTCCGGTTTCGCTGACCGCGGTCCTGCTGCCCGCAGCACAGGCCCGGCCCGCCTACCGCGTGCTCGACCCGAGCACCCTCGTCCTCGACGATCTGCCGGACGCCACCGGTGTGCTGCTCGTCCCCGATGCCGACCGATCACATCTCTTGCGGCAGCTCACCGACCGCACCGCCGTGGTCGGCCCGGCCCGGCCATGGACTCGTGCGTCCGCCTCGTACGCACGAGCCGCACGCGCGCGCTCCCTCTCCTCCGATATCCGCGACACCGAGGACCACCTGCCCGAGCTGGTGCTGAGCGCCGACGTGGACGCGTTCGCAGACCTGCGTGCCCGAGCCCTCGCACCGTTGCGGACCTTGCCCGTCGCGACCGCACGGCGGCTGGAGGAGACGTTGCGGGCGTGGCTGCTGCACCAGGGCAGGCGGGACGAGGCGGCGGCGGCGTTGTTCGTCCATCCCCAGACCGTCCGGTACCGGATGTCGCAGCTGCGGGAGCTGTTTCCGGATCTCGCATCGCCACACCGGGTCCTTGAACTGACGCTCGCAGTCGGTCTTCGGGCCGACTGACGCGTACTTCGACCGTCCACGACCCCGTCCGCGAGCGATCCAGTATGGCCTGTGTATGCAATCGACGCTGAGAATACGGTCCGCTCGGGCCCTGTGCGACCGGGGCTGGGCCACCCTCGACGTGCACCGCATCGAGTGGTGGGCCATGGCCGGGAACACCGGCTCGCGTGCCGTCGCCGAGAAACTCGGCTTCAGATCGTGACCGGGCCGTGGGCGGTGGCGAACTCGACCGAGACCAGGCCCGGTTCCTCATCCTCGACCCAGGTGACGTCGATCTGGTCGAGGGGGTGGTCGGCCGGTTCGCCGAGGAATTCGGCGATGGAGGCGGCGTCGCCGGCGATGGAGACCCCGTGGATGGTGGTGGAGGTGCGCGGGTCGGCGCTCGGGCGCTCCTCTATGGGGACCAGCCACTGAAGGAAATAGGGAAGCTGCGGATCCTCCAGCAGTTCCAGCAGGCCGATCTGCTTCCACCTCAGGTCGAACCCGTCGGGGCGGACACGGTGGCCCTCGGCCGAGGTGCGGCCGAGGCGGGCCTCGACCGGGGCGATGTCGTCGACGGAGACCACCCAACCGAGCCAGCCGCCGCCCTCGGCGGCGCGGCGCGCGACCGCCCGGCCGAAAGGTGCGCGGTCGGCGGCGGGGTGGTCGAGTGTGGTGACGACCTCGACGTAGGTGCCGCCACTCAGCGGGAGAATGAAATTGCGGGTGCCGAATCGCGGGTGCACGCCCCCGTCGACGAACCCGGCGCCGAGGGCCGATCCGATCCACTGGACGGTCGAGACGAAGCTGTCGCGGGCCACCGCATAGGACACGTGATCAAGTCGCACTACGCCATCATCACCCGACAACCCGTACAAATCCCGACGCCACGCCCGCCGCCCCGGCCGCGTTCGCGTGGATTCAGCCGTGGAGCGGATCGATTCCAGCCGTACCCACTCTTGATCCGGCCTGGGTGACTTGCCGCGTCCGGGTGGCCCCGGGACAGTGACGGACGAGCGGGTCGACGCGGTGGTCACCAGCACGCCGGAATCCACACCCGTCTTCCCCGTCAGGCAAGCACGCCGAGCCTCCGGTGCTGGTCCTCTCCCGCAACGGCGATCCGACATTCGAGGACCGCGGGCACGACGACGAGTTGCAGCGTGGGACTCGTCTCGCCCTTGGCAGGCCGTCCATCAACCGGTTACCTCGGGCTGATTGTGACCTCGTAAAGGGCTCCGGCCCCGGCGCGGGTGCGTACGGAGACTGTCTGGCCGTGGCCGGCCCAACTTGCCCTGTCGCCCCGGACGTCGACGCGGTAGCCGCTCGGGTACGCCTCCTTGGGCACGGTGATCTGGGTGGCCCCTCCGGCGTCGTCGCGGGTGCGGAAGGTGAGCGTGTAGGTGCGGGTGGCCGGGGCGTACGCGAAGCCGAGCGGGTCGCCCGCGACGGCTCGCGCGTACGGCTGGACGAGCAGCCGGGCGCCCGGCTTCACGGCGCCCGCCTGGTCGAGGAAGCAGTAGCCCCCGCCGCGGCACCACTGCCACCACGTCCAGCCGCTGGAGAAGCGGTCCAGGGAGGCCGTCATGTCGGTGACGAACCGGCTCCCGTGCGGGACGTACGGGTTGCCGCCCCACTCACCGACGATCACCGGCATGCGGTTCCGGGCCGGGTAGTCGCTGATGGCAGCCTCGTAGGCGGGGATGAAGGTGCCCTCGGGGTCGTAGTCTGCGCCGGTTTCCATCGCGGTCTCGTAGAAGTGCGGCGCGTACGCGGCGTGCGGGTCGTCGATGGGGCCCATCCGGGTCGGGACGCCGAGACCGACGATGACGGTGGGCTCGACGAACACCCACGACGAGCGGTCGACCAGGCGGACCGCCCGGGCAAGGCGGTTCCACAGCTCCGTGAGCTCGGTGGCCTCGAAGCGGGCCGCGGCGGCGGGGAGGTCCTCGCCTTCGAGGAACTTGGCGAACGGCTCGTTCATCAGGTCGTAGCCGAGCAGCGCCGGATGCCTGCCGAGGGCGGAGGCGACCGTCATCCACATGCGGGCGTGGGCCGCGCGGAGGTCCGAGTCCTTGTACAGGTGGTCGAACGCGGTCTGCACGGAGGGCTCGAAGTACTGGGAGAACCAGTCGTCGGGGATCGGCGTGAACGGCAGTCCCTCGTCGCGGGTGGCCCAGTCGGGGACGCCGCGGGAGCCGAAGTGAGGCCCGTACACGTCCTGGTGGGCGTCGAGGACGACCTTGATGTCGTAGCGCTCCGCCCAGTCGAGGATGTGGCGCATCTTCGCGAGGTAGCCGCGGTCGTAGTGGCCCGAGGTGGGCTCGAGGTCGTCCCAGAAGAAGGCGAGGCGCGCGAGGTTGAAGCCCCGGGCGGACATGTCCGCGAGGTCGCTCTCGTGGATGTCGGCGAACGCGTCGGCGCCGCGGCTGCTCTTGTCCGCGAGGTTGAAGCCGCGCCACTGGAGCGCACGGCCTTGGCCGTCGGTGATGAAGGTACGGTCCCCGACCGTGACCCGGTCGGGGACACGGCCGGGCCGGGCCTGGGCCTGCGCGGGCAGGACGCCGAACAGCAGGGCGGCCACGGCGAGGGCGACGGGTGCGACGCGGGAGGTCGGGCGCATGCGGGGGACCCCTTCGAGGGCGACTGCTCGTACGGCGTGCTACTGGGCGGTCGGATGTTACTGGCGAGAAGCCCAAGTTCCCAGGAATCTCTGGAAGTTGGCGGAACTTCCCACCCGGGCCCCACCCCGTCCCTCCCCGGCCCGTGCCCACGGACCTCCTGCCGGCACCGCTCGGGGTCCCGAGCACGGCATCGCCGCACGCGCGGAGCGGACGTATGGAGTCCGGCTCACGGGGCAGGCGGGACGGAGCACGACACGAAGACGCCGACACCATGAAGGAGCTGCGGCATGACCGACGACATGTGGGCCTACCGTTCCGGCATCATCCATCCGACGGGCGAGGACCTGACGGGGTACCGCGTCGAAGCCGTCGACGGCCACATCGGCAAGGTCGACAGGCACTCGAGCGAGGTCTCCGACGCGTACATCGTGGTGGACACCGGGGTGTGGATCTTCGGCAAGGAGGTCCTGCTTCCGGCGGGGACGATCCTCCGCGTGGACAGGGAGAACAAGACGGTCCACCTGGAGCGTACGAAGGACCAGATCAAGGCCGCTCCGGAGTTCCACCGCGACAACCACCTGCGCGACCCGGACTACCGCCAGGAGATCAGCAAGTACTACGCAGGATGAGCCCGGGGTACACCGCGCGCGGTGACCGGCGCCACGCTCGGGGTGGTGGGCGGCTCGGCCCGCGCACGGACGACCGGTCGCCTTCGGGTTCGGCCCCGGCCCCGTGGCAGTCGGCCCTGAACGACGCCGCGGCCCGACTCACCCGGGCGGGTGGTCAGGTGACCAGGCGCAGGGAGGTCTCCGCGATGCCCAGCCGTACGCTCTGTCCCCACGTCAGCTCAAGGGCATCGGCTTCCATCCCGTCCCCGAAGACGACGATCCTGTCCGACTCGACGGTCAGCCGAAGCCCCTGTCCCCGCCCCAGTTCACCCGCGACCCTCGTCGTTCCGGTCACGGGCGAGGGCCAGGCTTCGCGTACGAACCACAGCAGCCGCGCCTCGGAGCGTGCGGGCAGCTCGGTGGTGCTGCCGCGTTCCAGCCACAGCGAGCGCAGCCAGCCGGTGGCGCCCGTGCCGGTGCCCACCAGCACCCCGGAGGACGCCTGGGCCTCGCCGGCGCCGTCCTCCGTGTCCGGGCCCAGGCGGTAGCGGGCCGTCTGGTGGCCGGGCGGGCCCAGGTAGATCTCGTTCAGCGCGAGGAGGCGCTGGGTGTCGTCGGCGACGGCCTCGACCATGGTCAACTCTTCCGTCCGGCTCCCGGCGGCGGTCGCGGCACGCAGCAGGGCGGCCGTGTCGGCGCAGCGGTGACGGACCAGGACGCCCGGGTTGCGCCCCGGGTCGGTGTCGATGCCCACGACCGGCTGCCCGCGCAGGTATTTCGCGGTGTTGGCGACCAGGCCGTCCTGGCCGACGACGACCACCACGTCCTCGGGGGCGAACAGGAAGCGGTCCAGGTCCGCCCGTTCCACCCGCGAGCTGCGCCAGGTGAGCGGCACCGCCGCCGCCACCTCGCGCAACGCCTGTTGCACGAGGTCGTGGCGGCGGACCACCTCGGCGATCGAGCGGCCCCGGCTGGAGAGGAAGAACGCGGCCTGCCCGTGCGTCCCGTGCCGGGCGAGCAGCTCCTCGTACTCGGTCGTGCGGTGCACGAGTACCGCCCGCGGGGCCAGGCTCACGCGCCCGTCCCGCCGTCCGGACGTCCGAGCCGGGTGAGGAGGCCGGTCAGGAGGTCCGGGGAGAGCGTGATGCTCTCGATGCGCGGCAGGTTCTCCGCCAGCCGGGTTGCCGCCATGGCGTGCAGCGTGCCCGCGTCGGCTTCGCCGTGCACGTGCAGCCAGGCGCCCTGGGCCTCGGCGCGCGCCGCGCCGGTCTCGCGCGCCGCTTCGGCTTCCGCGCGGGCCAGGCGGACCTTGCGCGCCGCCTCGGCCTCGGTCCGTACGGCATCGGCCGCGGCCTGCTCCTCGGCCTCACGGCGGGAGTTGATTCCGCGCTGGTCGACCAACTGCTCCTCGCGCCGGGCCAGTTCGATCTGACTGGCCAGCTCGTTCTCCGCGATGGCGCGCTCGCGCTCGACGGCGACGGCCCGGCGTTCGTAGGTGGCCCGGTCCGCCTCCTGCTGGATCTGCTCGCGGGCCGGGGTGCGCAGGGCGCGCTCCACCTCGGCCTCGGGGCGGATCGCCACGACGCGTACGGCCACCACGTCGATGCCGGTGTCGGGGAGTCTGGGCTCGGCGGCAAGACCGTCGGCGACCCGCTGCCGTACGGAGGTGACGCCGTCCACCAGGGCGGCGGCCAGCGGGGTCCGGGCCAGTACGTCCAGCGCGTGCTGCTGTGCCGTCTCGGTGAGGAGGGTGGCGATCTGCTCCAGGGGCGCGCCGCGCCAGCTCCCGGTGTCCGGGTCGACGGAGAAGTCGAGACGGTCCGCCGCCTCGGCCGGTCCGCTGATCCGGTAGGTGACGGTGGCCTGCACGGTGACGTCCTGGAAGTCGGCCGTACGGGCGTGGAACGCCATGGCGAGCTCCCGGTCGTCGACCGGCACTTCGGACAGCGCCGCCGACAGTGACCGGTACCAGAAGCTGAGCCCCCGGCCGTCGTGGACGAGCCGGCCGCGCTTGTGGTGGCGGATGTGAGCGGTGGGCGCGGAGCGCAGATGACGCCATCCAAAGCGCCGGGTGATGTCGGCCATGGCGAACCCCCTTCATTTCGTCAGGGTGACGATAACGAGCAACCGTCCATATCGTCAAGATGACGAGAAAAGGTGGCCGGGCGACCGGGTCGACCACCCGCCCGCGTACCGCCGCGGCGGATGTGGCGGCCTGCCGTGCCGACGCCGGGGGTACTGCCCGCGGTGCGGGGCCGGCGATCAGTGGTGGAGGGGATGCCGGCATGGGTGGCGAAGCCCGTCACGGTCCTGGAGGGCGACGTGGCCCCGTGCAGATCCGTTCCGAGGGGTTCGGCCTGCCGGGCCGCGGCTGCGCGGCCGGCGAACCGGCGGCCTCAGGTGCGGTGCGCGTAGAGGTCCCGGAGCAGGGAGACCTCCGCGCAGTGGTGGATCATCTCGCGGTTGATGTGCAGGACGAGCGTCGCCATCGGCTCCTGTGCGTACGCCCCCTCGGCCCCGCCGCACGGTCGCGCCAGCCCTTCGGCCCCCAGACCGCGTACCCCGTCGGTCCACCGCGCGTACGCCTCGTCGAGCCGCTCCAACGCCTCGGCCGCGGTGGCCGGATACGCGTAGGTCATGTAGTCCACGGGCGGCCCGCCGAAGTGGGACGCGCTGCGTGCCCCGAGCACGCCGACGAGGACGTGCCCGAGGCGCCAGGCGATCGTCGTGACGGGCGCGGGTACCGGTTCCGGATACGCCCAGTCGATGGTGAAGCCACCGGAACCGCCTTGGACGGGGGCCGTCCCCTGGCCGCGCGGGCGCACCGACCAGCAGTCCGGTACGGGCTCCCAGAAGTACTCGTCGTCGGTAAGACCGTCCAGACGGGCGCGCAGCTGGTGCTGCCAGTGCCAGTCGAGCTGCTCGGCCAGGAGCGTGTTCCAGTCCGGTGCCAGTGCCATGGGACCCACGCTAGGCCGGGCCCGCACCGGCCGCCCGCAGGCTCGGCCGGGGTGGGCCCGCCCCACCCCCCGACTCCTGCCGGCCGTGGGCGGCGCGGGGTTCGTGTCGACATGGCCCAGGAGCGGGCCCCGCTGTCGCTGAGGGCGCGGTGGGTGCGCCCCTACCGGAATCGCGCTGCCTTCCCGGACGCACTCCAGGGCTGCGATGATGTGATCATGGCGACGTCTTCGGTGGACAGGTACCGTCCGATGCACTCAACAGGGCTGACAGAAGCCTCCATCGACGAGGGGAACAACGTCCTGGTCGTGCCCCCGGCGGCGCAACACCACGACCTGAGCAGGGACTTCTTCGGGTCCACGATCACGCCGGAGGACCTTGCCTCCGGTTCGCCGGACCTCACCGGGAAGCACGTCTACCTGTGCGGCGACCTTTCCGCGATCGACGACCGCTGCCTGAACGGCGCTTCCGGGGTGTTCGTCGTCCGGGAGCTGTCGCACGGCCACCGCGACGAGTTCGACGGAACCCGGGCTTTCGTCGCCGCCGGGCGGGTTCCCCGCCGCGTGCACGGGGTCGGCGTGTACTACCCGCGCTTCTTCGCGCCCGACGCCGATCACTTCGGACGGGTCCGTGCGGAGCACGAGTTCCAGTCCCTGACGGAGTCCACCAAGCCCGGAACGGCCCACCGCAGCGGCATCTACCTGACGCCCGTCACCCGGGACGGCGACGAGCTGCATTTCCGCTTGCTCCGGTGCTCCACGAACCTCTCCGGGCCGACCGAGAACTTCCGCGCGACGGACACGCACATCGTCGAGGCCCTGAACCGCGAGGCCGCCAAAGTGTTCCGGAACCAGGCGCCGCTGAACCACGTCCTCGCGCAGATCTACCACAACACCCCGGCCACCGCCGAGCGCAAGCAGTCCAAGGCCAGGATCTCGGCCCATGCCGACAAGACCAAGGACATGCCCGTCGACGGGATCATGGCCTTCTGCACCTTCTACGACGGGCTCGACCGGCTGCGGCCCCTGGCCGAAGACGCCTTTGACTACGGGCTGAAGGGCGTCAGCGGGCTGACCAGGCTCCGGTTCCGCCTCAAGGAGCCGGCCGCTGGACGTGACGGGGCCGCGCTCCCCGAGGAGTTCAGCCTGACCCTCCACCCCGGCTCCGTGTTCTTCATGCCGCTGTCGACCAACCGCCTGTACACGCACGAGGTCCGGCCCTCGGCGCTGGATGCGGCCTTGCTCCCGACCCGCCTGGGCTACGTGGTGCGCTGTTCGAGCGCCGAAGCCGTCCACAAGAACGGCCGTACGTACCTCAAAGCGCCCGGGGACCTGGTGGAGCTGGGCCCGCCCACCCAGGCCGGGACGGACGAGCTGCGCAGGCTGTACGCCGAGGAGAACAGGACCACGTCCTCCATGGACTACGGCGACCGGTTCCTCTTCAGCATGAACGCGGGTGATTACGATGCGCCGCGGGTCTGACCTCGCCGACGAGGTCCGCTCCTACGCCCTTCCGGCCGACGCGGACCTCTTCGGGGAGCTGTCCGCCTCGGCCCGTCTCGAGGACCTGGGGAAGGGCCGGCGGGGCGCCACGCTGGCCAGGGTCGACGGGAGCGGCGCCGTGCCCCTCGTACGCACCACCACGCGGTACGGCAGCCCGACGCAGGCCTTCCGGGCGGTGCACGAACGGCTGGCGCGGCAGGTGCAGGAGCGTGCGGCGCTTCCGGTCGGCTTCAACAACGCGCTCATCGAGAGCTACACGAACGCCTACCGCACCATGGGCAGCCATTCCGACCAGGCCCTCGATCTGGCCGAGGGCTCGTACATCGCCGTCGTCTCCTGCTACCGACGTCCCGAGGCGGGCCCGCCGAGGAAGTTGGTCTTCGAGTCGAAGGAGTCGAGTGGCGAGGGCTTCGAGGTTCCCCTCGCCCACAACGGAGTCGTCGTGTTCTCCGTCATGGCGAACCGGCGGCTCCGGCACAAGATCGTCCTGGACGCGCCCGCCGCCCAGGGAGCGGCGAACGAGTGGCTCGGGGTGACCTTCCGCACCTCGAAGACCCTCCTCCGGTTCCACGACGGTCAGGCGCACTTCCCGCAGGGTGCGCGCCTCACGTCGGCCGACGAGGAACAGCGGCAGGAGTTCTACCGCCTGCGACGCCGCGAGAACAACGAAACGGACTTCGGCTACCCCCCGTTGACGTACACCGTCAGCGAGAGCGATCTGATGCCGCCCGTCTGACGGCCGTGTCATTCGGGGCGGGCCAGGCTCACGGCCAGGGCCAGGGCCAGTGCGGCGAGGTGCGGGGCACAAGCCACCAGCACCACCCCTCCCGGAGCGAGGAGCCGCTCGGGGCGCACCCGTCATCGGTCGGAGTGGAAAAACTTCGGTCGGAGGCGAATCCTCTCCGGACCTCCCCGCCTCTTATCCGTGTACCGGCCGAAGGGGCCGGCGGAACCGGGAGGAACCACCATGATGGTCACTGGCCTCGTAGTCATCGGCGCCCTGCTCGTGGGCGCCTGCGGCTGGCATCTCACGCGGCGTTACAAGAGCCGAGGCTGACCAGGGCATGCGCGCGGGGCGCCTTCCAGATATGAGTCGCAGATGAACCAACGTTTCCCCTGGCCGGACGAGCGGCTGATCAAGGCCGCTCAGGACGGCGACGTCGCTTCCCTCACCACCGTGGTCATGGAATCCCAGCCCCACGTGCGCAAGTTCGCCATCTCGCTGTGCGCCACACCGCAGGACGCGGAGGACGCCGCACAGGAGGCGCTGATCATCCTCTACCGGAAGATCGGCACGTTGCGGGCCACGGGCGCGCTTGCCTCATGGATGTTCCGGATCGTGCGCAACGAATGCCTCCGGCAGCTACGGCTGCTCGCCCCGCGGAGCGACGAGGCGTCGGCGGCCGGACCGGAGGCGACTGCGGAATCGTCCGCCGAGGACGCGGTGCTGCACAGGCTGGAGGCGGAGCGGATCGCGGCCGCCGTCAGCGCCCTTCCGCGTGACCAGCGGCAGGTCTTGATCATGCGGGACGTGCAGGGCCTGCCGGGCAGGACCGTCGCCCAGGCGCTCGGTCTGAGCAACGTCGCGATGAAATCACGGCTGCACAGAGCCCGCGCAGCACTGCGTCACTCGCTGGCAGCGACCGACCATGCATCCGATCGGGCACCCGATCCCGCCATCGACCCACCAGCCGGAGGAGTCTCACGACCGTGAACACCGTCAAGAGCGTGAACACAGCGAAGCCCGCGCCGGGCGCCGAGGCCCGGGCCACGACACGGTCCTCGGCGCAGAGGGACTTCGCCGGCACGTCCGTTCCGCGGCACTTGGCGCGCGGCGCCATCGGCTTCGGGCTGCTCATCGGATCGATCGCCCTGGTGCCCGTCGCCGGTCCGGCCACACTGCTGGCGGCGCCGTTGGCCCTGATCGCCTTCCGCGGCTGCCCCACCTGCTGGATGATCGGCCTGGCGCAGACCATCTCGCGCGGCCGTATGGAGCGCCAGTGTGTGGACGGCGTCTGCACACTCACCAAGGCGCACCCGGCGGCGAACACCCCGGACGAGCCGAAGACCGGTTGAACCCCGCTTGGCTCCGGGCGCCGCTGCGCGGGTTGCAAGTCCCGGCGGCGGCGCCGGTACCGCGGCAGACCGGATGCGAACAAATGTTCGGCATCGCTCTCCGGATCGCCGCGCCGGAATCCACGGGCGTTCTACCATGAAGGACAAGGTCTTCTTGATTCCCGCACCTGCTCACGGCGAGACAGGAGGGAGGCCGGCATGGAGTCCGGGAACGGATCCGGGGGAGTGGATGGCGCACGCTATCTGCCGATTTCCGAACACGGCCTGATCGGAGATCTTCGCACCGCCGCCCTCGTCGGGACCAACGGCACGATCGACTGGTACTGCTGCCCGCGCTTCGACGCACCGAGCGTCTTCGCGTCCATTCTCGACGCCGACAAAGGCGGATCGTGGGAGCTGGCCGCCGACGTGCCGGCGCGCACGCGACAGTTCTACTTCCCCGACACCAACGTGCTGATCACACGGTTCTACGCCGCCGACGGTGTGGCGGAGATCCAGGACTTCATGCCGGTCGTCGACGAGTCGCGCGAGGCGTCCCGGCACCGGCTGGTCCGGCGGGTGATCTGCGTGCGGGGCACCCTTCCCTTCAAGGCGCGGATAGCCCCTCGCTTCGGCTACGGCGCCGAAGCGCACACCGTACGCGCGCAAGCCCACGAGGCCGTCTTCGAGTCGCCGTCCCTGTCGTTGGCGCTGTCCGCCACCGCGCCGCTCGAGTCCGACGGCATGGACGTCCGGTCGCACTTCAAGCTCCTCGAAGGCGAGTCCGTGGTGTTCGCCCTCGACCGGATCAGCGACGACGTTCGCCCGCGGGCCTGTCCGCGCGCCGAGGCGGAGGAGCAGTTCGAGGCGACGGTCCGGTTCTGGCGCCACTGGCTGGGCCGCTCGCGCTACCGCGGCCGGTGGCGGGAGATGGTGCACCGCTCCGCGCTGTCACTCAAGCTGCTCACCTATGTGCCGACCGGTGCGATCGTGGCCGCGCCGACGACCAGCCTGCCCGAACGGGTCGGCGGTGAGCGCAACTGGGACTACCGGTACGTGTGGGTCCGCGACGCCGCCTTCGCCATCTACGCCATGCTCCGCCTGGGCTTCACGACGGAGGCCGAGGCATTCATGGGCTTCCTGTCCGACCGGGGCATCATGCGGGGCGTCGGCCCCACTGGTCCGCTGCAGATCATGTACGGCATCGACGGGCGCACCGACCTGCCCGAATCCGAGCTGCCTCACCTCGAAGGGCACCTGGGATCCGCTCCGGTGCGGGTGGGGAACGCCGCCACCAAGCAGCTCCAGCTGGACATCTACGGCGCGCTGATCGATTCGGTCTACCTCTACGACAAGTGGGGCCAGCCCATCAGCAGTGATCACTGGGACGAGGTCGACGCAGTGGTGGACTGGCTCTGCGACCACTGGGACCAGCCCGACGAGGGCGTCTGGGAGACCCGGGGCGGCCGGCGGAACTTCGTCTACTCACGGCTGATGTGCTGGGTGGCGATCGAACGGGCCATCCGGATGGCCAACCGGCGTGGCCTGCCGGCCGATCTTCCCCGCTGGCAGCGGAGTCGGGACGCGATCTACCGGCAGATCATGCGGGAGGGCTGGTCGGCGAAGCGCGGCGCCTTCGTCCAAGGGCTGGGGGACGACGTACTCGACGCCTCCGTGCTGATGATGCCGATGGCCAAGTTCATCTCGCCCACCGACCCGAAGTGGCTCTCGACCCTGGATGCGCTCACCACGGATCTGGTCTCCGACTCGCTGGTCTACCGCTACGACCCGGAGGCCAGCCCGGACGGCCTGCAGGGCGCCGAGGGCACGTTCTCGATCTGCTCCTTCTGGTACGTCGAGGCGCTCACGCGCGCCGGACGCCTGGAGGAGGCCCGGCTGGCCTTCGAGAAGATGCTCACCTACGCCAACCACCTCGGCCTCTACGCCGAGGAGATCGGCCGCAGCGGAGAACAACTCGGCAACTTCCCCCAGGCGTTCACCCATCTCTCGCTGATCAGCGCCGCCTTCAACCTCGACCGCGCCCTCGGCTGAGCCCCACGGCCGACCTGGCCTCCGGCGCCTCCCGGAACAGCTGGACCGCGTGCCGGGCGGAGACGATGTCGCTGTCCTCTACCACCGCGAGCCGAAGGGCCTGGCGGTCTACCGCACCGACGCGGGCGAGGCCCGCCTCTTCCTCGGCTTCGCAACCGGTCTGGAGGGCGACCGGCGTTCCAGCATCTTCTACAAGGACGTGCTGGTCTGAGCGACCTCCGCCCCGCAGCCGGTCGTAGGCAACAGAGTCGTAGGCAACAGAGTGGACAAGGAAGCGACCACGCTGAAACGCGCTTCACGCTTGCCGTCGTCTCGGCCCTCGGCCCTCGGGCCGGCGCGGTCGCCGCCGACCGGCTGATGGCGCTCTTCCCCACGCCGAGGGACGGCCGGCCGGCGAAGCCCTCCTGGTCGAGGGGCTGCTCACCTCCGACGCCGTGTTGCGGCGGCGCGGGCGACGGGCCGTGGGATCCGCGCCACCCAGAACACGGCACGTTCGAAGGGCTCCTGACGATGGACTGGAAGGGCCGGTCGATCGCGAAGTCAACCCCGGGCGTCCGTCGGGAGTCTCTCCGGGCACAGGGGGCACCACCGGCGCTCCCACGGCACTCCGGAGGTCCCACCCATGAAGCAGCGGTCCTTACGCACCGCCTCGCTCGCGCTGACACTGGCCGCCGTAGTCAGCGCGGCCGTGCTCGCTCCGACCGCGAACGCCGCGAACGCCGCGAACGCCGGGCAACGGGGAGGTGGGCACGACGCGACGCGAGCAGCGCTGCGGGCCCTCGTCGAGTCCGGAGGCCTGCCCGGAGCGGCCGCGCACACCCAGGACGGCAGGGCCAGGTGGTTCGACACGGCCGGCTACGCCGACACGGCCACGGGTCGCGAGCGCTCGGCCGGTGACCATTTCCGCGGGGCCAGCATCACCAAGACGTTCATCGCGACCGTCCTCCTCCAACTGGAGGCCGAGGGGCGACTGCGCATGGACGACACGGTCGAGCGGTGGCTGCCCGGCCTGATACGGGGCAACGGCTACGACGGCACCACGATCACCCTGCGCCAACTGCTGAACCACACCAGCGGCATCGCCAACTACACCGACGACCCCGCGTTCGTGCACGACGCCGCCGGCCCCGGATTCCCGGAGCACCGCTACGACTCCCACACGCCCGAAGAACTCGTCGCGATCGCCCTCACGTACCCGCCGCGCCCCGACCCGCACAGGGCGCCGTTCTACTCGAACACCAACTTCGTGATCGCCGGCATGGTGATCGAGAGGGTGACCGGCCGTTCGTACGCCGACGAGGTCACGCGCCGCGTCATACGCCCCTTGAAGCTGCGCGGAACGTCGTTCCCCGGCACCGCGCCGCAGATGCCGGCCCCGCACCCCGTCGGCTACTCCCGACTCCACCGGAGCGAGCCCGACGCCGAGATCCACGACGCCACGGAACAGAACATGACCTGGCTGGGCGCCGCCGGCGACGTCATCTCCACCGGCGGCGACCTCAACCGCTTCCACCGCGCCCTCATGCGTGGCGAACTGCTGCCCCCGGCTCAGATGGAGCAGATGCTCGACGAGGTGCCGGCGGGGGAGGGGTTCGGCTATGGACTCGGCGTCGAGTTCGCGACCCTGTCCTGCGGCGTGACGGTGGTGGGCAAGAGCGGACGTACGAACGGCTCGCTGTCCGCGATGGTGGGAACGCGGGCGGGGGACCACCAGCTGACGTTCAACGCCAACGGCGACTGGCTCCAGGACGGCTCGCTCTACGTCAACGTGATCGAAGCGGAGTTCTGCGGCAATACCCCGCCCCCGACCCCCGGCGGCAAGCTCGCCGACTCCCTCCTCCGCCAGGGGAACGGTCCGATCGACCGCTGACCCGGCCTGGGGAGGCCGGCCTCTCCTGCCGCGGGGGCGCCGCGGCAGGAGAAGCCGAAGGGCACCCGTCAGGTGCGGTAGGCGTAATAGATCGCGTCCGGGTAGGACGCGATGATGCTCGCCAGCGACTTGCGGTACGTGTTGGTGGAGTGGTACGTGAGGTACGGCATTCCGGCGTTGCTGCGGTACGTCACCATCATGGAGTGGTCCTTGGACCCGTCCCTGTTGAAGTCCACCTGCACGATGTCACCCACGTCCGTCTGGTAGACGTTGGCCAGGTTGGCAGCCCGCTGGTTGGACAGCGTGAACCACGCCCACTCGTTCGCGCCGACCCAGGAGTCGGTCTGGCGGGTGCTGTCGTACGACCAGTTGCGGTAGTCCGTCGTGGAGCCCGGGACGGTCTTCCAGCCACCCGCCTTCAGCGCCTGGCTGATGAAGTTGGTGCAGTCGCCCCCGGCTCCGTTGAACTTGCGGTACGCCGGGTTGTAGCTGCTCCAGTACTTCTCCGCGTACTTCGACATCGCCGCGTAGTCGTAGGCACCGCCGGTCTTCGCCTTGGGCTTCGCCGGAGCGGGGTACTTGGTGGACGCGGGCGTGCCGTTCGGATACTGATTGCCGTCGTCCTTGACCACCTTCGCCTTGGCGGCCACGGGCTCGTTGATCGCGACGGGGCCGTTGTCCTGGGACTTGATCGAGGTCAGCTCCCAGGCACCGCCCCGCTTGCTGGTGAGGGTCAGTTCGTAGCGCGTCCGGAAGTCGGTCGTGGCAGGCTCGTCCCCGCGCAGTTTCTTGTACGTGAGCGTGGTGTCCTCGGTGACCTCGACGGTCGCCTTCCCGCCGGTGACCGTGGCACGGTCCACGGCGACGTGGGTGCTGGCACCCGTGTAGGCCTCGCCGAGCGCCGCCAGACGCGTCTTACGGGACTGCAGCGAAGAGATCGCGGCGTCCTCGTCCTTCTTCAGCTGGGCCGACATGCGCGTCTTCGCGGAGGCCGGACCGGAGTTGCGGTGCCCCGGCTGGTCCTCGACCAGAGCCTGGGTGCGCTGGGAGAGCACGTCGTCGGCCATGCGGGCGAAGGCGTCGACAGTCGCGCGGTCGGCTGCTTGCGGCCCGGAACCCGCACTCGCGGAGTAGGCGAACAGCGTCGCGGACGACAGGGTCACGGTCAAGGCTGCGCCGACGGCAAGCCTGAACCTCTTTGGTATCACTGCTTTTCCCCTTGTCACCCGGTCCACACGAACCGGGGGACGGAATCTTCGCACAACCGGGCGACTCCTTCAGCGCGTTCCGCTTCGTCGACCGCCACCTGACGGAAGTCGTCCCACGCGCCTCACGCCCAGGGCGGTCTGCCTCCGGTTCGTCTTCCGGTACGGGCGTTGCACTTCGCGGCCGGATGCCGATGCCCCCACGCCGTCCTCACAGCAAATGCCTCTAGGGTATGCAGGAAAGCACAGCAAGGGGGCATTCCTAGTGGGCAGGCAGGATACGTCCGCAAGAGGGCGATCGTGGGGCGGGCGGGCGGCTTCGGAGGGCAGCGGAGGAGGCACGCGGGGCCGGCGGGGGAAGTCCGGGACGCGGCGGCGTCCCCGGGCGACGGCCGGCCGGCCGGGGGCCCTCGCACCGGCCGCGGCTGCGGCGCGCACACAGCTGCGGCGCCTGCGGCCCGACTACCCGAGACCGGGCCGCAGCGACTGGCGCCGGTGGATACCCTCCTGGCGCCAGTGGCTGGGTGCCTGCCTGTACGCGTTCACGGGCCTGGCGGGCTTCCTGACGTACGCCTATGCGACCACGGACATACCCGACGACCTCAACTCGTTCGCCACACAGCAGGACAACGTCTTCTACTGGGCCGACGGTTCCACGATGGCCCGCACGGGCTGGGTCAGCCGGCAGGAGATGCCGCTGGACAAGGTGCCTCCCCAGGTCCAGGGAGCCGTCCTCGCTGCCGAGAACTCGAGCTTCTACTCGGATCCCGGCGTCTCACCGTCCGGCGTCCTGCGCGCCCTGGGTGCCGCTGCGACGGGCGGCGAGACCCAGGGTGGGTCCACCATCACGCAGCAGTACGTGAAGAACGCCTACCTCAACCAGGACCGCACGCTTTCCCGGAAGTTCACCGAGCTCCTGCTCGCCGTGAAGCTGGACAACCAGCGGGACAAGAAGCAGATCCTCCAGGACTACCTCAACACCAGCTGGTTCGGACGCGGGACCTACGGGATCCAGCGCGCGTCCCAGGCGTACTACGGCAAGGACGTTTCGCAGCTCAATGCCAGCGAGGGCGCCTTCCTGGCCTCCCTCCTCAAGGGCGCCGGGCTGTACGACCCCGCCCTCGGCAAGGAGAACCACGAGCGGGCCGTCGAACGCTGGGCCTGGATCCTGGACCGCATGGTGGAGACCGGCCGGCTCTCGCGCGCCGAGCGCGCCACCTACACGACGTTCCCCGAGCCGTCCGGGGCCGCCCTCCCCGGCACCCCCGGCGCGCAGACCGGCTATCTGGTCGAGCTGGCCAAGGCCTACGCGATCAAGGCGGGCCACATCACGGACTCCGAGTTCGACCTCGGCGGCTACCAGGTCTACACGACCTTCGACCGGACCCGTATGACGGCCCTGACCTCCGCCGTCCAAAAGGCACAGAAGGACTTCGACCCCGTGCGGCGGCCCGACACGGACAAGAACGCGAAGATCGGTGCGGCGAGCGTCGCCCCCGACGGACGGCTGCTCGCCGTGTACGGCGGCCCCGACTATCTGAAGCAGGGCTTCAACGAGTCGAACGCGACGACCATCCCGGTCGGCACGGCGTTCACGCCGATCGTCTACGCCGCCGCGCTCGACGAAGGAGTGCTGCGCACACGGGGCAAGACCCGTACGCCCGTCTCCCCCTCCACCACGTACAACGGCGACGACCAGGTCACCGTACAGACGCCCGAGGGCCCGTACTGGGACCGCAGCGGCAAGGTGGTGAAGGGTCACAACGACGGCGGGCGCAACTGGGGGCAGGTGACCTTGCGCCAGGCCGTCGCCGACTCCGTCAACACCCCCATGCTCCAACTCGGTCTCGACGTGGGCCTCGACGGGGTGCAGTCGTACGCCCAGCGCGCGGGCCTGCTCGGATCGAGCCTCGGGCCACGGGTCCCCACGTTCGCGCTCGGGGAGAACTCGACGCCCAGTGCGATCCGCATGGCCGGCGCCTATGAGACCTTCGCCGCCGACGGCATGCACACCGACCCCTACTCCGTGCGCTCGATCACCCGCAACGGCGCTGCGGTGCCGGTCGATGCGCCGCAGCCGGCCCGGGCCGTGACGGCCAAGACCGCCCGCGCGGTGACCGACGCCTTGCGGGACGCGGTCACGGAGGGATCGGCGAAGGCGGCGGGCAAGGCGCACGCCGGGACGGCGGGCAAGACCGGAACGACGGTCGAGAACACGGCGGGCTGGTTCGTCGCCAGCACCGAGCAGGAGTCCACGGCCGTGGTGGTCTACCGGATGTCACTGACCGACCTGGTTCCGCTGCCGCTGACGGGACTGGGCGGCGACGCCCCGGGCACGCCCGGCAGCGAGCGGGCGGTTCAACTGTGGTCCGACTACATCAAGGCGGTGAAGTAGGCCGGGCAGCGCACGCTGCCCGGCCCCCGGCTCCGGCGACCGTCGCGCCCCCCGGCTACTTGACGAGCGACGCCCAGTCCGGTGCCTGCGCGGGGTCCAGCGTGCGCAGCTGGGCCAGGACCTTCGGGTCCTGCGCGTCGAGCCAGTCCGCCAGCTCCCGGAACGACACGCAGCGGACGTCCTGGCGCGGGCAGACGTCCTTCATCACGTCCTCGACGGCCTTCATGTAGATGCCGCCGTTCCAGTCCTCGAAGTGGTTGCCGATGAACATGGGCGCCCGGCTGCCGTTGTAGACACGGTTGAAGCCGTTCAGATACGAGCCCCGCGTCTGCGCCTGCCACGCCGAGAACTTCGCCGGGTCGCCCTGCGTGCTGTCGCCCGACTGGTTGAAGAGGAAGTTGAAGTCCATGGAGAGGACCTGCACCTCCTTGCCCTGCAGCGGTACGAGCTGCAGGGGGAAGTTCCATATGCCGTCCTGCTTCGACGGCCACAGCTGGAAGTCTCCCGCGGAACTCGCGTCGTAGCGCCAGCCGTACGGCTTGATCGCGGTCAGGAGGTTCTTCTGGCCCTCCAGGCAGGGCGCCCGGCCTCCGACCACTTCCCGGTCCGGGTCGAAGGGCAGCGGCGCCTCCTTGAGGAAACCGGTATTGGTCTTCCAGTTCTTGACGAACCCGTACGTCTGGTCGATCTCGCTCTTCCATTCGGCAGGGCTCCAGTCCCCGCCGCCCTTGGGCCCGCAGAAGTGCCCGTTGAAGTGCGAACCGATTTCGTCGCCGTCCCCCCAGGCGCCGCGCAACTGCTCCAGCGTGCTCTTCACGTGCGGGACGGTCGGGTAGGAGATGGCGGCCGAACCCTGATTGTGCTGCGGCGGCCGGTAGAGCGACTTCTTGTTCTCCGGCAGCAGGTAGATGCCCGTGAGGAAGAAGGTCATGTGAGCCTTGTTCTCGCGGGCCACCTGGCGGAAGTGGGAGAAGAGGTGGTCGTCGCCCTCCAACGCGCCGTCCCAGGAGAACACGACGAACTGCGGCGGCTTCTCCCCGGGCTTCAGCCGCTCGGGCTTGAGCTGTCCCGGCTGGGGCCCGGTGTAGGACGTGGAGCCGTCTCCCAGCACCTTGACCTTGCCGTCCCAGGCCTCCTCGGCCCTCTTCGCAGCGGCGGCCCCGTCGGCCGCACCGCCCGGGGCCCCGAGCTTCGCATCGCTCTGGTCCGCCCCCGAGGGGCCACCCCCCGTGAAGGCGAACGCGGCGGCGGTGGCCCCGGCCACGGCGATCACGGCGATGCCTATGCTCAGCCGCCTGCGGGTCTGCGCCTTCCTCCGTACCTTGCGGGTGGTCCGGGACTCCGTCCGGGCACCCGGAGCGGTGTCGGTATCGGCCATCGCAGTCGTCCCCCTGAGTTCCCCGCAGCCGGGCCGCGTGTGGATGGTTCATGCGAATATAGAACTTGTCGGCACTCATCCCACACTCCGGGCTCACCAATCCGTCGCTTCACAGCCAACTCACAGCCCGCGCCGGACAACCCCTTCGGGGACGGCGCCCCAGCCCCAGGGGCTGGGGCCGCGTCCGGTCGAACGCAGGGTGGGCCCGTACTGCTTCAGCTGTGGGGCCCCCGGGACTCTTCTCTCGCAGGGGTGGGAAACCGCAGGTCGTAGCTCTGGTGGGGTTGCGCCCATGCCCCGGGCGATGCACCGGACATGGTCCGAGAGTGCACCGAATCGTCCGGACGTCGCGCTGACCCCGCTGGGCCGCAGGCGCGACGTGCACGGGGGGACGGGCGGTGGCTCCTGAGCCCCGCGCTGCTGCGGAGGCCGACGGCGCGCAAGGCGCCGTCCGGCTGGGCGACATCGAGGGGGGCCGGTTCCGCGCCACCGGCGACGGCGACCCGGAGGGAGCCGGCTCCACCGTGCTCCTCGCTCCGTACGGGGAACGGGCCGACCCGACCCCGGCAGAGACTGCCCCGAGGGCCGGTTGGCTCGGGAAGTGGGCCCGTTCGGGGAGTCACCGCGAGAACGCCGGGGCAGGCGGGTGGCGAGCGGGCAGGGATGCGATGCCCCGCGGGAGCCGGACAGGGCCGAGGCCCAGGTTCCCGCATCACGATCCGCCAGACCGAGGAGGCACGTCATGTCGCAGGTCAAGGAGTCGATCGAGGTCGACGTTCCCGTCCGGGCAGCGTACGACCAGTGGACGCAGTTCGAGTCGTTCCCCCAGTTCATGGACGGGGTCCAGAGGATCGAACAGCGTTCGGACACGCTCACGCACTGGGTGACGAAGATCGCCGGCGTCGAGCGGGAGTTCGACGCGGAGATCACCGAACAGATCCCGGACACCAAGGTCGCCTGGGTCACCGTCGGTGGTGAGACCGAACAGTCGGGGCTGGTCACCTTCCGGCCGATCGACCCGTCGCACACCCAGGTCACGCTGATGATGGACTTCGATCCGGACGGGATGGCCGAGAACATCGGCGACAAGCTCGGCTTCGTCGACCGCCAGGTCAAGGGAGACCTGAAGCGGTTCAAGCACTTCATCGAAGACCGGGGTACGGCCACCGGGGCATGGCGCGGACAGGTCTGACCCGGGCCGGCCCCCGCTCACCGGCAGCCCGTCCGGGTGAGGAAAGGCTTCGGCAGCCGCCACACCTGCACGGCGTGGCGGCCGCCGGCCTGCGTGTCGTCCGGGCCGCCGTGCGGCAGCCGCGGCGCGCTCAGCCGGCCAGGGCGACGAGCCTCTGGTACTCCAGCTGGTCCGTCCGCCTGGCCGTGAGGCGGACGTGAACGTCTGCCAGGAACTCCTCCAGCGCGGTGTAGCCGGGCGTGTAGGCCGCCTCGTCCCGCTCACTCGCCCCCGGGGGGACCCACAGGATCAGTACGCGCTCGTTCCTGCGCATGCCTTCCGGGCTGGCGAACGACAGCTCGTGGACGACCAGGCGCGGCTCGTCGACGGGCAGCGCCTGGAGCAGCTCGTCGTGGGTCAGGTTCCCCTCGACCTCCGGCGCCAGTCCACCGGGCGTGTCGCGGAAAATCACGGTGTTGATCTCCCGCGTCTCCTTCAGACGCTGGAGGGCGTCAAGGCAGCCTTCCGAAAGGCCGGCCGGGCTGTTCACACGGGCCTCCTGGTCGCCGAGTTCGGTGAGCAGAGCGTGTCCGCGCCGGTCAGGTGTGGAGGCGGCTGTTGGTGCCGTCGTGATCGTCGGCGTTCTCGTCGTCGAACCAGTGGTCACCGGCTGCCAGGTAGCGGAAGGAGTGTCCGCTGTTGGCGGGCAGGGTGACGGTCGCGGCCCGGGTGCCGTTCCCCCGGGACTCCAAGGGGTGGGCTGCGGGGTTCCAGTGGTTGAAGTCCCCGACCACGCTGACCGGTCCGGGCGGGGCGTCCTCGGGAAGGACGAAGGTGACCTGGGTGCGACCCTTGAGCTTTTTGCGTTCGAGCACCGTGTGCACTCCAGCCGACGGGGAGAGGGGAACCGACCGGAGCATCCTCGTCCGGAAACGTGAAGGCGCCGGCTTCACACGCCGGTCGGGGACGAGGTGGTCACCCGGCCGGTGGGGTCGGGTTCAGCCGCCCGGTCGCCGACGCGGCGCGCGGAGCGGCGCCTTCGCTCCGCTGCCGCGGCTCCACGGCAGGGAGTAGAGGGCTCGAATGCTGAATGACGTCGTCCTCGCCGGGCAGGCGCCGTACGGGTCCGGTGGATCCGGTGGACCCGTGAACAGATTCCGCATCCGAGATTCCGCATCCGAGCCGAGTGGAGGAGCCACCATGCCTCGCGGTTCCAGTCCCAAGCGTGAACGTCAGTACGAACACATCAAGGAGAGCGCCGAACAGCGCGGCGAGAGCACGAAGCGTGCGAAGGAGATCGCCGCCCGCACGGTCAACAAGGAACGCGCCCGCTCCGGGGAGTCGAAGACCGCGAGCCGCTCCTCCACGCAGGACATGTCGTCGTCCAAGCGGGGCGGGCAGCGCTCTCACAGCGGCTCCCAGGGCCCCACGAAGGAGCAGCTCTACAACGAGGCGAAGCAGCGCGGCATCGACGGCCGTTCGAAGATGGACAAGGCCGAACTCAAGCGGGCCCTCGGCCGCTGACGGAGAACACGCGGTGTGCTTCCGACGGCTTCCGCGACGAGAAGGAGGGCGGACCGATGAGCGATACCGATGCCCGCGGCGACGACGTCTACCAGCCCCAGCCGGAGGACGAGGCCTCCGAACGGCAGCCCGACATGGACGACAGCCTCGGCGAGCCCGGCACGGACGCGCTGCTCGACGAGGGCTACTCCCCGCCCGAGCGGCCCCATACGAGGCAGGGGGACGCCACCACCGGTGTGGCGCAACAGCAGGGCGAGAGCCTCGACGAACGCCTCGCCCGGGAGGAACCCGACCAGGAACCCCCGGCGGGAGACGGCATCGGGGACCTGGTCGACGGCGAGGGCGAGCCCGTGGACGCGCAGGCGGGCGGCCCGCGCGCCGGACGGCTGGCCCCGGCCACCGCCTCGCCCCACGCGAATTCCGTCCTCGCGCACGACGTGGGGATCGACGCGGGGGCCGCATCGGCCGAGGAAGCCGCCGTGCACGTCATCGAGGACCCCGAGGAGGGGCAGCCGTAGCGCGCCCCCGCCCCGCCGACAGCGGCAGGACCGACGACGCGCAGTCCATCCGGTGGGGAATCGCAATCGTTGCGCATGCCAGGGGTGCGACCGGGCAGGCGGCCTGTGCACGGCCCGGACCCGCAGGCTCGGACAAGGAGACCGGGGAACGTTCGGGTCCCCTGGGCAGGTCCGTTCCGCCCACGCGCGGCAACCGCCGGCCCCACCGCGCGCGACCGTCCGGTTTCGTCTAGTTTGACCCCGTCGGGATTCCCACGAACCAAGGAGTTCACCATGGCTGACAAGGGCAAGATGGACCAGGCCAAGGGCAAGGCCAAGGAAGCCGTCGGCAAGGCCACCGGCAACGACCGGATGAAGACCGAGGGCAAGATGGACCAGGCCAAGGGCAAGGCGAAGGAAGCCGTGAGCGAAACCGAGGAGCGCGCCCGCGGCATCCAGGACTCCCTGCGCGACAAGCGCGACAGGACCTGACGCCGCCCGGCGGGTCCTCTCGGACTCACGGGACCAGGATGCGGCCCGCGGCGCCCCGGCGTCGCGGGCCGCATCCTGGTCCGGCCCCCGGCAGGGGAAGGAGTCACACCTCCGTGCGGCAAATGATGCGGGGGCCGACTCCGTGTGTGAGCGTGGACGTGCCTGTTCCGCGGGGTCGGCCCCGACGTACGCGGCGCGAGAGAGGTAGCCCCTGATGGACAGCCAGGACAAGGACAATCCGGCGGCCGAAGTGGTGGTGGCGGTCGGCGACTGCTCTGCGGAGGACGCGCGTGCCGTCCTCGACCTGCTCGAGCGTTCCTTCCCCGGAGAGGCCGGGGCGGGCAGCGCAGCGGAAGGCGGACTGGCCGCGACCGTGTGGAGCGCGACCCTCGACGCGGCGAAGGCGGCGGATCCGGCGGAGCGGCAGGCAACGCCCGTTCGGCTGAAGGACCCGGTCAGCGTCACGCTCCAGGGAGGCCCCCGCGCGGTGGAGCGGGTGCAGGCCGCGCTCGCCGGACACTTCACCGTCGAGGACCTGGGAGCCGTGTCGGGCGATCAGGAGAGGGAGATCGGACTCCGCATCCGCTCCTGAGTGATCGAGTGCGCCGAGCCGGTCCCCACCGTCCGGCCCCGCCTACGGACACGCGCCGTGTACGGACGTCGACACAGGGCAAACGGGGTGCATGACCGTACCCAAGACAACCGTTCTCGTCCTGGACAGTGCCGAGCCCGAGCTGCTGGCACGGTTCTACGCCGAACTGCTCGGTGCCACGGCAGGACCGGCCCCGGGCGACGGGGACCTCCTCCTCGTCACCGGCCGCGCCGGGGTGGTACTCGGCGTCCGCCGCGACCCGGACCACGCCCCGCCGAGCTGGCCGCTCCCGGAGGGTTCCCAACAGGCCCATCTGTGCATCCTCGTGGAGGAGCGGTGCCTCGACGAGGCCGAGCGCGAGGCCGTGACCCTGGGGGCCCGCCCGGTGGCCGCGGAGGACGACGGCAGCCTGCCGGGCAGCCGGACCACCCTGCGCCGCTACGCGGACCCGGCCGGCCACGCGTTCGCGCTCGCCGCCGTCCGCGAAGACCTCGCCCCCGGAAGCGTCCCCGGAAGCGCCCCCGGCTGAGAGGGCTACATGGGGTCCATGGTTCCGCTGCCCCTCCCGTTCACCTGCTCGCTCTTCTCGCGAATGCGCAGGGCTTTGTCCCTCAGCCGCTGCCGTTCCACGGGATCCGTGGCGTGCTGGGCCGCCTGCTCGAGTTCTTGAGCCTTGTCACGCATCTGCCGAGTCCGCTCGCTCGGCCGGCTTCCTTCGCTCATGGTCGGTCCTCTCACTCCTGCTGATGGTCTGTCCCTGCTGCTAACGCCCTGCGCCCGCCGCTGCGGGGGTCAGGGGTGGGGTGTCGAGGCCGGTTCCCTGGTGGAGGCCTTCGAGGAACGCCGCGACGGCCTCCGTGGCGGTGGTCGACGGCGTCCATCCCAGCTCGTCGTGGGCCCGGCCGGCGTCGAGCAGGGGGAGGCGCAGTACGGCGTCCAGCAGGCCGGGATCGGCCGGTACGAGGTGCACCCGCCAGGCCGCGGCGAGCGCGGCACGGGCGGCGCCGGCCGGGAGCGGCAGCGTACGGGCGCGCAGGATGCCCGCCACGGCGGCCGTATTCAGTACGGGGTCGGCCACCAGGTTGAACGGGCCGCGGACGGGTCGGACGACGGCCGCCCGGTACGCTTCGGCGGCGTCGTCGGTGTGCAGGGCCTGGAAGCGCAGGCCGGACACGGCGGGCAGTGCGGGCAGCAGGCCCGGCCGGATCAGGCGCCACGGCAGGAACCGGCCGCCGAAGATCCTGCCCTGCTCGCTCGCCGACTCCTTCTTGAACAGGAACGCCGGCCGCATCCGCACCACCCGCAGTTCGGGGTGGGCGAGTTGGAAGCCGTCGAGGTAGCGCTCCAGATAGGCCTTCTCCCGGGTGTAGGCGGCGCCCGGCCAGCCGTGGGTGGGCCAGGACTCGTCGACCGGGCGCCCGTCGTCCGGACCGGGCGAGTACGCGCCGACCGACGAGGCGTGCACCAGGGCGCGGACACCGGCCCGGGCACAGGACTCGAAGACGTTGATGCTTCCCAGGACGTTGGTCCGCCACGTGACCACGGGGTCGTGGGTGGGCTGGAACTTCCACGCGAGGTGGACGACCGCGTCGGCGCCCGCGAAGACCTCGGTCAGGTCGCTGCGGCCGGGCTCGACGTCGGCTTCGGTCCACCGCACGCCGGGGATGCTCAGGCGGGGCCGGCGACGGGCGACACCGAGCACGTCGGTGACCGCCCGGTCGGCCGCCAGGGCCTCGACCACGCTGGTGCCCGCGTTGCCGCTGGCGCCGGTGACGACGACCCTCATGACGCCCACCCCGCCCTCCGCGACAGCCGGTGCCGTGGAGTGCCGTCGGCGCGGCCCCGGCCGGCGCCGACGGAGCCTTCGGCGGTGGCGGTGAAGGTCCGGCCCGCGGCCTCCACCCGCAGGTCCTCCAGGACGGCGGCCTGCCGCTGCGCGCGGTCCAGGAGCCGGCCGACGGCCACCGGGTCGAGAGGGGCTTCGGCGGTGGCGGCGAGGGTCCCCAGCGACCGCCACAGGGATGCCTTGCCCTCCACTCCGAGCCGCATGGCTTCCAGCTCGAGGACGTCGCTGAGGGGTGAGCGGCTCACCAGGCGGCCGTTGAGCTTGGCCCTGCCCGCCTTCTCGGCCAGGCGGCCCATGACGACCCTGTGCCACTGCGCGGGGACGTCGAGGGCCGTCATGATCTCGCGCAGGCTCTCCCGGTCATCGGCGATCTGCTCGGCCAGCGCGGCCAGGGGCACCCCCGCAGGGGTACCGCGGTGCGTACGTGCCATGCGGCGGATGAGGGAGACGCCGCTGCTGGCGCCCGCGAGGTGGTCGTTCAGGTAGATCGCGAGGAGGCGCTGCCGGGTCGCTTCGGGGGAGGAACGGGGTTCCGAGCTGTGGGGGTGGGTTTCCCTGGCATCCATGGCACTGTTCCGATCGCTTGGACGTGGCGGCTGCCGCCCCCGGTGCACGCGGGTGGCCCTTGGCGTCTGACCGGCCTGGCGGCCTTCAAACCAGGAGCGTGGAGCCGACCCCAGGAGGGGCCGTTCCCGCTGGTCAGCGTCCCCGATTGGACGTTCCGCCGATGGAATTCGGCATCCATGGTCAGGAAGGCGCATTGCGTACAGGCGTGTTGAAACATTGGATTCCAAGGTCAGGACGTCGAGTTGCTTCCCGGCGTCGTAGGTCGGGGAGGGCCGGGGCCCTGGCCCGGATGGACACCGGCCGGCCCGGAAGGAAGCGAAACGCATGGCACCCCTGCTCGACGGCTGCACGCCCTGGCCCGAGGAGTACGTCGACCACTACTGGGCGGCCGGGCACTGGCGTGGCAACACGCTGGACAACCTGCTGCGTGGCTGGGCCCTGCAGTACGGACCGCGGACCGCGCTCGTGCACGGCGCCACCCGCATCACGTACGCGAACCTGAACCGGCGCGTGGACCGCATGGCCGCCGGGTTCCGGCTGCGCGGCCTCCGGCCCGGGCAGCGGGTCGTCGTCCAGCTGCCGAACGTGCCCGAGTTCGTCATCACCGTGTTCGCGCTGATGCGCATCGGCGTGATCCCCGTGTTCTGCCCCGTCTCGCACCGCGCCTCCGAGGTGCCCGACCTCGTACGGGTCACCCAGGCCGTCGGGTACGTCGCTCCCTCGACGTACCAGGGCTTCGACCACACGGTGATGGCCGCGGACATCGCGGCCCGATGGCCCTTCCTGCGGCGGGTGTTCACCCTTGAGGCGCCGGGCGAGTCGTCCCCGTACGGCGGCCTGACGACCGACCCCTCGGGCTGCCAGTACTCCCCGCTGGGCTCCATCGACGCCGCGCCCGAGCCGGCGCTCGCGCAGAGCGCCGGCCAGGCGGCGTTCTTCCTGCTCTCCGGCGGCGCCGCCGCGGCGCCCAGGCTCGTTCCCCGCACCCACGACGACTACGCCTACCAGGCGCGGGCCGCCGCCGAGCTGGTCTCGCTCACCGAGAACGACGTGTACCTCGCTGCGCTTCCCGCCGAGTTCAACCTCACCTTCGGCTGCCCGGGCATCGTCGGTACCCTCTCCGCCGGCGGCACCGTCGTGCTGCTCGAGGACCCGGAACCCGCCGAATGCCTCGCGGTCATCGAGCGGGAGCGGGTCACCCTCACGTCGCTCGTGCCCGCCGCCGCCCGGCTCTGGCTCGACGCACTCCCCACGGTCCAGGCCGACTTGAGCAGTCTGCGCCTCGTGCAGATCGGCGGCGCGCCCGTGCACCGGGCGATCGCCGAGCGGATGGGCCCCGAACTGGGCTGTCGCCTGCAACAGGTCTTCGGGATGGCCGAGGGGCTGCTCACGCTCACCCGGCCCGCCGATCCGGACGAGACCGTGCTCACCACGCACGGCCGGCCGCTCTCGGCCGACGACGAGATCCGCATCGTCGACGCCGACGGCAAGGACCTGCCGGACGGGGAGCCCGGCGAACTCCTCGCCCGCGGCCCGTACACCGTACGCGGCTACTACCGGGCGCCGGAGCACAACGCACGCTCCTTCACCACCGACGGGTACTTCCGCACCGGCGAACTCGCGCGGCGCACCCCGGAGGGCAACCTGGTGGTGACCGGCCGCCTCGAGGAGGTCCCGCGGCAGTCCGGCCACGACCTCGAGGATCCTTCCGGCCCCTGAGGGACGGGGCATCGGGCTCGTCGGCGTCCGTCCCCGGTCCCTCTCCGGCCGGACGCGCCCGTGATCACCGCTGGTACGCGGGGCGCGAAGAGCGCCGCCGACGTGCCGGACCCCATGTCCGGGATCATGGACCTACTGTCCATGCACGCACAGCCCGTCCGGAGGGGTTCCACCGTGAATCTTGTTCCGCCCGATCCCTCGGTGCTCCATCCGATGCCCGGACAGCCGCGCGTCGTACTCCTGAAGCCGCTGGTGAGGTCTCCGCTGATCGAGGTCGGCGAGTATTCGTACTACGACGATCCGGACGAGCCCACCGCCTTCGAGACCCGCAACGTGCTCTACCACTACGGGCCGGAGAAGCTGGTCATCGGGAGGTTCTGCGCGCTGGGCACCGGCGTCCGGTTCATCATGAACGGTGCCAACCACCGCATGGACGGCCCCTCGACCTTTCCGTTCCCCATCATGGGCGGCGGCTGGGCCGAGCACTTCGATCTCGTCACCGGCCTCCCCGGCCGCGGGGACACCGTCGTCGGCAACGACGTCTGGTTCGGCCACGGTGCCACGGTCATGCCCGGAGTACGCATCGGCCACGGCGCGGTCGTCGCCTCCGGAGCCGTCGTCGTCGACGACGTCCCCGACTACGGGATCGTCGGCGGCAACCCGGCCAAGCTGATCCGGACCCGGTACAGCGAGGCGGACGTCACCCGCCTCCTCGCCCTCGCCTGGTGGGACTGGCCGGCCGAACACCTGACCCGGCACGTGCGCACCGTCATGTCCGGCAGCATCGACGATCTGGAGGCCGCCGCCCCGGCCGGTCCTCGGCGCGCGTGACGGGAGCCCCGCCGGCGTCGGCGGCCGTCATCACCCTTCCGCGGTGCGGGGCGTTGTGTTGACCACTCCGAAAGGGATGTGAACGCTGGGGGTGCCCGGTGCCGTGTCGTTCAGATGAGAGACCTGGTCGTCGAAGAAGATGTGCGGGTCGAGCGTCCTCATGACCGCAGCCTTGTCGATACCGCCGAGGAAGAAGGCGTCGTCGACCCGTAGCCCCCACTGCTTGAGGCTCGTGATGGCACGTTCATGTGCCGGGGCATCCCGAGCGGTGACCAGGGATACCCGAAGGCGGAGCTGATACGTGTGGTCCTTGCGGCGCTGCTCCTCCTCGCGGCGCTGGATGCGATTGATGCCGGCGAGGAAGTCTCGTAGGGGGCCGGGATCGTGGGGGGTGGTGGCATTGCGGACTTCGTGCGCACGGAACTCGTCGATACCGCCGCTCTGGTAGATCTTCTCGGCGGTGTCGCCCGCCACCACTCCGTCGAAGTCGAAGGCCATGCGGAGTTCGGGGTCGGACTCGTCGTCGATTCGTGCCGTTTCGAGTACGTGCCCCGCAGGCAGTCCGTCTGCGACTGCGGTGCGAACGTCAGGTCCGTTGGCCGACAGGAACAACGACATGTTCAGTGCCGGCATGAAGCGGTGCGAGGGTCGACCCTGCCGGAAGACGGCGCGGCTGATCGGCAGGTCGTGCGCCTTGATCGAACGCATGACGCGCATGCCGGTGTCCGGGTCGTTGCGGGAAAGGATGATGACCTCGACCAAGGGATCGGACGGGTCCGAGAGGTTGTTCAAAGACAGCAGGCGCCTGACGAAGGGGAAGGCCACCCCCTTGCCGAGGACATCGTTCACATGGGTCTCCTGGTAGATCCGGTAGGCATCCTCGCCTTGCTCCCGGAACACCGCGTCGCAGTCGGTGAGGTCGAAGAGGGCACTGGAGGCGATCCCCACCACCAGGCGCTCGGACAGGTCGTACTTCATGGCGCTCCCCCTGCTGACACGAATGCGACGTCGGGATGCTTATCACCCTTTGCTCGAGAGGCCTACACGGACCCCGGTCGCCGGTGCTCTCGTCGGAGCGCCTCGATCCGGACCGAGCACAGGACCGCGCCACGGGAGGCAGGTCACAGACCTGGACCCTTATCAACCCGTTGTCCCGTATGTCACCCTGGCGCCCATGTTGCTGCCGTTTCCGTCCCGAGCCGTGCCCGCCGTACTGGCCGGGGCCGTGACCGCGCTGCTGGCCGCGTGTGCGCCGTCGGCCGCCGCAGGTGCGGTGGCTGCGCCGACCGTGGCCGCCGTGACGTACACGCCCGTGCGGGAGCCGTCCCCGGCGCCCAGTACCGCTCCTTCGGCGGCGGCGTCCGTGGGCCCCGGCGCCGGCGTCCGTACCCGGGTATCGACGCTGTCCATACCCTCGGCCGGTATCGCCGGGCTGCGCGTGGTGCCGTACGAGGGCACCACCGACGACGGACCCGGGACCCGCATCCAGGACCTCGGCGTGGCGGCCAGCCCGTACGGCGCGCGGGGCGGGGTCGGGCCCGGTCAGGTGGGCAATTTCCTGGTCACCGCGCACCGCCTGTCGGCGGGCGGTCCACTGCACGACCTGCCTTCCGTCGACAAGGGCGACACGGTCCTTGTGACCGTGGGTGAGTCGGTGTACACGTACGAGATCGTCGAGACCCGCAAGACGTCCTTCCGCTCGGAGAGCTCGCTGAGCGAACAGCGCGCCGCAGTGCCCGGGGCGCCCGGGGCGGCCCCCACGCAGGCCATGATCACGATCTCGACCTGCGCCACACCGGAGGATCACGCGGAGGGCAACTTCTGGAGCGACGCCCGGGGCAACCCCGAGCACCGCATCGACAAAATAGGGGTTCTGCGCAAGACCGCCGGAGCCCCGCCCGCCGGCTGACCCACGGCTACGGCACGGCCGCCGGCCACCGAACCGAGATGCGGTGCGTTGCCGGGCAGCGCACGATGAACGAGGACGTCTCGGCCCGAGCGCGGAACGAGCTCGGCAGCGGCGACGGGCCGGAGCCGCGGGAGCGGACCGGCCGCGCGTGGGGGGCGTCCTCCTTCAGATCGTGCACGGCTGCGGCGCGGGCATTCCGGCGCGCCCCGATGGCCGGCCGCACCCGCCCCGGTGCCGCACGCACCCAAGTGCGAGGAAAAGGGGAGAAACATGAAGAAATCCCTCGTGGCCGCCCTTGCCACTGCCACGTCCGCGACGGCCGTCCTGCTGGCCGGTCCGGTGACGCCCGCGACGGCCGCTTCGGCGTTCTGCAACCAGACGACGCCGAGCACCTCGATCCTCTTCTACAAGTCCGGCAGCGGCGAAGCCGGCACAGGAACCCTCTCAGCGGGCCGCTGGCGCTACAAGGGGGCGCTCGACCTCCCGGCCGGCTACACGCACGCAGCAGCGAGCCGCGATTCGCTGCTGCTGTACAACAAGGACACCGGGGGCGGGGAAGTCGGCACCTTCAGGAACGGGCTGTACCACCGCACCCGGACGTTCGACAACTTCTCCACGGACTGGACCTTCATCGAGGCGTCCGGCGACTCCGTGATCTTCTACGACGGCGACACCGGCCACGGCGTCACCGGCACCCTCAAGAACGGTGCGTTCCGACAGGTGCGCGTGTACGACGACTTCAGCACGGGCTGGGGGACGATGGCCGCCTCGTGCGACACGTTGGTCTCCGCGGCCAGGCACGGGTCGAGCCAATCCCCCTGGAGCAACGTGGGCTACGGGACCCTCAAGAGCGGCGTCTACACGGACACGGGAAGCATCCCCAAGGACGAGTACCTGGGGCAGCTGACCGCGACCGAGGACTCCGTGCTGTCCTGGGCGAGGGCCGGTGGCCAACTCGAGTTCCGGGTGTCCGACGCGACCGACGGCTCGGGCATCGACTTCCGCAAGATCGGCACCTCCGGCATCTGGGACAAGGTGGGCCGGACCTCGGACAGCCTGTTCTTCTACAAGAACGACGGGACCGCCTGGACGTCGACCCTCGTCAACGGCGACTACGCCAACGTCGGCCCGCTCGCCGACGTTTCGTCGGGCTGGTCGCTCATCGAGGGCGGCGTCTGACCCAGCGGCGTCCTGCCCGAGTCGTCGAGAGGCAGCGGGGGCCGGGCGAGGCGGGGCGCGACGACACCACTCGTCACGCCCCGCCATTCCCCCAGCAGCCGGGGCGCCCTCGGCCCGCCCGGCGAACCGGGGCCCCTCAGCCCCGGTCGTACGGGTGGAACCCGCGGCCCGTCTTGCGGCCGAGGAGTCCCGCCTGGACCATCCGGTCGAGGAGCGGCGGCGGGGCGTACAGGGGTTCCTTGATTGCGGCGTAGAGGGATTCCGCGATCGCGGCGACGGTGTCGAGGCCGATCAGGTCGGCGAGCTTCAGCGGGCCCATGGGATGGGCGCAGCCGAGCACCATGCCGGCGTCGATGTCGGCGGCCGTGGCGAAGCCGGACTCGGCCATCCGGATCGCCGACAGCAGGTAGGGGACCAAGAGTGCGTTGACCACGAACCCGGACCGGTCCTGGGAGCGGATCGCGGTCTTGCCGAGCGTGTCCCGGACGAAGGACTCCATCGTCTCGGCGGTGCCCGCCGTGGTGTGGAGGGAGGAGACGATCTCGACCAGGGGCAGGACCGGGACGGGGTTGAAGAAGTGCAGGCCCAGCACTCGGTCGGCACGACGGGTGGCCATGCCCAGGCGCATGATCGGGATGGCGGAGGTGTTGGAGGCGAGGATCGCCTCCGGGTCCTCCACGACCTTGTCGAGAGCGGTGAAGAGCTCGGTCTTCACGTCGGCGTTCTCGACCACGGCTTCGATGACCAGCTGCCGGTCCGCGAGATCCTCGAGGGCCCCGGTGAACAGCAGGCGGGCCAGCGCGTCCTCGGCGGAGACCCGGTCGAGCTTGCCGCGCTGCACGGCGCGTTCCAGCGAGACGGCGACGCGCTCGCGGGCGGCGCGGGCCGCCGTGGCGCCGGCCTCGCAGACGATGGTGTCGAGGCCCGCGCGGGCGCAGACTTCGGCGATTCCGGCGCCCATCTGACCGCCGCCGACGATGCCGATGCGGCGGACCTCGGAGCGGAGGGTGTTCATGAGCGGGCCTCCGTACGGCGGACGAGGTGGCGGGAGTAGGCGTCCGGCGTGAAGAACGCGGGCAGCTCGCGGCCCAGGGCGGTGCGTTCCAGGATGCCGCGCGCTTCCTCGACCAGGGCGTCGGGCTGCTCCGCGGCGAGAGCCGCGCATTCGGTGTCGACCAGCCGCAGCACCTCCTCCCGGGTGATCAGGCGGTGGCGCAGCCACTGCCAGAGCTGGACGCGGGCGATCTCGGCGGTGGCCGCGTCCTCCATGAGCCCGTAGAGGGCCACGGCGCCGCTGCCGCGCAGCCACGCGTCGAAGTACCGCAGGGCCACGGCCACATCGGCACGCACCCCCTCCGCCGTGGGCGGCCCGCTGATGCGGCGGACCGACAGCAGGTCCGAGGCGCGGACGCCCACGTCCTCGCGGGGGCGGTCGATCTGGTGCGGGCGCTCGCCCAGGACGCCGTCGAAGACCTCCCGGCAGACGGGGACCAGCCCGGGGTGCGCCACCCAGGAGCCGTCGAAGCCCTCCTCCGCCTCGCGCTCCTTGTCGAGCCGGACCTTCGCCAGGGCGGCTTCGTTCGCGGCCGCGTCCTTGCCGGGGACGTGCGCGGCCATGCCGCCGATGGCGTGGGCGCCGCGCTTGTGGCACGTACGGACGAGCAGCTCGGCGTACGCCCGCATGAACGGGGCGGTCATGGTCACCTTGGCCCGGTCGGGCAGCAGGAAGTCGGTGCGGTGCCCGAAGTTCTTGACGAGGCTGAACAGGTAGTCCCAGCGGCCTGCGTTGAGACCGGAGCTGTGCTCGCGCAGCTCGTAGAGGATCTCCTCCATCTCGAACGCGGCCGTGATCGTCTCGATGAGGACGGTGGCCCGGACGGTGCCGCGGGGGATGCCGAGGAGTTCCTGGGCGAGCACGAAGACGTCGTTCCAGAGGCGCGCCTCGTACCGGTTCTCCAGCTTCGGGAGGTAGAAGTACGGGCCGTACCCGGCATCGACCTGCCGCTGCGCGCAGTGGAAGAAGTACAGGCCGAAGTCGACCAGCGAAGCGGGGACGGGCCGGCCGTCGACCGTGAGGTGCTCCTCGGCGAGGTGCCAGCCGCGGGGGCGGACCACGAGGGTCGCGAGGTCCGTGCCGAGCCGGTACTCCTTGCCCTCCGGGGTGGTGAAGTCGATGCGCCGCTGACAAGCGTCCAGCAGGTTGAGTTGTCCGCCGATGACGTTGTCCCAGGTGGGGGCGGTGGCGTCCTCGAAGTCCGCCATCCACACGCACGCCCCGGAGTTGAGGGCGTTGACGGTCATCCGGCGCTCCGGCGGGCCCGTGATCTCGACGCGGCGGTCGGCCAGGCCGGGCGCGGGCGGGGCCACCCGCCAGCCGGGGTCGGCCCGGACGGCCGAGGTGGCACGGGAGAAGTCCAGGGGCGAGCCCGCGGCCAGGTTGGTGTGGCGGCGCTGCCGCTCCTTGAAGAGCTCGACCCGTCGCGGGGCGAAGGCGGCGTCGAGTCGGCCGATGAAGTCCAGGGCCGCGGGGGTGAGGATCTCCTCGTGGCGCTCGCCCGGCGTTCCGTGGACCTGGACGGTGCGGGTCAGTGCGTGGGTGGACATGCGGGTCTCCTCCAGGGAGGGGAGGGCCGGACGGGACGGTGCGTCCGGCCCTCCGCAACACGGGCCGACGGGCCGGGGCGGGCGAAGCGGTGCTGTTCGTTGGACCGAAGCGGGTCCCAGGACCCGTCGGGTTCCTAGTGGAACTGCTCTTCCTCGGTGGAGCCGGCGAGCGCGGTGGTGGAGGAGGAGGGGTTGACGGCGGTGGAGACGAGGTCGAAGTAGCCGGTGCCGACCTCGCGCTGGTGCTTGACCGCGGTGAACCCGTGCTCCTGGGCGGCGAATTCGCGCTCCTGGAGGTCCACGTACGCGGTCATGCCGTGCTCGGCGTAGCCGCGGGCGAGGTCGAACATGCCGTGGTTGAGGGAGTGGAAACCGGCGAGGGTGATGAACTGGAAGCGGTACCCCATCGCGCCGAGCTCGCGCTGGAACTTGGCGATCTGGTCGTCGTCCAGCGCGGCCCTCCAGTTGAACGAGGGCGAGCAGTTGTAGGCGAGCATCTGGTCCGGGTGCTGCGCGTGGATCGCCTCGGCGAACTCGCGCGCCTGGGCCAGGTCCGGGGTGCCGGTCTCCACCCAGATGAGGTCGGCGTACGGGGCGTAGGCGAGGCCGCGGGCGATGACCGGGGCCATGCCGTTCCGGACGCGGTAGAAGCCCTCGGCGGTGCGCTCACCCGTCACGAACTGTGCGTCGCGCTCGTCGACGTCGCTGGTCAGCAGGTTCGCGGCGAGCGCGTCCGTACGGGCGATGATCAGGGTCGGGGTGTCCGCGATGTCGGCGGCCAGGCGGGCGGCGTTCAGGGTGCGGATGTGCTGCGAGGTGGGGACGAGCACCTTGCCGCCGAGGTGGCCGCACTTCTTCTCGGAGGCGAGCTGGTCCTCGTAGTGGATGCCGGCCGCGCCCGCCGCGATCATCGCCTTGGTGAGCTCGAAGGCGTTCAGCGGACCGCCGAAACCGGCCTCGGCGTCGGCGACGATCGGCGCCAGCCAGTCGATGCCGTCCGTGCCGCCTTCGGCGGTGGAGATCTGGTCGGCGCGCAGCAGCGCGTTGTTGATCCGACGGACCACCTGCGGCACGGAGTTGACCGGGTAGAGGCTCTGGTCCGGGTAGGTGTGGCCGGCCTGGTTGGCATCGGCGGCGACCTGCCAGCCGGAGAGGTAGATGGCCTGGAGGCCGGCCCGGACCTGCTGGACGGCCTGGCCGCCGGTGAGGGCGCCGAGCGCGTGGACGTAGTCCCGCTCGTGCAGCCGGCGCCACAGCCGCTCGGCGCCGCGCCGGGCCAGGGTGTGCTCCTCGCGGACGCTGCCGGAGAGCCGGACCACGTCCTCGGCGGAGAAGGTCCGCTCGATGCCGGCCCAGCGCGGGTCGCTCGCCCAGCGCTCGGCGAGGTCCGCTGCTGCTGCCGTGTGCGTGTCTGCCATGACCGTCACCGTCTCCATGATGTCGATTGAGCTGCGCCTGTACGTCAAAGGTGCAAAGGCTTGGCACTGTGTGCCGTTCGCAGTGGTTGCGGCCCGCCGTCCGTACGTGGAACGAGCTGAGCAATGTTGTCGAACCCCAGCCGGAACCTGCCGGGATCGCCGACATCAGGGCATGAATCGCGCCTGGTTGTTCCGTGCCGGCCGCCGAGTCCGGCGGGCCGCAGGACGACTCTCCCAATGACACCCAGTGCCATCAAGGCGGGATGCCTGCTAAGTTCTGCGCATCTTTTCGCGCTGGTTTGCCAAGTCTGCAAAGCGTTCGATGTGAACTGCCGGGCTGGGCCGACGCGGGACACGAGGGGGCACGGGCACGGTGGGCAAGACGTACGGGGGAGCGCGGCTGCGGCGGCTGCGCGAGGAGCGCCGGATGAGCCAGGCCGACCTGGCCCGGGTACTCGCGATCTCGCCCAGCTACCTCAACCAGATGGAGCACGACTCCCGCCCGCTGACCGTGCCCGTGCTGCTGCGGCTGACCGAGGCCTTCGGCGTCGATCCCGGGTTCTTCTCGGAGCGGGACACCAGCCGCCTCGTCGCGGACCTGCGCGAAGCGCTGGCCGGGGAGGTCGCGGAGGCCCGGGTCTCCGCCTCCGACCTCGCCGACCTCGCCTCCCGGATGCCGGCGGTCGCCCAGGTGCTGCTGGACCTCGGGCGGCGCAGCCAGCGGCTGGCCGAGGGCCTGGCCGGGGTCGCGGACGGTCGCGACGGGGACGGCGGCGGGCCCCTCTCCCCGCACGAGGAGATCCGCGAGTTCTTCTACCGCCGCCAGAACTACCTCCACGACACCGACCTCGCCGCCGAGGAGCTGGCCCGCACCATCGGGATCCGGCCCGGCGAGGTCCTCCGCGCCCTCTCCGCCCGGCTGGCGGACCGGCACGGCGTACGGATCGCGGTCGCCGGCGACTCGGCGGCCGGCTCCGAGCGGCTGCACCACTACGCGGAATCCGGCCGCGTGCTCCAGCTGTCCGCCCGCCTGAGGCCGGGGCAGCAGGCCTTCCGGATGGCCACGCAGCTGGCCCTGCTCGAGTACGGGGACGAGCTGGACCGGCTCGCCTCGGAGGACTTCCGCGCCGGTTCCACCCCGCACGGCCTCGCCCGGATCGGCATCGCGAACTACTTCGCCGCCGCGCTGATCCTCCCGTACGGCGCCTTCCACACGGCCGCCGAGGGATTCCGTTACGACATCGAGCGGCTCACCGACCACTTCGGTCTCGGCTACGAGACGGTCTGCCACCGCCTGAGTACCCTGCAACGCCCCAGGCTGCGCGGGGTCCCGTTCTCGTTCGTGCGCGTGGACCGCGCCGGGAACATGTCCAAACGGCAGTCCGCGACCGGCTTCCACTTCTCCCGCGCGGGCGGCACCTGCCCGCTGTGGAACGTGTACGAGGCCTTCGCCGCGCCCGGCCGCATCCACGTCCAGGTCGCCGCCATGCCGGACGGGCAGCGCTACCTCTGGACGGCCCGCGCCGTCACCCGGCACCGGGGCGGCTGGGGCGAACCCGGCAAGACGTTCGCGATCGGCCTGGGCTGCGAGATCCGGCACGCCTCGCGGCTCGTCTACTCCGACGGCCTCGACCTGGACGACACCTCCGCCGACACGCCCATCGGCATGGGCTGCCGGATCTGCGAGCGCCTGGAGTGCCCGCAGCGCGCCGTCCCGCCGCTCGGGCGCCCGCTGGCCGTCGACGAGAACAGCAGCACTTTCGTCCCGTACCGCGTCGCCGAGTAGGGCAGGATCTCAGGAACGGCCCAGCCGGAAGGCCTCCGCCGGCGTCACCGGCTCACCGGCCCGGACCCCGTGCAGGACGTGCGCCAGGACCTCCGCGCCGCGCACCACCCGTGGGCCCGGCCGGTTGAAGTACGCGGGCCCGTCCAGCACCCACACCTCCCCGGCCCGTACGGCGGGCAGCTCCGCCCAGCCGGGCAGCGAGGTCAGCAACTCCCGCTCGCGCAGGGTACGTTCCGGGCTGAACCCGCAGGGCAGCAGGACGAGCACGTCGGGACGGGCCGCCCGGACCGTGTCCCAGTCCACGGGGCGGGTGTGTTCGCCCGGCGCGGCGATCAGCGCCTCGCCGCCCGCGTACGTGATCTGCTCCGGCACCCAGTGACCGGCGGGCCAGAGCGGATCGAGCCACTCGATGGCCACCACCCGGGGGCGCGGCCGCCCCGCCGTCTGCGTGCGGACGGCCTCCAGCCGGGTCGCGAGGGCCTCGCGCCGGGCCCGCGCGACTTCCCGTACGCCCAGCAGCTCGCCCACGGTGACCAGGCAGTCCAGTACGTCGTCCAGGGTGCGCGGTTCGAGGCTGAGCACCCGGGGCCCGGCGCCCTGGACGCGCACCGCCCGTCTCACTCCCGCGTAGGAGACCGCGCAGACGTCGCACAGGTCCTGGGTGAGGATCACATCGGGTGCGAGGGCGCCCAGAGCCTCGGTGTCGAGGGTGTAGAGCGAGGAGCCGCTGTGCGCGGCGCCGCCGATGGCGGCGGAGATCTCCCGGCTGCTCAGGGCGTCCGAGGAGAACTCGGCTGCGGTCACCACCGGCACCCCGGCCACGGCCTGCGGCGGCCAGTCGCACTCGTGCGTACGGCCCACCAGATCGGCGGCCAGCCCGAGCTCGGCCACGATGTCGGTGGCCGCGGGGAGCAGGGAGACGATGCGCATGCCTCGAGCGTAGGCCCCCGCTCCAGGGGTGGTTGACACGCCCGCGCCCGTCCACGGCGCACCCGGCGCCGATGGGGAGCCGGGGGGACGGTTACGAGGACAGGAAGGACAGCCGTACCGTGCGGTGCGGGTTGTCGCGGTTGGTGTCGACCAGCACGACGGACTGCCACGTGCCCAGGGCCAGCCTGCCCTGCACCACCGGCAGCGTGGCGTGCGGCGGTACGAACGCGGGCAGCACGTGATCGCGGCCGTGCCCCGGGGAGCCGTGGCGGTGGCGCCAGCGGTCGTCGGCCGGCAGCAGGGTGCGCAGGGCCTCCAGCAGGTCGTCGTCGCTGCCGGCGCCCGTCTCGATGACGGCCAGCCCGGCCGTGGCGTGCGGAGTGAACACGTTGAGCAGTCCGTCGCGGCCACGGGCGGCGTCCCGCAGGAACTCCTCAATGGCCGTGGTCAGGTCGTGCACGGTCTCCGAGGAGCCCGTCGTCACATCGAGGGTGCGTGTGGTGAAGGTGTCTGCCATGGACCCATCCTCGCCGGGCGCGGGGGGGGGGGGGGGGGGGGGGGGGGGGGACGAGGGGGGGGGGGGGGGGGGGGGGTGGGGGGCGGGGGGGGGGGGGGGGGGGGAGGAGGA
>NZ_JBVIGX010000007.1:80869-175224 GCF_055570595.1 Streptomyces sp. NPDC031132
ACACTCTCCGAGGGCATGTTCGGCATGGCCATAGAATGGCGGTTGTGCGGGGGGGGGGGGGGGGTGGGGGGGGTCTCGCGCAGCATCCCCCCCGCGCCGGGCGCCCCCCCGCCCCCCCCCCGCTACACCGGCCCCGCCCCGCCCCCGGGGGCGTCTGCGGGCAGGTTGCGGGGAACGGTGGCGGCCCCACCGGTGCGTACGGCGTCCACCATGGCCTGGTGCAGGTGGCGGCTGCCGTCCTCGGACGCGCAGGGCACCGGACTGCCGGTGACGGTGAACCAGTCCGAGCCGCCGCTGTACTGCACGGCCACCTGGGCCTCCTGGCCCGACCAGGTGGTGTGCACGGTCAGGTCCCCGCTGAGGACCCCCGCCTCTTCGGTGCGTACTCCGCCGCGTCCGGCGAACACTCCTGTCGTTGTCCACGAAGCCCAGGTCATGGCGCATCGCCCCTCACCGCGGAGTCCACTGACCCTTCCACGTTACGGCGGGTCCGGCGTTCCCGCGTGGCGCGGCGCCGGGGAGCGCAAAGGTCGGCCGGGCAGGGTCCTCGGCGTCTACGCGCATCACACAAGGCGCGCGCAGCAGTGGGCCGGCGCCGTCTCACAGGTGGCTCTTGCTCCTGCCGGGCTCGGCCCAGCGGCGGTGCAGTCCGGCTTTGACCCGCCCGGGCAGGGCGTGCGTCGCCAGTTCCTCGGCGCGTGTGTGCAGCGAGCCGGCCACGACCTGCGGGCGGCCGGCCATGAGGGCCGCGTACGCCTGACGGGCCACCAGGCCCGGGTCGTCCTTCCTGGACCTGCCGAGCCGGGTGTTGAGCAGCCCGGCGCGGACGAAGAACCGGGTGTCGGTGGCCCCGGGCAGCAGCGCGGTGACCGTGACGCCGGTGTCCGCCAGCTCGGCCTGGAGAGCCAGGGCGAAGGAGTGCAGGAACGCCTTGGACGCGTTGTAGACCGCGTGATACGGGCCGGGCAGCTGGGCGGCGACGGAGGAAGTGATCAGCAGCCGTCCCTCGCCGGCAGCGGCCATGTCCTCCAGCAGGAGCCGGGCGAGGCGGACCGTGGAGGTGACGTTGAGGTCGATCACGCGGAGCTGGTCGGTGAGACTCGTTCGCAGGAAGGCGCCGCCCTGGCCGATTCCCGCGTTGAGTGCCGCCGAGAACAGGGGACGCCGCTCGGCCCGCACCTGGCGGACGACGGTCTCGACGCCCTCGCAGGTGGCCAGATCTGCCTGGACCGCACGGATTTCCGTCCCGTGGACGCTCAGCTGTCGGGCGGCGCCGTGGATGTCGTCGTCCTCGGCTGCGACGAACACGTCATGGCCGTGAGCGGCGAACTCCCGGGCCAGCTCGAAGCCGATACCGCTGGACGCCCCCGTCACCAGGGAAAGCGGACGCGAAGTGTTCATGTGCGGCGACTACCCCGCGTACGGGCGGGTACGCGCCCGGCGGAAACCGCGCAGCACACCCGCACCCGAGCACGCCGCGCCGCCGGTTGGGGGATCCGGGCGAGCGGCGTCGGGCGACGGCTCGCAGTATGACGTTGAACGCCGCGCGCGGCCGGGCCGCGCCCGTTCATCCCATGGTGAAGGAGACCTGCAATGCCCCGTGGTTCCAGCGGCAAGAGCGAACGGCAGTCCGCACACACGTCCGCCTCCCGGCGCGGCGGGGAGAAGGCCGGGGGCGGCGGCTCGTCGGAGCGCACGCGCGACGAACTGTACGAGGAGGCGAAGAAGCGCGGCATCGAGGGCCGCTCCACGATGAGCAAGCAGCAGCTCAAGAACGCCCTCGGCCGCTGACGCGGGGCGGAAACGAGCCGAGGCGGACAGCGGTGGCCGGCAGCGCGGTGATCGTCATCGACATGATCAACACCTATGACCATGACGATGCGGAGCTGCTGCTGCCCGCCGCACGCGGGGCCCTTCCCGGTGTCAGGACGCTGCTGGACGAGGCTCGCCGCCGCGGCGTCCCGGTGGTCTACGTGAACGACAACTTCGGACTGTGGCGCTCCCACCACGGCGAAATCCTGGAGAGGGCCTTGGCGGGCCCGCACGCCGAACTCGTCAAACCCGTCGCGCCCGACAGCGACTCGCTGTTCGTCGTCAAGGCACGGCACTCGATCTTCTACGAGACACCGCTCGCCTATCTGCTGGGGGAGCTGGAGGTGGACCACCTGATCCTGTGCGGGCAGGTGACGGAACAATGCGTGCTCTACTCCGCCCTGGACGCCCACATCCGCCACCTGCACGTGACCGTCGTACGGGACGCGGTCGCCCACATCCACAAGGACCTGGCGGACGCCGCACTGCGGATGATGCAGATCAACATGGCGGCGGACATCCGCTCCGCAGAGGACATCACCTTCGCGGGGTGAAACGGCGATGCGCGGTCCGCCGGCCTCGACGGACAGCGGCCGCGGCCCGCTCCTCTCCGAGCGGGCCGCGGCCACCCGGTCAGGAGTCCTTTCCGCGGCCGCTCATCATGTCGCGCAGGCGGTCGACGAGGCCGACCCCGGGCGCGAGGAGCTTGTTGGCCGGCGGCTTGTCCGGGGCGGACGGGTGCGGCCTCGTCGGTGCGGTCTTCTTGGCGGTGCGCACCTTGTCACCGAGTTCGTTGAGTGTGTCCGCCGAGCACACGGAGCGCAGCCGCGGGAAGAGGTTGCGCTCCTCGTCGGCGATGTGCTCCCGGATCTCGGACATGAGCTTGTCGATCAGCGCGTCGAACCGGGGGTCGTCGGCGTCGCACCCCTCCAGGTCCTTCATGATGCGTTCTGCCGCCGCATGGTCCTCCAGCTCCTTGTCCGCGACGGCGTCCCCCTCGGGCAGGAACTCGCGTACGGCCGGATACAGGTACGCCTCCTCGGCCACCGAGTGCCGGACCAGTTCGATGGTGGCCTTGTCCGCGTATTCCTTCCTGCGGGGGTCCCCTGAGGGCAGCTTCTGGATTGCCTTGAAGAAATCCTCCACTTCCCCGTGGTCGGTGGTCAGCTCTGCGATGACGTCACCGCCGTGTCCCATGGCGTTCTCCTCCTCGAAGGGGCGGTCCGTGGTGTGCAACGATTCGGGCCATCCCAGTCCGACCCGGGTGACACGGCCGTTGCCGTGGCGTTCTGGAACCCCCGAACATGCCGGATGGCCGCCAGTGCCCACAGACCTCTCTCTGTCCCCGCTCGTCGCGGCGACAGCGCACTGGCTCATCCGCGCCTACCCGCCCGGCGGCGGCGCATTCCAGCGCGGCCTGGCGGAGGCGCAGGCCCGCCAAGCGGTCACGCTCGCCGCCTGGCTGCGGTATCCGACGGACCTGGACGCGCACTTCGGTCGCCGCCGGCGGGCCCGACCTCCTCGCGCCGATCGCGGAGCTGCACCGGGCCGCACTCCTGGAGCGGCTGGCGGCCGGCAGCGCGCCGACGGGCTGAGGGGCTGCGGGGCTGACGGGGCTGACGGGGCGCTCGTACCGGAGCCCGGCCCGTACCGGCGTCACCCGGCGAGGGCTATGCAGGCGTGAACGCGCTTCCCGCCGGTGGGGGTGGGCATGACGTCGACGTCACGGGCGATGTGGCGGACGATGATCCAGCCCCAGCCGCCGCTCCCGTTGACGTGGGGCATCCGCGTCTCGGGCGGGGCCGAGCTGGTGTCGGTGACGTCGATGTCGAGCAGACCCTCGTGCAGCTCGAGATCGAGGGTGCACGGGCCGTCGGTGTGCCGGACGGCGTTGGTGACGAGCTCGGTCACGATCAGCACCGCGGCGTCCGCGGCCGCCGGGTGCACCGGCTGCCCTTGGTCGCCGGCGTTCTGCAGAAACCGCGAGGTCGCGTCGCGGGCGCGGCCGGCTGCGCTGATGTCGGGGGGCAGGTCGAGGTGCCGCTGGGGCCGAGGGTGCGAGGGTGCCATCGGAGGCTCCGAGTGAGGTGTCCTGTCCTTCTCGTACAGAGCGCATGCCCGGCAGCGGCGAGCCCATACACGGCCGTGTCCGGGGCGTCCGCTCAGGCTCCGCCTTCGGCCTCGGCCTTCAGGCGGTGGAGCCAGGTGTCGAGCGAGGCGTCGAGGGCCTGCTGGAGCGCGGGCGTGTCGGCCTCGACGGGCGCACCCGCCCACGACTCCTCGGTGTGGACGTGCACCCCGTCCTTGCGCTGGGTGAAGGTCCAGACGTGGACCGCGGTGATCCCCTGCGCCGGTCCTCCCCACGCGATGCGGCGCTGCGGTACGACCTGCCGGACGGTGGAGTCGATGTCGGCGAGGCCGTGGACGGACCAGCGGAACACGGACCCGGCGCGCAGCGGGCCGGGCGTGCGCTTGGTCGCCCCGACGACCTCGGGCTGCCACGTCGGCCAGGCTTCCACGTCGGTCTGGATCTTCCAGATCCTGTGCAGCGGCGCGTGGATGACGATGTCGTCGCGCGTGATGACCGGGGCGTCGTGGTCGATCTCCACCGGGTGGTGGCCGCCGGCGATGCCGAGCGTGAAGGCGAGGGGCAGGGCGGCGGCCTGGGCGAGCAGGGCGGTCAGCACGGCGGTTCTCCTGGATGAGTGGTGAGGGTGAAGGGGGCGGGCGGCCGGGTCAGGGGACGAGGACGACCTTCCCGGCGACCGTCCCGGACTCGGCCAGGCGCATCGCTTCGGCGACGCGGGCCAGCGGGATCTCGGCGGCGACCTTCGCCGTGATCTCACCGCGCTGCAGAGCCGTGAACACCTGGGTGAGGTCGGCGCGCAGGCGCGCCCGGAAGCGGTCCTTGGCGTAGGCGCGACCGGCCCACACGTTGAAGAAGTACGCACTGCGGCCGTTCGGCAGCGCGTTCCACATCCACACCCGGCCCAGGAGCTTGAGGATCGGCGACGAGCCGGAGCCCTCGTCGTCGCGGGTGGCGGCGCTGCCGTACGAGACGAGCGTGCCGCCGGGAGCCAGGAGACGCCAGGAATCGACGATGCCCTCGCCGCCGACGTGGTCGAACACCGCGTCCACCCCGGCCGGCGCGAGTGCCCGTACCCGTGCGGGAACGTCGCCGGAGCGGTAGTCGACGGGCACCACCCCGAGGGCGCGCAGCGCGTCGTGGTGGCGGGGCGAGGCGGTGCCGATCACGTGGGCGCCCGCGGCGAGCGCCAACTGGACCAGGATCGAGCCGACTCCGCCGTTGGCGCCGTGGACCAGCACCGTCTGGCCCGCGCGCACCCGGGCCTTGCGGTGGAGCATCTGCCAGGCGGTGACGCCGTTGACGACCGCGGTCTCCGCGTCCACCGCGCTGACGCCGTCCGGTACCTCCACCACGTCGGCGGCGTCCAGCGCGATGTGGCTCGCCCAGCCTCCGGTCTTCGTCAGGGCGGCCACGCGCCGGCCGAGCAGGCCGGAGCCGACGCCCTCACCCACGGCCAGCACCGTGCCGACCAGGTCGTATCCGGGGACGAAGGGGAACGCGGGCTGGTCGTAGTACCGGCCGCGGCGCATCTGCTGCTCGGCGAAGGACACGCCGGTCGCCTCCATCGCGACCACCACCTGCCCGGCGGCCGGGACCGGAACCGGTCCGCGGTGCAGCTCCAGGCCTTCCGGCTCGACCTTGCCCGGCAGAACGATCTCGATCAGCTCGGCGGTGTTCATCATGACCTCCAGTTGGTTGTCGCTTCTTGTGTTTCGGCATCTCGTGTTCGTTAGAAGCTGTAACCAGAATGAGCGGCTGTATCGCGGATGTCAAGGGAGTGGTTCGTCCGATCGTGACTGTCCCTGCCGATGGTGATAGCTTCTAACCAACCGCTATCCGGGCGATGGGTGACGGGCGATGGGCGACGAGAGGGTGACGGGCATGATCGGGAGTACGAAGACCCCGCGCGAGCGGTACCGGCAGCAGGTGCGCGACGAGGTCAAGGAAAAGGCCTGGCAGCAGATCGCCGGCTCCGGCGCCTCGGCGCTCTCCCTCAATGCGATCGCCAAGCAGATGGGCATGAGCGGACCGGCGCTGTACCGGTACTTCGCCAATCGCGACGAGCTGATCACCGAACTCATCCGGGACGCCTACCGGAGCCTCGCCGACGCCTTCATCGCCGTCGGCGGCGCGGGTGACGCGGCCGACGGGGTGGCGGGCCGACCCGGCCTCGCCGCGCTGGCGCAGGTGCTCCGCCGCTGGGCCCTGGAGGACCCGCACCGCTACTTCCTCATCTACGGCACCCCGGTACCCGGCTACCACGCGCCGCAGGACGTCACCGCGATCGCCTCGGAGATGATGTCCGTCCTGCTCGATGCCTGCACCGCCACCGGACCGGCCCCCGCCCCGGGTGCGGAAGCCGGTGCCTTCGAGGACCACCTGGCCGGCCACCGGGAGTGGGCCGGCAGCCACCCGGACGCCCCGCCGTCGGCCCTGCGCCTGGCCATGGCCTTCTGGACCCGCCTGCACGGCGTGCTGTCCCTGGAGCTGGCGGGCCACTTCACCGGCATGGGCCTGGACCCCGCCCTGCTCTTCGAGGCCGAGGTGGACGGCCTGACCGCCCGCTGATTCGTCCCCCCGCCTCCGGGTCGTTTCCCCGTACCACCACCGCGGGCGGTGTCCCGGCCCTTCCTCCGTACGCGCCGCGCTCAGTACACGTCGCGGCCGTACCGCTTGTCGGCCGAGAGCTGTTTCAGGTACGCGGCGGCTTCGTCCTCGTCGAGGCCGCCGTGCGCCACGGCTATGTCGCGCAGCGCCTGGTCGACGTCCTTCGCCGTCCGGCTCGCGTCACCGCACACGTAGAAGTGGGCACCGTCCTGGAGCCATGACCACACCTGGGCGCCGTGCTCGCGCATGCGGTCCTGGACGTAGACCTTGGTGCGCTGGTCGCGGGAGAAGGCCAGGTCGAGGCGGGTGAGCGTGCCGTGCCGGTGGAGCTCCTCGAGCTCTTCGCGGTAGTAGAAGTCGGTGGCCCGCCGCTGTTCGCCGAAGAACAGCCAGTTGCCGCCGTGGTGGCCGAGGGCGCGGCGGTGTTCGAGGAAGGCCATGAACGGGGCGATGCCGGTGCCCGGGCCGACCATGATCGCCGGCGTGTCCGCGCCCGCGGGCGGGCGGAAGTGGCCCGAGCGCTGAACGAACAGCGGTACCGGGGTGCCCGGTTCGCCGTCCGCGAGGAAGGTGGAGGCGACGCCCTTGCGCTGCCGGCCGCCCGGACCCTCGTAGCGAAGGACCGAGACGGTCAGGCTCACCTCGCGCGGGTCGACGAGGGGACTGGAGGAGATGGAGTACAGGCGAGGCTGGAGGCGTTTGAGACGCTCGGCCCACTCCTGCGCGCCGAGGCGGACCGGGAACTCGGCCAGGATGTCGACGGGCTGGCGCCCCCAGGCCCATTGGGTGAGGCCGTCCTTGTTGTCGGGGCGCGTCAGCTGCTTCAGCCTGCGGTCGCCGGTGTGCTCGGTGACGAAGCGCAGGAGGTCGGGCGTGAGACGGGTGATGTCCAGGTGCCGGTGCAGCGCCACGGCGAACGGCATGGGGGCGTGCCCGGGCACGGCGACCTCTGCGTCCGGGGCGAGGCCGGTGGCGGCCAGCCATTCCGTCACCAGGTCGGGGCAGTTGACCGGGAGGACGCCGAGGGCGTCACCCGCCTCGTACGCCGGGCCCTCCTCGCCCAGATCGAAGGTGAACCGGCGGACCTCCTTCGTGGCGCCGGGCAGGCTCAGGAGCCGGTTGCCGGACAGCCCGGCGGTGTAAGGGGAGTTCTTGTCCGGCACCGCACGGGACGGCCCGGCGGCCGCCGGGTGCGGGGCGGCGGCGGGTTCCGGGCCGGCGGGTTCCGGGGCGGCGGGTTCCGGGGCGGCCGCCAGGGCGTCGCGCACCCGCTCCAGCCACCGGGCGGCGGGCTCCTCGTAGTCGGGCTCGCAGTCCACGCGCGGCAGGAGGCGCCGGGCCCCCAGCTCTTCGAGGCGCCGGTCGAGTCGGCGGCCGTGGCCGCAGAAGGCGTCGTACGTGGAGTCGCCGAGGGCGAGCACCGCGTACCGGACGTCCTCGAGCCGAGGCGCGTCGGACGCGGCCAGGGCCTCCCAGAACGGGGCTCCGTTGTCCGGGGCGTCGCCGTCGCCGAAGGTGCTCGTGACGACCAGCAGATCCGTGCCGGGAGCGAGGGAGGCGGGGGTGCGGTCCGCCATGCTGTGCACGGTCGCCGCGGAGCCGCCGCCGGCCAGTTCCGTTCCGACGGTGGCGGCGAGGTCCTCGGCGTTGCCCGTCTGGGAAGCCCAGAGGACCACGGTCTGGCGGGTCGGCGTACACGGCGGGGCGGTGGCCGGAGCCGGAGCGGCCGGCGGCGCGGCGGCCAGGGCCGTCGCCGTACGCGAGTACGTGCCGGCGAGCACTCCGTCGACCCAGAGGGCGTGCCCGGCCTCGAAGGGGGCCCCGGCGGGAAGCGCCGGGACGCCCGCCCCGGGCGGGGCGGAGGCGAGCCCGGCGAGGAATCCGGCGAGGTACTGGCGTTCCCGGTCGGAGAGGGTGGGCGGCGTGTGGCCGTCCAGCCCGAACAACGAGGTGAGGGCGGGCGCCGCGGCCCCGGCGGGCACGGGCCGCGTCAGCATCGCAACGGCACTGCCCGGGTGCGCCCCGGCGGCGACGGGGCTGCCGAGGCCGGGCCCGGGCCCGGCAGCCGGAAGGGCCACGGCAACCGGGGCCCGTGTCTTCGTCAGCGTCACGGCGCACACCTTGAACCCGGGCTGGAAGGAGATCGGGTCCACGGCGTCGTCGGTGACGGCGTTGACGCTGAGGTATTCGCCGAACAGGTCGTTCCAGTGGAAGGGGGCGAAGCAGTTCCCGGGCCGGACCCGGTCGGTGACGACTGCGGGCAGTACGGCCCGCCCGCGCCGGGAAGCCACCTCCACCCCGTCGCCCGCCCCGATCCCGAGGGCGGCCGCGTCCTGCGGGTGGATCTCCACGAACGGCCCCGGGTTGAGCTTGTTCAGCTTGGCGACCTTGCCGGTCTTCGTCAGGGTGTGCCACTGGTGTTGCAGACGGCCCGTGTTGAGGACGAACGGGTAGTCGTCGTCCGGGAGTTCGGCGGCCGCAAGATGGGGGCGGGCGAAGAACACGGCCCGTCCCGTCGCGGTGGGGAAGACCAGGCGGGGGCGGCTTCCGTCCGAGCGCTCCACCAGAGTCTGGCTGACGCCGTCGTTGAGGTACCGGACCGGGTTGCGGTCCGGCCCGCCCGGGGCGGCCGGCCACTGCACCGGGCCCGAGCGCAGCCGCTCGTACGTGACACCGCGCAGGTCCCAGCCGGTCTTCGGGTTCCAGGCCTGCCGCAGCTCCTCGAACACCTCCTCGGCGCAGCTGTACGTGAACGCCTCGGCGAACCCCATCGCGCAGGCGACCCGGGCGATCAACTCCCAGTCGGGCAGGGCCTGGCCGGGCGGGTCGGCGGCCCCCTGCACCAGGGTGAGGTTGCGCTCCGAGTTGATCATCACGCCGTCCGCCTCGGCCCAGAGGGTGGCGGGGAGCACGATGTCCGCATAGGCGTTGGTCTCGGTCTCGGCGAACACGTCCTGAGTGACGACCAGTTCGGCGGTCTCCAGCGCCTTGATGACCGTGCTGCGGTTGGCGACGGAGGCGACCGGGTTGGTGCAGATGATCCAGCACGCCTTGATCTCACCGGCGGCCATCTGCTCGAACATCTCGATGGTCCCGCGTCCGACGTCCGTGCGCAGGGTGTTCTCCGGCAGGCCCCACAGCTGTTCGACGAACGCGCGGTCCTCGTCCACCAGGACCGAGCGCTGGCCGGGCAGACCGGGCCCCATGTAGCCCATCTCGCGGCCGCCCATGGCGTTCGGCTGGCCGGTGAGGGAGAACGGGCCGCTGCCGGGACGGCAGATGGCGCCGGTGGCCAGGTGCAGGTTGACCAGCGCGTTGGTGTTCCAGGTGCCGTGGACGGACTGGTTGAGGCCCATGGTCCAGCAGCTCGTCCACTCGCCCGCCTCGCCGATCCAGCGGGCGGCCAGCCGGATGTCCGCCTCCGATATGCCGGTGATCTCGGCGACCTTCGCGGGCGGGTAGTCCCGCAGGAAGGCGGGCATGTCCTCCCAGCCCTCGGTGTGTTCGGCGATGAAGTCCGGGTCGGTCCGGCCGTCCTCGACCAGCAGGTGCAGCAGCCCGTTGAGGAGGGCCAGATCGGTGCCGGGGCGGATCTGCAGGAACAGGTCCGCCTTGTCGGCGGTGGCGTTGCGCCGGGGGTCCACGACGATCAGCTTCGCTCCTGCGGCCTTGACGCGGTCCATCATCCGCAGGAAGAGGATGGGGTGGCAGTCGGCCATGTTGGCGCCGATGACGAAGAACGCGTCCGCCCGCTCGAAGTCCTCGTACGAGCCGGGCGGCCCGTCCGAACCCAGCGAGAGCTTGTAGCCGCTGCCGGCGCTCGCCATGCACAGCCGCGAATTGGACTCGATCCGGCTCGTCCGCAGGAACCCCTTGGCCAGCTTGTTGGCGAGGTACTGGGCCTCCAGGGACATCTGGCCGGAGACGTAGAGCGCCAGCGCGTCGGGGCCGTGCGCGTCGAGGATCTCCCGCAGGCGGCGGGCCGTCTCGGCGACGGCCGCGTCCACCGCGACGGCGGCCGGCTCGGCGCCCCGCTCGCCGCGGATCAATGCGGTCTCCAGCCGGCCGGGCGCGGCCAGCATGTCGGCGTGCGTGGCGCCCTTGGTGCACAGGCGTCCGGCGTTCGCGGGGTGCTGCTTGTCGCCGCCGACCTTGGCCACCGTACGGCGCCCGTCGCCGCCCCTGGCGATGTCCAGTACGACCCCGCAGCCGACACCGCAGTAGGAGCAGACCGTACGCACCTGCCGACCGGTCGCGGCCCTCGCCTCCGCCACAGCAGACCTCCTCGCGCAGCCGGCCGACCCCACCGCTCGGGGCCGCTGCGGCCGTGTGCAGGTCGATCCCGTTGCGGCCCAACGTAGAAAGTCCGTGTTGCGTACATGTAACGGGCGGTGCCACCCGGGGGTTACAAGCCTCTGCGCCAAGGTCACCACGGGAGGTGAGACACGTGCCGAGGGGTCCCTGCCGAGCGGACATGATGGCCTCGCACCTTGATCCGTACGCGACATGCAACGAGGAACCAGATGAGCGACGCGGCCGCCCTCCTTCACGCCGGGGCTCCCGACTCACCCGTGATACTCCACGTCCCGCACTCGTCCCGCGCCATACCCGCGGACGTCCGCGCCGGGATCCTGCTGGACGACCGGGCGCTCGAAGGGGAGCTGGACCACATCACCGACTCGCACACGGCGGAGATCGCGGCGCGGGCGGCCGAGGCCGCCGGCGTCACCCCCTGGCGGTTCGAGAACCGGCTGTCGCGGCTGGTCATCGACCCCGAGCGGTTCCCCGACGAGCGCGAGGAGATGCTGGCGCGGGGGATGGGCGCGGTCTACACGCGGACGACGCACCGCGACGAGCTCCGCCCGGCCGACTTCGACGGACGGCCGCTGGTCGAGCGGTACTTCCACCCGTACGCGCAGGCGATGACGGACGCGGTGGAGGAGCGGCTGGCGGCCGTCGGGCGGGCCGTGATCCTCGACGTGCACTCCTACCCGGCGCGGGCACTGCCCTACGAGCTCCACGGCGATGGACCGCGCCCGCCGATCTGCATCGGCACGGACGCCTTCCACACGCCCCGTCCCCTGCTCGACGCGGCGCAGCAGGCGTTCGCGGGGTTCGGCGGCACGGGGCTGGACAGCCCGTTCGCGGGAACGTACGTGCCACTGCGCCACTACGGAAAGGACGCGCGGGTCGGCGCGCTGATGGTGGAGATCCGGCGGGACCTCTACATGAGCGAGCCGGGAGGACCGGCGGGCCCCGGTCTCGACGTGCTGGCGGGCGCGCTGGCCGCCCTCGTGGACCGGGTGACCGGGTGACGGGGCACCACCCGGCGTGAGGCCGGACCGCGCGGGTGTGCCGCCGCCGGGCGCGGGCAGACGCCATGAGGGCCGGGCGGACGTGCAGGACATTCGGCTCGCCGCCGCCCCTGCGAACCCCGCCGGCCCGGCGCGAAGGAGGGATCGGCCATGGGCGACGACAGGAGTGCCCCGCGCGTGGTGGTGGGCCTCGACGGCTCCCCGGACTCGTACGAGGCACTGCGCTGGGCGGTGCGCCACGCGAGCCTGATCGAAGCGGGCGTGGAAGCGATCGCCGCCTACGATCTGCCCCTCGAGATGGGGTGGTCGGTTCCCGCGGTGGATGCCGACTTCGACGAGGCGGAGACCCGGCGGTCCGTGACCGAGGAGATCCGCAGGGTGGTCGGCCGGGACCGTCCCGTCCCCCTGGATCTGCACGTGGTGCGGGGCAACCCCGCCGACGTGCTGACCGCTGCGTCGGAGGGCGCTGAACTCCTGGTCGTGGGCAGCAGGGGGCGGGGCGGTTTCGCCCGTCTGCTGCTGGGCTCGGTGAGCCAGCAGTGCGCCCTCCATGCGGCCTGCCCGGTGGTCATCGTCCGCCCGCGGCCCGCCTCCGCCGCGGCCGACACCACCTAGCGGGATCGATCGATTACCGCCGCGACGCGGGGGCAGGCGCCCCGGAGACGAGTGGTCCTCGCTCCAGGCCGTCGCGGGGGCCCGTATCGCAGTGGAGGTGTGCATGACCGCCGCAGCGGTGGCCGACGGTGCGTTGGAGAAGGCCCTGCGCAGCCGCGTGCGGGGCGAGGTGCGCTTCGACGCCGGGAGCCGGGGGGCCTACTCGACCGATGCCTCGAACTACCGGCAGGTCCCCATCGGGGTCGTGGTGCCGCGCAGCGTGGAGGACGGCGTCGAAGCGGTCGCCGTATGCGCGCAGTTCGGTGCGCCGGTGCTGTCCCGAGGAGGCGGAACGAGCCTGGGCGGACAGTGCACCAACGCGGCGGTCGTCCTCGACTGGACGAAGTACTGCAACCGCCTGGTGTCGGTCGACCCCGAGGCCAGGACCTGCGTCGTCGAGCCGGGCATCGTGCTCGACCAGCTCAACCGGCAGCTGGCCCGGCACGGGCTGAAGTTCGGGCCCAAACCCGCCACGCACAGCCATTGCACGCTGGGCGGCATGATCGGCAACAACTCCTGCGGTGCCTCGGCCCAGGCGTACGGGAAGACCGTGGACAACGTACGCCGCCTGGAGATCCTGACCTACGACGGAACGCGCTGCACGGTCGGCCCCACCTCCCCCGAGGAGTTCGAAGCGGTCGTCACCGAAGGCGGCCCACGGGCCGGCCTCTACCAGGGCCTGCGGCAGATCATCGACCGCCATCTGGGTGACGTACGGCTCGGCTTCCCCGCCATGCCGCGGCGGGTCTCGGGCTACAACCTGGACTCTCTGCTCCCGGAGAACGGCTTCGACCTGGCCCGGGCCCTCGTCGGCAGCGAGGGCACCCTGGTCACCGTCCTGCGAGCCGAATTGGACCTGGTTCCGGTACCGGCCCACGAGGCCATGGTGGTCCTGGGCTACGACGACATCTGCGCCGCGGCCGACGACGTGCCCAGGCTGTTGGAACACGGCGATCCGGAGCTGCTGGAGGCCCTGGACGGCCGCATGGCCCAGCTGATGCGCGAAGAGGGATCCCACCTCGATTCCCTGGACCGGTTCCCGGAGGGCGAGAGCTGGCTGCTGGTCCAGTTCAGCGGCGACAGCCGGGAGGAGGCCGACGGCCAGGCCCGCGACCTGCTGCGGGCACTGGGCCGTGACGAGGCCGACCCGACCGTGGCGTTCTCGGACGACCCCGGCCGTGAGCAGCAGCTGCTGCGGGCCCGGGAGGCGGGGCTCGGGGTGACCGCGCGGCCGCCGGACGGCAGGGAGACGTGGGAAGGGTGGGAGGACTCCGCCGTCCCGCCCGAGCAGCTCGGCGCCTACCTGCGCGACCTGAAGAAGCTCTTCGTGGAGTTCGACTACGACCATCCCTCGCTCTACGGGCACTTCGGCCAGGGCTGCGTGCACACGCGCATCCCCTTCCAGCTGAAGAGTGCCGAAGGCCTGGCGCAATTCAGGGAGTTCCTGTTCCGCGCGGCCGATCTGGTCGTTTCGTACGGAGGGTCGCTGTCCGGGGAGCACGGCGACGGACAGGCGCGCGGGGAACTGCTGACGCGGATGTTCGGCGAGCGGCTGGTCGGCGCATTCGGCGAGGTCAAGGCGCTGTTCGACCCGGACGACCGGATGAACCCCGGCAAGGTCGTCTCTCCGTACCGGGTGGACGAGAACCTTCGACTGGGTCCGCTGTGGCGTCCGCAGGGCCGCGACACCGCATTCGCCTATCCGCAGGACGACCACTCGTTCACCCGTGCCGTGATGCGCTGTGTGGGTATCGGGGAGTGCCGCTCGCACCAGGGCGGCGTGATGTGTCCGTCCTACCGGGCCACGGGCGAGGAGGAGCATTCCACGCGCGGCCGGGCCAGGCTGCTGTTCGAGATGCTGGGCGGGCACGCCGACTCCGCCGTCTCCGACGGCTGGCGCTCCACCGAGGTCCGCGACGCGCTCGACCTGTGCCTGGCGTGCAAGGGCTGCAAGTCCGACTGCCCGACCGGCGTCGACATGGCCACGTACAAGGCCGAGTTCCTCGCCCACCACTACCGGGGGCGGCTGCGGCCGGCCTCGCACTATTCGATGGGCTGGCTGCCGCTGTGGGCGCGCCTTTCGAGATGTGCGCCGCGGCTGTTCAACGCCGCACTCCACGCGCCGGGGGTGGCCGCCCTCGGCAAGCGGCTCGGCGGTGTGGCGCCGGAGCGCGACGCCCCGCTCTTCGCCGAGGAGTCCTTCGTGCAGTGGTGGCGCCGGCGGGGCACACCCGTGCCGGATCCCGCCGACCCCCGTACCGTCGTGCTGTGGCCCGACACCTTCGGCAACCACTTCCATCCGGAGGTGGCGAAGTCGGCCGTACGCGTCCTGGAGGACGCCGGATTCAAGGTGGCGGTGCCCACGCGGACCGTCTGCTGCGGTCTGACGTGGATCTCCACCGGGCAACTCGCCACCGCGAAGCGGGTCCTGAAGCACACGGTGGAAGTGCTGCGGCCGTGGATCGAAGCCGGCACTCCGGTGGTCGGACTGGAGCCCTCCTGCACCGCGGTCTTCCGCGCCGACGCTCCCGAGCTGATGCCCGAGGACGAGGACGTACGGCGGCTCGCGGAGCAGTTCAAGACGTTCTCCGAGCTGCTCCTCAGCGATGCCGCCGCGGGATGGCGGCCGCCGCGCGTCGGCCGCGCCGCCGTGGTGCAGACGCACTGCCACCAGCACGCGGTGATGAAGTTCGACCCCGACCGGGAGCTGATGAGCCGGGCCGGTATCGAAGCCGAGGTCCTGGACGAGGGCTGTTGCGGGCTCGCCGGCAACTTCGGGTTCGAACGCGGCCACCACGAGCTGTCGATGAAGATCGCCGAACAAGGCGTGCTGCCGGCCGTACGGGGCGCCGCTCCCGGAGCGCTGATCGTCGCGGACGGTTTCAGCTGCCGCACCCAGATCGAACAGGGCGGCACCGGCCGCCGGGCCGTGCACCTGAGCGAGGCCCTGGCACTCGGCCTGAAGAGCCGTCCCTGACCCGAACGGGCGGCCCGCGAAGGGCCTGCCGAAAGGAGAGGAACCCGTGTCCGTCAAAGTGTCCGACTTCATCCTGCAGAGGCTGCGCGAATGGCACGTGGACCACGTCTTCGCCTACGCCGGAGACGGCATCAACGGCCTTCTCGCCGCTTGGGGCCGCGCCGACGACAAGCCCCGGTTCATCCAGGCGCGTCACGAGGAGATGGCCGCCTTCCAGGCCGTGGGGTACGCCAAGTTCTCGGGGAAGGTCGGGGTCTGCGCGGCGACCTCCGGCCCCGGAGCGATCCACCTGCTGAACGGCCTCTACGACGCGAAGCTCGACCACGTTCCGGTGGTGGCGATCGTGGGCCAGACCGACCGCAGCGCCATGGGCGGCTCCTACCAGCAGGAAGTCGACCTCCTGAGCCTCTTCAAGGACGTCGCCTCCGCGTACTGCGAGATGGTGACCGTCCCGGAACAACTGCCGAACGTCATCGACCGGGCCGTCCGCACGGCCTATGCCGCGCGGACGGTCACCGCGATCATCGTCCCCGCCGACGTACAGGAACTGGACTACTCCCCGCCGCAGCACGCGTTCAAGATGGTGCCCTCCAGCATCGGGACGGCCGCCTACGCGCCCGTTCCGGCCGAGGACGAGGTCGCGCGCGCGGCCGAGATCCTCAACGCCGGTGAGAAAGTGGCCGTCCTGATCGGCCAGGGAGCCCGCGGCGCACGAGCCGAGGTCGAGGAACTCGCCGAGGTGCTGGGCGCGGGCGTCGCCAAGGCGCTGCTCGGCAAAGACGCGCTCCCCGACGACCTGCCCTATGTGACCGGCTCGATCGGACTGCTCGGCACCCGCCCCTCCTACGAGATGATGCGGGACTGCGACACCCTGCTCGTGGTGGGTTCCAGCTTCCCGTACACCCAGTTCCTGCCCGAGTTCGACCAGGCGCGCGCCGTGCAGATCGACATCGACCCCCACATGATCGGCCTGCGCTACCCCTTCGAGGTGAACCTCGTCGGGGACGCGAAGGCGACCCTGGGCGCGCTGCTGCCCCGGTTGCGGCGCAAGGAGGACCGGGCGTGGCGGGAGAAGATCGAGAAGGACACCGCCCGCTGGTGGGAAGTCATGCAGCGCAGGGCCGCCGTGGACGCCGATCCCGTCAACCCCGAGTACGTGGTGCACGCCCTCGACGCCCTCCTGCCGGACGACGTGATGCTGGCCGCCGACTCCGGCTCCGCCGCGAACTGGTACGCCCGCCACCTGCGGATGCGCGGATCGATGCGCGGATCGCTGTCCGGCACCCTCGCCACCATGGGCCCCGGCGTGCCCTACCTCATCGGAGCCAAGTTCGCCCGCCCCGGGCGGCCGGCCATCGCGATCGTCGGGGACGGCGCGATGCAGATGAACGGAATGGCCGAGCTCATCACGGTCGCCAAGTACTGGTCCGAATGGGAGGATCCGCGACTGATCGTGGCCGTCCTGAACAACCAGGACCTCAACCAGGTCACCTGGGAGATGCGTGCCCTGTCCGGGGCTCCGCAGTTCCTGCCCTCCCAGGCGATCCCCGACGTGCCGTACGCGGACTTCGCCCGCTCCATCGGCCTCGACGGGGTACGGGTGGAGAAGCCCGACGAGGTGGAGCCCGCCTGGCAGCAGGCCCTGGGCGCCGGGCGCCCCTTCGTGATCGACTTCCGTACCGACCCCGCGGTGCCGCCGATCCCTCCGCACGCGACGCTCGACCAGATCGAGGCCGCGGCCGCGGCGATCGTCAAGGGCGACAGCGACCGCACCGGAATGATCAGGCAGGGGCTGAAGGCCAAGGTCCAGGAGATGCTGCCCGGGCACCGCAAGCGCGACGACCGGCCCGGCGCCCCGGCGAACGGGTAGGGATCATGACACTTCCCCGAGGCGGCGCGGCCGATCCGGTGGTGGACGGTGTGGAGAGTGCCGTCTACACCGTCCCCACCGACGCGCCGGAGGGCGACGGGACGCTCGCCTGGAACTCCACGACGCTGATCCTGGTGCAGGTCCGTTCCGGCGACACGACAGGACTCGGCTACACCTACGGAGCTCCGGCCACGGCCCAGGTCGTCCGGGAGCAGCTGGCCGACGTGGTGGCCGGCGCCTGCGTCTGGGACGTCCCCGCAGCCAACGAAGCCATGAACCGGGCCGTGCGCAACGCGGGCCGCCCCGGGCTGGTCGCCGGCGCCGTCTCGGCCGTCGACATCGCCCTGTGGGACCTCAAGGCGAGGCTGCTCGCGCTCCCGCTCGTCGGGCTGCTCGGCGGGAGCCGCCGCGAGGTCCCCGTGTACGGCAGCGGCGGGTTCACCACGTACGACGACGGGCAGCAGGACCGCCAACTGCGCGGCTGGGTGGCGGAGCAAGGCATTCCACGGGTGAAGATCAAAATCGGGGAATCCTGGGGCCGGGCAGAGGAGCGCGACCGCGCGCGCATCGCACGGGCGCGCCGCAGCATCGGCGACGAGACCGAGCTCTACGTCGACGCCAACGGCGCCTACACCCGCAAACAGGCCGTCCGTCTCGCCCCTTGCCTCGACGCCCATCACGTCACCTGGTTCGAGGAACCGGTCTCCTCCGACGACCTGACCGGTCTCGCACAGATCCGAGCCGCCGTCCCCCTGGACGTCGCGGCCGGTGAGTACGGGTACACCCTCGCGTACTTCCACCACATGGTGGCCGCCGACGCCGTGGACTGCCTGCAGGCCGACGCGACCCGGTGCGGAGGGATCACCGTGTGGCTGCGCGCCGCCGCCCTCGCCGAGGCCGCCGGGCTGGAGATGTCGGGCCACTGCGCCCCGCACCTGCACGCCCACGCGGCGGCGTCGGTACCCAACCTGCGCCACCTCGAGTGGTTCCACGACCACGTCCGGATCGAGCAGCTCCTCTTCGACGGGACCCTGGACCCCGCAGGCGGGCAGATCAGGCCCGCCGAGCCGGGAGCACCGGGGCTCGGGCTGACACTGCGACGCGATGGGGCAGAGCGCTACCGCGTCGCCTGAAGGGAACGGAAGGGCCATGGTGAGCCGCAGCAAGGCGATGGAGGAGAGCAGGATGCAGCAGACCGTCGTCATCACGGGCGCCAGCGCGGGCATCGGCCGGGCCACTGCCCGGGAATTCGCCGCCCGGGGCGCGAACGTCGTCCTGCTCGCCCGCGGCCGGGCGGGCCTGAACGCTGCCGTCCGGGAAGTGGAAGCGGCCGGCGGTCATGCCCTGGCCGTCCCGACCGACACCGCGGACCACCGGCAGGTGGAAGCCGCCGCCGACGCGGCCGTGCAGGAGTTCGGCGGGATCGACATCTGGGTCAACTCCGCCTTCACCTCGGTCTTCGCCCCGTTCGACGAGATCACGCCCGAGGAGTACGAGCGCGTCACGCAGGTGACCTACCTGGGCTTCGTCAACGGCACACGCGCCGCACTGAGCCGTATGGTGCCGCAGGACCACGGAACCGTCGTGCAGGTCGGCTCCGCCCTCGGCGCACGGTCCATCCCGCTCCAGTCCGCCTACTGCGGCGCCAAGCACGCCGTCAACGGCTTCACGTCGTCGATCCGGACCGAGCTCATGCACCGGGGCAGCAACGTCCGCGTCACCGTGGTCCAGATGCCGGCCGTCAACACCCCGCAGTTCTCCTGGGTGCTGTCCCGGCTGCCCCGTCGTCCGCAGCCGGTCCCACCGATCTACCAACCCGAAGTCGCCGCCCGTGCCGTGCTCTACGCCGCCGACCATCCGGAACGCAAGCAGTACTACGTCGGTGCCGGTACGGCGGCGACGATCCTCGCCGACAAGGTCGTCTCCGGGCTGCTCGACCGCTACCTCGCCCGCACCGGCTACGACTCCCAGCAAACGGCCGTACCGGACGACCCGGACCGCCCCCACAACCTCTGGGAGCCCTTGGACGGGGAGGACGGGGACGACCACGGTGCCCACGGCTCCTTCGACCGTGAGGCCCACGGGCGCGCCCCGCAGATGTGGCTGTCCCACCACCCGGCCTGGGCGGCAGCGGCGGCATCGGCCACGGTGCTGGGCACCACGGCACTGCTGGCTGCGCGTCGGCGGTCGGCGCGGGGATGAGGCGTACCGGACGTCCCGGCCGGCCGGTGCGCGGCCGGCCGGGACACCGGGCCGGGGTTCAGGCGAGGTCGAACCGGTCGAGGTTCATCACCTTGTCCCACGCGGCCACGAAATCACGCACGAACTTCTCTCCACCGTCCCCGGACGCGTAGACCTCCGAGATGGCTCGGAGCTGGGAGTGCGAACCGAAGACGAGGTCCACTGCGGTGGCGGTCCACTTGGCCCCGCCCGTGGCGCGGTCCCGGCCCTCGAACACGTTCTCCGCCGAGGTCGACGGCTTCCACTCCGTGCTCATGTCGAGCAGGTTGACGAAGAAGTCGTTGGTCAACGTCTCCGGCCGGTCGGTGAAGACGCCGTGCCGGGACCGCCCGAAGCCGGTGTCCAGGGCGCGCATGCCGCCGATCAGCACCGTCATCTCGGGAGCGGTGAGCGTCAGCAGGTTGGCGCGGTCCAGCAGGAGGGTCTCCGGCGACAGCTTCTCCCCCTCCCGCAGGTAGTTGCGGAACCCGTCCGCCGGGGGTTCGAGCACGGCGAACGACTCCACGTCGGTCTGCTCCTGCGAGGCGTCCGTACGCCCCGGTGAGAAGGGGACCGTGACGTCGTGCCCGGCGTTCTTCGCGGCCTGCTCGACCGCGGCGCACCCGCCCAGGACGATCAGGTCCGCGAGCGAGACCTTCTTGGCGCCGGCCGAGCCGTTGAACTCCTGCCGGACCTGCTCGAGGGTCTGCAGTACCTCGGCCACCTCCGGTACGGCGTTGACCTCCCAGTCCCGTTGCGGCGCGAGCCGGATCCGTGCCCCGTTGGCCCCGCCCCGCTTGTCGGTGCCGCGGAAGCTCGCGGCCGCCGCCCAGGCGGTGGTGGCCAGCTGGCGGACGGACAGCCCCGAGGCGAGGATCCTGCTCTTGAGGGCGGCGACGTCCGCGTCCCCGACCAGCTCGTGATCGACCGCGGGGACGGGGTCCTGCCACAGCTGCGGCTCGGGAATCCACGGTCCGAGGTAGCGCGAGAGGGGGCCCATGTCGCGGTGCAACAGCTTGTACCAGGCCTTGGCGAAGGCCACCGCGAGCTTGTCCGGGTTCTCGTGGAAGCTCTTCACGATCGGCGCATAGACCGGGTCCATCTTCAGCGCGAGGTCCGTCGTCAGCATCATCGGCGCGTGCCGCTTCGACGGGTCATGGGCGTCGGGCACGGTGTCCTTGGCCGACGGGTCCTTGGGAGTCCACTGGTTCGCACCGGCGGGACTCTGCGTCAGCTCCCAGTCGTACCGGAACAGGTTGTCCAGGTACCCGTTGTCCCACTTCGTCGGCTCGGAGGTCCACGCGCCCTCGAGCCCACTGGTCAGCGTGTCGGCGCCCTTGCCGCTGCCGTAGGTGTTCCGCCAGCCGAGGCCCTGCTGCTCGAGGGGGGCGGCCTCGGGTTCCGGGCCGATGTAGGCGGGGTCGACCGCACCGTGGCACTTGCCGAACGTGTGGCCGCCGATGATGAGCGCAGCCGTTTCCTCGTCGTCCATGGCCATGCGGCCGAACGTCTCGCGAATGTCCTTGGCGGCGGCCAACGGATCCGGATTGCCGTTGGGCCCTTCCGGATTGACGTAGATCAGGCCCATCTGCACGGCACCGAAAGGACCGGTGAGTTCCCGGTCGCCGGCATAACGCTCGTCTCCGAGCCAGGTGTCCTCGGGCCCCCAGAAGATCTCCTCGGGTTCCCAGGTGTCCTCCCGCCCGAAACCGAATCCGAACGTCTTGAACCCCATCGATTCCATGGCGCAGTTTCCGGCGAAAATCAGCAGGTCGGCCCATGAGATCTTCCGGCCGTACTTCTGCTTGACCGGCCAGAGCAAACGGCGTGCCTTGTCCAGGCTCGCATTGTCCGGCCAGCTGTTGAGGGGGGCGAAGCGCTGGGATCCGGCGCCGCCACCGCCCCGGCCGTCGGCGATGCGGTACGTTCCCGCCGCGTGCCAGCTCATCCGGATGAAGAGCGGCCCGTAGTGACCGTAGTCGGCAGGCCACCAGTCCTGGGACTTCGTCATCACCTCGAAGACGTCCTGCTTCAGCGCGTCGACGTCGAGGGCGGCGAATTCCTTCGCGTAGTCGAAGTCCGCGCCCATGGGATCGGACAGCGGCGAGTGCTGGTGGAGGACCTGGAGGTCAAGCTGATTCGGCCACCAGTCCCGGTTCGTCCTGGGGCGGGTCGGCGTGGGGGTGGGGGAGGGGATTGCTGGGTTTTCGCTTTCGCTGCCGGACACGTCCGCCCTTCTTCCTGTCTCGGTGTTTCTCTGCCTTGCTGGTGTCGAACACTGCGACCCACGCTCGTAGCGCGCCGTGGCGCCCGCCGGATGTCGGCGTCCTGATGGTCGCGCACCGTGGACCGCACGGCGACGAGAACACGCAGAGCGCCGCCGCGTAAGAAGAACTCGCCCGTTGACGGGCCGCGGTCTCTTCAGATGATCGTGATGAAGGGGGCGAGGCGTGATCCGAAAGAGGCGGTCTAGTCGAGCGCGGTCGCCGCGACCGAGAGATCGGCCACGAGACCGCGGAAGGCGGCCTCCCGGTCGTCGGCCCGCAGCACGGCGGAGGGGTGGACGGTCGCCAGGAGCAGCCCGCCGCCCGCGCCCGCGCCTTCGCCCTCGCCTTCGTCCAAGGAGGGCATCGGCCGCAGGATGCCGCGCTCCTCGCCCACTCTGAAGGAGTTCCCGAGGAGTGCCTTGCCCGCGGTACCGCCCAGTACGACCACCAGCCGGGGGGAGACCAGACGCAGCTCCGCCGCGAGCCACGGCCGGCAGGCGGCCATCTCGCGCAGGCTCGGTGCCTTGTGGATACGGCGCTTGCCCCGCGGGGCCGTGGTGAATTTGAAGTGCTTGACGGCGTTGGTGACGTAGACCTCCTCGTCGCCGAGGCCTGCCTCGGCCAGCGCGCGCCGCAGCAGCTGTCCGGCCGGCCCCACGAACGGTTCACCCTGCCGGTCCTCCTGATCGCCCGGCTGCTCGCCGATCAGGAAGAGCCGCGCCGTGGGCGACCCGGCCCCGAACACGGTCTGTGTGGCGTCCTGGAACAGCGGGCATCCGCGGCAGTCTGCGGACGCCCGGCGCAGAGCAGCCACACCGCCCCGGCGCGGCAGATAGGGGCTCGCGTCGTATTCCTGCCCTTGCCCCTGCGTCCGCCCCGCCGGCGACGCGGACGCCGCCCGTGCCCTCGTATCGGGCCCCATGGTTTCACCACTTTCCTGTGGCGGGACTTTCCCCTGGCGGGCCGTACTGGTCCGCCCCGCGTTTGACACGACCGCGGGGCGGCAGTCGGCGTCTCCCCGCCGTTGCACGCCGGAAACCTCCGCAGGTCACCCTGTCCAGCAGGTTTGAGCGGCGCCGGGACGGCAAGGCGCACCCCGTGACGCGACCCCCGTGAGGCCTGCCGTGAGAGATGACGTTCTTCCCCCTCTGCCGGATGGGCTCGCTCCGTCGGGAACGCCCGATTCCCCCGACGGCGGGCCGCTGCCGCGCGACCACACCCAGGCCATCCTCGAGACCACCAAACGGGTGGCCGCCCTCCTGAAGGCGTCCGGGAAGCCGTTCGCCCTCGCCGGCAGCGTGGCTGCGTTCGCACACGGCCTCCCGGCCCGCTTCCAGCACGACACGGACTTCTGCGTCCGGCCCGAGGACTCCGGAGCCGTCGTCGACGCGCTCGAGAACGGTGGCATCGCGATGCGCCGGGCACCCGAGGACTGGCTGGTCAAAGGGCGTTCCGGTGGGGAGGAGATCGATCTGATCTTCGAGCTCGCGCGGCGTCCGGTCAGTACGGAGCTGCTCGCCCGGGCGGAGGTCCGGCCGGTCGACTCGGTGTGGATGCCTGTACTGGCGCCCACCGACCTGATGGACGCCCGCCTCACCGCGCTCTGCGAGCACTACTGCGACTTCGGGGACCTGCTGCCGATGGCCCGGATGCTGCGCGAGCAGATCGACTGGGACCGGATGAACCGAGAACACCGGGACGCTCCGCTGTCCGACGCGTTCCTGTACCTCCTCGAACGGCTCCACGTCGTCGACTTCGACCGCCGGGAGGAGGCTGCATCGTGACATCGGGCGACTTCATCGAGTACCGGGTCGAGCACCTGCGGGACCGCCTGGCGCGCGAGGAGATCTCCGAACTCGGCGTACGGGTCGAGGCCCGCGGCGCGGGCGCGCTGGTCTGGGGAAGCGTGAACAGCGCCGACTGCCGGGCGGCGGTCCTGCGGATCGCCGCAGAGGAGCTGGCGGGCGTGCCCTGGCACGAGGACGTCACCGTGAACTGTCCAGGACCTCCTGATCATTCGGAGGAACTGCCGTGATCCGCGTCGCGGCCGTCGGAGACATCCACCTCGGTCCCGGCAGCGAGGGCCTGCTCCGGCCTGCTTTCGACACCCTCACGGACTGCGCCGACCTGCTGCTGCTCGCCGGCGACCTGACCCGGCACGGCACCCCGCAGGAGGGCCGGGTGGTGGCCGGCGAGGTGGCCGGGCTGCCCCTGCCCGTGATCGCGGTGCTCGGCAACCACGACTACCAGAGCGACCAGCAGGAGGCCCTCACGCGGGCGCTGACCGAGGGCGGCGTACGCGTGCTGGAAGGTGACGGCGTGCTCGTCGACATCGACGGTACGAAGGTCGGGGTCGCCGGGACGAAGGGTTTCGGCGGCGGCTTCGCGGGGCGCTGCGCCAGTGAGTTCGGCGAGCCCGAGATGAAGGCCTTCGTCCGGTACACCCGGCGGTGCGCGGAGGGGCTCGCGCGCTCGCTGCGGGAGCTGCGCGAGGCGGGGAGCGATCTGCGCATCGCGCTCACGCACTTCTCCCCGGTGCCCGACACCCTCGCGGGCGAGCCCCCCGAGATCTACCCGTTCCTCGGCAGCTATCTGCTCGCCGAGGCCGTGGACGAGGCGGGGGCCGATCTCGCCGTCCACGGCCATGCCCACCTCGGCACGGAACACGGACTGACGGCAGGCGGAGTACGGGTGCGCAACGTCGCCATGCCGGTCATCGACCGGGCCTTCGCCGTCTACCACCTCCCCGTCGGAAACGGGCACGGCCCGTCGCAGTGAGGGCGGCCGCCCTGCCAGAGCAGTACGGCGCAGGCGAGTGCCGCACCTGCGTGCCTACCGGACCGCGGGACGCGGGCGCGCGATGCTCCTCCCATGCCGTTCGGGCCCGGTCGGCGGATGCGAGGAGGGCGTGGAGCCGGTGGTTCTCGAGAGGAAGAAGGCCCGTGCGGTCCGCGTGGTGCGACGCTCGGCCAGGCGTACGGTGTTCGGCCTCGACGCCCGGCTGCCCCTGCTGGACGTCGCCAAGGGCGGTGTGCGGAAGGCCTTTCCGGACCACTGGGCGTTCCTGCTCGGCGAGATCGCCCTCTACAGCCTGGTGGTGCTGCTGCTGACCGGCACCTACCTCACGTTCTTCTTCGACCCGTCCATGCGCGAGGTCACGTACCAAGGCTCCTACGGCCCCCTGAGCGGTCTGCCCGTCTCCTCCGCCTACGCCTCCACGCTGCGCATCAGCTTCGACGTGCGGGGCGGTCTGCTGATCCGCCAGATGCACCACTGGGCGGCCCTCGTGTTCGTGGCCGCGATCGGCGTCCACCTGCTGCGGGTGTTCTTCACCGGCGCGTTCCGCAAGCCCCGCGAGGTGAACTGGGTGGTCGGCGTCACGATGCTGCTGCTCACGATGGTCGAGGGTTTCGCGGGCTACTCGCTCCCCGACGACCTGCTGTCGGGCACGGGCCTGCGCACCGCCCAGGGCATCATGCTGTCGCTGCCGGTCGTGGGCACCTACCTGAGCCTCTTCGTCTTCGGCGGCGAGTTCCCGGCCGAGGACATCGTCTCCCGGCTCTACCCGGTGCACATCCTCCTCGTACCAGGACTGCTCGTCGCCCTGGTCTCGCTGCACCTGCTGCTGGTCGTGCACCTCAAGCACACGCAGTGGGCGGTCCCCGGCACCAGCGGCCGCAACGTGCGGGGCAAGCCGTTCTTCGCGCAGTACACGGCGAAGTCCGCGGGGCTGTTCTTCACGGTCGCCGGCCTGCTGTCCGCGCTCGCGGCGCTGGCGCAGATCAATCCCGTGTGGGCGTACGGGCCGTACCGCCCCGACCTGGTGTCCACCGGCTCCCAGCCGGACTGGTACGTGGGGTTCCTCGAAGGAGCCCTGCGGCTGATGCCGGGCTTCGAAACCCGCCTGTGGGGCCACACCCTGATGTGGAATCCGCTGATCGCGGGCGTCGTCCTGCCGGGACTGCTGTTCGCCGGCCTGTACGGATATCCGTTCTTCGAGCGCTGGATCACCCCCGGGGGCAGGGAGCAGCACCTGTGCGACCGGCCGCGCCACCGGTCCGCCCGCACCGCGCTGGGGGTCGCCGTGCTCGCCGCCTACACGATCCTGCTGCTGGCCGGCGCGCAGGACATCATCGCCTTCATCACCGAGATCCCCCTCCAGGCGATCACCTGGTCGCTGCGCTGCGCCCTGCTCGTCGTGCCCCCGGCATCCTTCTGGCTCACGCGTCGGATCTGTCTCGCCCTGCAGGAGGAGGACGTCAAGGCGCTGGAGAGCGGCCTGCCGACGGACGACGTACACCAGTCCGTCGAGGGCGGCTTCCACCCGACGCACCGGCCGCCGACGGGTGCGGAGCGGTACGTACGGTCCGTCCACCGCGTGCCGGTGCCCGTACGGGTGCCCCCGCCCGGGCGGACCGCGGCGGAGCGGCAGGCGGCGGGCGAGCGGCGTCGGGCCGTACGGGGCGTGGCGGAGCGGCTGAGGCGGGGCCTCAGCCGTTGGTACTACCGCGACCGGCTGGTGGCGCCGCTGACCGAGGCGCAGCGCCGCCGCGTCGACGCCGTGCTGGCCGGCCCGGACGCCGAGGAGGCCGGGCCCGCGGGCGAGCACTGACCCCCGGACGCCGGATCAGGCGTCCTGGCCCGGGCGGAACACGAATCCGTAGAGTCCCGGGATCACGACGCCGCCCCCGATGAGCGCCAGCCAGAGCCCCTGAACGGCGCCGATGCCCATGAGCGCCGTACCGGCGGCGGTGATCACGGGCGCGAAGCTCCTCGCGGGGAACGAGAACTGCCTGCCCCCGCCCGTACGGATCTCCGCACCGGCGGTGTCCTCGGGCCGCCGGCCCCCGCGGCCGTACTGCCGCCACAGGAACGCGGCGACCAGCGCCGACATGAGGAACGACACCGCCAGGGCGGCGATCCCCGCAGGATCACTGGAGAACACCACGTAGACGCCGCCGGTGACGGCGAAGAAGACCGCCACCCCGCTGAACAGCCACGCCTCCGCCTTCACCGGGGCACCACTTCGGGGTGGTGCAGGTCGAAGGCGGGCGAATCCGACCGGATCCGGGGCAGCGCCTCGAAGTTGTGCCGTGGCGGCGGGCAGGAGGTGGCCCACTCGAGGGACCGGCCCCACCCCCACGGGTCGTCCACGTCCACCCGCTTTCCGTGGCGGCGGGTTTTCCACACGTTGTAGGCGAACGGCAGCACGGACAGCCCCAGGAGGAAGGCCCCGATGGTGGAGAGCGTGTTGAGCAGGGTGAACCCGTCGGCCGCCAGGTAGTCGGCGTACCGGCGGGGCATCCCCTGCTCGCCCAGCCAGTGCTGGACGAGGAAGGTCAGCTGGAAGCCGGTGAACAGGGTCCAGAAGTGCATCCGCCCCAGGCGTTCGTCGAGCAGCTTGCCCGTGAACTTGGGCCACCAGAAGTAGAAGCCCGCGAAGGTGGCGAACACGATCGTGCCGAAGAGCACGTAGTGCAGGTGAGCGACCACGAAATAGCTGTCGGTGAGATGGAAGTCCATCGGAGGCGAGGCCACCAGGACCCCCGTCAGACCGCCCAGCAGGAACGTCACCAGGAATCCGATGCACCACAGCATCGGCGTCTCGAACGACAGCGACCCGCCCCACATCGTGCCGATCCAGTTGAAGAACTTCACCCCGGTCGGAACGGCGATCAGGAACGACAGCAGGGAGAAGAACGGCAACAGCACGGCGCCGGTGGCGAATATGTGGTGGGCCCACACCGTCGCGGACAGACCCGTGATCGCGATCGTCGCACCGACCAGGGCGGCATAGCCGAAGATCGGCTTGCGGCTGAACACCGGGATGATCTCGCTGACGATACCGAAGAACGGCAACGCCACGATGTACACCTCCGGATGGCCGAAGAACCAGAACAGGTGCTGCCACAGCAGTGCGCCGCCGTACGCCGCGTCGAAGACGTGCGCCCCGAACTTCCGGTCCGCCTCCAGAACCAGCAGCGCAGCGGTGAGCACCGGAAACGCCAGCAGCGCCAGGATCGAGGTGAACAGCACGTTCCAGGTGAAGATCGGCATCCGGAACACGGTCATGCCCGGCGCGCGCAGGCACACGATCGTCGCGATGAAGTTCACCGCACCGAGGATCGTGCTCAGCCCCGACACCGCCAGCCCCATCACCCACAGATCGGCGCCGACACCGGGGGAGTACGCCGCCGCGTTCAGCGGGGCGTAGGCGAACCAGCCGAAGGCGGCGGATCCGTTCGCGGTCAGCAGTCCGCTGATCACGGTGAGGCCCCCGAAGAGGTACACCCAGTACGTGAAGGCGTTCAGGCGGGGGAAGGCGACGTCCGGGGCGCCGATCTGCAACGGCATGACCGCGTTGGCGAAGCCCGTGAACGTCGGGGTGGCGAACAGCAGCATCATGATCGTGCCGTGCAGGGTGAAGAGCTGGTTGTACTGCTCGGCGGAGACGATCTGCAGTCCGGGCCGGGCCAGCTCCGCCCGCATGACCAGGGCCAGCACGCCGCCGAACAGGAAGAAGCCGAAGGCGGTGACCAGGTACATGTTGCCGATCACCTTGTGGTCGGTGGTCGACAGCAGGCGCAGCACGCGAGCCCCCGCCCGCACCCGTTCACCGGTGACCCGCTCCGCGTCCTGCTCCTCCTCCGCTGCCGCAGACAACGGGTCAGTGAGCGACACCAGGGCCTCCAGGAGCGACGACGGACCGGCCGGCCGACGGCCTTGCGGCCCAGCCTGGCACCCGGCGCCACCTTCACCGACCAAGCGCGGCGGCGCGCCGCCGAGAGTTACCCGCATCGAGGAGCGCAGGCGGCACGGGCGGGCGGTTCAGGTCCGCGCCGGGCCGCGGTCGCGCGCCGCCGCACGGCGCGTGGCCGCGGCGTCCGTGACATCGAGGAACACCTGGTCCAGCTCGGGCCAGCGCCTCTTCAGCTCGGCCCTGATACGGACCATCGCGTCCTCGACGGTCTCGCTGTCGTACCCGGCCGTCAGGTCGACGCTCGCAGCCAGCAGCACGGAATCCGGACTCAGACGCATCGTCAGCAGGGCGGTGACCGAGTCGATCTCCGACTGCTGCAGCAGCAACTCCTTCACCCCGCGCTGCACCTCGGGATCGGCCGCCTCGCCGATCAACTGCACCCGGGCGTTCCTGCCGAGCGTGTACGCCACGTAGACCAGCAGGACGCCGATCAGGATGGAGGCGGACGCCTCGTACGCCACCTGCCCGGTCGCCATGTGGAGGCCCATCCCGGCCATGGCCAGCAGGACGCCCGCGCAGGCCGTGCTGTCCTCCGCCAGGACGGTCCGCAGCGTCGGGTCGCGGCCGGCCCGGACCTCCTCGCGCATGCCGTGCCCGGCGGCCGCAGCCGCCCCGCGGACCTGGAGGACGGCACGGAGCAGGGAGGCCCCCTCGGCGAGCAGCGCCAGGAAGAGCACGACGAAGCCGATCACATACCCCTCGTGGGACTCGGAACCGCCCGAACGGAACGCTTCGATTCCCTGGAACACCGAGAAGCAGCCCCCGGTGACGAAGATGCCGACGGCGGCGAGCAGCGACCAGAAGAAGCGCTCCTTGCCGTAGCCGAAGGGGTGCCGTCGGTCGGCCGGGCGCCGGCTGCGCTTGACCGAGGCCAGCAGGAACACCTCGTTGAGGCTGTCGGCCACGGAATGGGCCGCTTCGGACAGCAGGGCGGGAGACGCGGCGATGACGCCACCGACGGCTTTGGCCACGCAGATGACCAGGTTGGCCGCGAGGGCCACCCACACCGTGAACCGGGTCTCGGTGTCCCGTTCGGCCGGGCTTCCCCCGGAATTTGCCGTGCGCCCTATGCCCATAGCCAGCGCTTGCCCGGGGCGCGGCCGGCTAACCGGCGCCTGCGGCCCCGCAGGCTTCGGACCTCCGCGCGTGCAGGCTTCGTACGGCGCAGCAGCAGCTCGTCGTGGACCAGGCGGCCGAGGAGCGCGCCGCCGAAGACGACGAAGCCGACGCCGACGAGCCAGGCCTGGAGGACGAGGACGGTACCGAAGGGGCCGTACGTGACGGCGCTGGACGCGATCAACGGCGAGAACACGAGCCGGGAGAAGACCCGGAGCCCGAGGAGCCCCAGCATGGTCGCCGCCGCACCGGGCAGGAGGGCGGTCCATGCGACCCGGCCGGCGAGCAGCAGCCGCTGGGACCACCAGAAGAACAGGGCCCCGATCACGACCGTCACGAAGCCGCGGGCCGGGGAGTGGCGCCATGGCGGGGAGATCGCCGACAGGTACAGGACGCCCGTCAGTGCGCCGATCCACAGGACGTGCCGCCACCGGGCCCACCACCGGGCGGGGGGCAGGCCCCAGATGCTTTCGTAGCCGTTCTGGACCATGGTGGCGAAGGACAGGCCGAACACGGCGAGCAGGGCGAGGCCGAAGGCCGTCGTGGTCCGCCACGCCTGGCCGGACAGGGCGAAGAGGTGTTCGATCTCCAGTTGGGCGGCCGCCGAGACGCCCAGCCCGTCCCCCAGCCATTGCGCGAACCCCTGCCCGTCGGCGGCGTCTGCCGCGGATACGACGATCAGCAGGGGTACCAGCGTCAGGAACCCGAGGGCGGCGAACCCCAGCGAGCGTGGCCACAGGTCCAGTGCCCGCACGCGAGCCCAACGGCGTCCGGCCCGCGCGCGGCGCATCGCGCTGCCCACCCGCCCGAGGGGCGACAGCCGCCCGGTTTCCTCAGGACCGGTCATCTCGGTCGGGGCCCGCGCCGTTGCGGGCGGTCATGTCTTCAACAGACGGTTGAAGAACGAACGGTAGCGCTGCAGTGCCAGCCGCAGCTCCTCCGTGGCCACCTCCTCGCCGCGTCCCCACTGGTCGACGAGCACCTGCTTGTGGTCCGCGAACGAACGGGCGAGCGTCTGCATCACCTCTGCCACCAGGGTGTCCGCGGACCGGACCGCGTCCTGCGGGTCGTCCACGAAACGGCCCTGGATCTCACGCCACGTCGTCCGGTACTCCTCCGCCTCCTTGGCATCGAGCAGGGGCTCGTCCTCGCCCTCGCCTTCGCCCTGAGCGCTCCGCTCCGCGGTCAGCGCCCCGGCGTCGTCCTGCGCGCCGCGCTCCTCGTCCCGGTCCTCCTCCTGCTCTGCCGTGGCCTCCCCGGGGTAGACCGCAGCCTGCTGCGCCCGGCCGGGGTCCGCCAGGTCCTGTGTGCTGAGACCGCTGCCGCCCAGGCGCTCCTCGCCCTCGCCGCGGCCCTGGATGTCGTCCTCGCGCATGTCATCGACCTCCTCGGTCACTCAGGAGCTCGTCGAACAGGGCGCGGTAGTGCACCATCGCCCCGCGGAGCTCTTCTGTCGTCGCCTGTCCTTCGGTGCTGCGCACCTTGACCGCGTGCGCCGAGCGGTAGTGCTGGAGGGTCTCTCCGTGTGCCACCGAGAGATCGCGGACCTGGGAGTCGAACCCGTCGGTGGGGTAGCCCCGCTCCCTCATCAACCGCGACACCAGTTCGTCGGCCTGCGTCACGGACCCTTCGGGGCGGTCCACGAAGTGCTCCTGGACACCGCTCCACTCCTGCGCATAGACGCGGCGGCGTTCCTCCGGGAGCTCCTTGATGTCGAGATCGGCGTGGCGTTCCTCGCGGGCGTGCAACTCACGGTCGGCGGCCAGCCGGCCGCCCTGCTGCTCGACCGTGCGCTCGTACTCCGGTCCGAACCGGTCCTGCAGGCGGCGTCGCCGCGACAGGATCCACACGGTTGCGCCGATCGCGATCAGCACGACCGCCACGGCCACGATGATGGCGATGAGTGTGCCTGTTGACATGGTGGGTCTCCGTTCCGGGGCCGTCGATGGGGTGTGCGGTGGCGGACTGTCAGGTGCTGCCGACCGCTGCGCCGGACGCGGCGAACTCCTTCACGAACGCGCCGCAGAAGGCCTCCAGGTCCGCCGGTTTGCGGCTGGTGACCAGCGTGGCGGGCTCCGCGTGGCAGACGTGCACCTTCTCGTCCACCCAGGTGCCGCCCGCGTTGCGGATGTCGGTCGCGAGGCTGGGCCAGGACGTGAGGGTCCGGCCCCGGACGACGTCCGCCTCCACCAGGGTCCACGGCGCGTGACAGATCGCGGCGACGGGCTTGCCCGCCTCGAAGAAGCTCCTGGTGAAACCGACGGCCAGGTCGTTCATCCGCAGGGCGTCGGGGTTGGCGACGCCGCCGGGCAGCACCAGCGCGTCGAAGGCCTCCGCCGTGTCACCTGCCAGGACGTGGTCGACGCCGTACGTGCCGCCGTGGGCGAAGTGCCGGAAGGCGCGGACGCGGCCGGGCCGGGTGGACACCAGCCGCGGGTTCCATCCGGCGTCGAGCACGGCCTGCCAGGGCTCGGTCAGTTCGATCTCCTCGACGCCCTCGGGCGCCGTGAGGAAGGCGATACGCATCGGGGGACACCTCGTTCAGTCGGGCGGTTGCGCCGCCGCGGGCTCCTCTCGTACCGGGGCGCCTGCCCGGGCGGAAGCGTCTCAATCAGCGCCGCCGGGCCGGGAGCGGCCGGACGGCCGCCCCACTCGCCGACTCCGTGTCGCCGGGGTCCCGGCACTGCGTCGGATTAGGCTCGGGAGCACCGGGTACGAGCGATCAGCCATTTCCCTGTGTGGAGGAGGTCGGCTTCCATGACGGACGAGCGGGACGAGACCCCGGCGGAGTGGGCCGATCGCCGCTGGAACGAGACGCTCCAAGAAGTCCGCGTCGCCCAGACCGGGGCCCAGATCCTCTTCGGCTTCCTGCTCAGCGTCGCCTTCACGCCCCGTTTCGAGCAGCTGGGCCCCTTCGACCGCGGCCTGTACGTGGTGACCGTGGCGCTGGGCGCCCTGGCGACCGGGACCCTGATCGCCCCGGTCGCGTACCACCAGCTGCTGGCCGGCCACCACCTCAAGCCGCAACTGGTCAAGGCGGCGGGCCGGCTGGTCTCCGTCGGCATCGTGCTCCTCGCCCTGACCGTGACTCTCTCTGTGCTGCTCCTGCTGCGGGTCGCCACCTCGCACTGGATCGCCTGGCCTGTGACCGCCTGTGTCACCGGCTGGTTCGTGATCTGCTGGCTGATCATGCCGAGCCTGCTCCTGCGCAGCAAGGCCAGGAAGGGGTGAGGCGCACCGCCTTGTACGTCGCGTGCACGGTCGGCCGCGCCGCGCGACCAAGGGTTTTCGCCCGCGGCGTCCGGGCAGGCGCCGGGTATCGGGGACCGGACGACGCACGAGGAGGGACGCGCCATGGAAGACCAAGGCGGCGCCGGAGGCGCCCCCCTGCACGATCACGACGACAAGGAACGGCGCCGCGCCCCGCACGTCGCGCCCCGGGCCGGAGGCGACGGCAAGGACATGCCGCCCGTCCGGGCGGCGGACACCGACGAGGCGAGCCGACTGGACCGGCCGGACGAGACGTCCGAGCCGCGGCGTGAGACCCGCCGCCGGGAGCGGGGGTCCGCAGGCTGATCCCGTTCTCGGGTTCGCGGGCCGCAGTGCCCGCCGTTCACGGATCGTTCATGCATCGGAGTGCCCGCCCGGCCGGTCACCGGACTAGTCGGGCGAAGGCGCGGGCGTCGGCGACGGCGGCCCCGCCCGCGTCGTTGTTGAAGTACGCGAAGACATCGGCGTCGGGCGGCCACGCATCGGCGATCCGGTCGGCCCAGGAGCGCAGCGCCGTCCGGCCGTACCGGGGAGCCGGATCGGCCCGTCCCTCGTGGAACCGTACGTACCCCCAGTCGGCGGTCCGCCACAGCGGGGTCACGGGGCGCGAGCCGCGATCGGCCCAGCACAGGGCGGCCCGGTGCTCCGTGAGCACGGTGCGCACGGCGTCGGTCCACCACGACTCGTGCCGCGGTTCGACGGCGACGCGGGTGCCGGCGGGGAAGCAGGCCAGGCAGGCGGCCAGCGCGTCGGGGGCGGCCTGCAAGGTGGGGGGCAACTGGAGCAGGATCGGCCCCAGCCGGTCGCCCAGGGCGGCCGCGTGCGTCATCAGCCGGTGGACCGGTTCCTTCGGGTCGTGCAGGCGCTTGATGTGGGTCAGGTAGCGGCTGGCCTTCACCGCCATGACGAAGCCCTGGGGCGTGCGTTCGCGCCACCGGGTGAAGGTCTCCGGAGAAGGCAGCTTGTAGAACGCGTTGTTGCTCTCCACGGTGCCGAAGTGCTCCGCGTACGCCTCCAGCCACAGCCGCTGGGGCCGGTCGGGCGGATAGAAGACGCCCGCCCAGTCCCGGTACTGCCATCCCGAGGTGCCGACGCGTACGGGCATGTCGTCACCGGCTCACGGGGCGAGCGGGGTGTGGCCGCCCGGCACGGCCTCCGCAGCCGGGACGGGGCCGGGCGGTGTGCCGTCGCCGAAGGGGCGCCCGCCCAGCGCTGCGCGGCCGTGCGGTGCGAGCCAGCCCGACAGGTCCGGGCCGACCGGCACGATCCCGGTCGGATTGATGTCGTCGTGCACCGTGAAGTAGTGCCTCTTGATGTGGTCGAAGTCGACCGTGTCGCCGAAGCCGGGAGTCTGGAACAGGTCCCGGGCGTACGCCCAGAGCACGGGCATCTCGGACAGCTTCTGCCGGTTGCACTTGAAATGGCCGTGGTAGACGGCATCGAAACGGACGAGCGTGGTGAACAGCCGCACGTCCGCCTCCGTGATCGTGTCCCCGACGAGGTAGCGGGTGCCCTCCAGCCGCGTGGAGAGCCAGTCGAGCCGGTCGAACAGGCGCCCGTACGCTGCGGCATAGGACTCCTGCGACCCGGCGAACCCTGCGCGGTAGACGCCGTTGTTCACGTCCCGGTAGACGACCTCGCCGACCGCGTCGATTTCCGGCCGGAGCCCCGGCGGGTAGAGCGCCGGCGCCCCGCTGCGGTGGTACCGCTTCCACTCCAGCGACATGTCGATCGTGATCTGCCGGAAGTCGTTGGTCACGACCTGACCGGTCGGCACGTCCACGATCGCCGGTACGGTGATGCCCCGGTCGTAGCCGGGATCGAGGGCGAAGTACGCCTCCTGCAGCCGCTCGATCCCGAGCACCGGGTCGCGGCCCCCCGGATCGAGGTCGAACCGCCAGCTGCGCTCGTCGTGCGTGGGCCCGGCGACGGCCATGGGCAGAGCGTCCTCCAGCCCGAGGAGCCGGCGCACGATCACCGCTCGGCTCGCCCACGGGCAGGCGCGGCTGACCACCAGGCGGTAGCGGCCGGGCTCCACGGGGAATCCGTCACGCCCCTCGGCCGTGATCCGCGTGGTGATGTACCGGTCGTCGCGGGAATACTCCTTGCCTCGCGTCACATAGCTCACGCGAACCGCCTACCCGAGAACCACGGCGTCGAACGCGGATGCGGCCCGGAACCGGCGCGGCTTCAGTAACGCAGGGCCGTTCCCACGTCGGCTGTGACGTCGCCCGACAGCCCCCGCGTGCTGCGGGCCGTCCCCTCCCCGGCTGCGCCGGGGGCGACGTCCGAGACGGTGACCACCACGGTGTCGAGCAGGTTCCCACCCGTGTCGCGGAAATCGACCTGGACCGCGAACGACTTCTTGCTCGTGGCCGTGTTGGACACCGTGACCGGTACGGAAGCGTGCCCGTCGGCGCCTTTGGACGGCGTTCCGAGCCGGACGTCGCTCTTCGCGTCCACGCCGTTCTTCACGCCGTCGAGCTTCTTCTTCGCCTCGGCCGCCGCGGCATTCAGATCCGCGCCCACCGAGGCCACGGCCGAGGCCGCCTTCGACGCGACGCCGGAGGGTGTGGTGTCGCCCGAGCACGCCGTGGCACCCGGCGCGAGGGCCGCGATCACGGCCACCGCGGGAAGGACGCGCCTGCGCACACGGGTCATGCGGGCCTCCACGGGGGTGGGTCGGTGTGCCGCCGGACCGACAGGCTACAGACGGGCGGCCGCCGGCCGCGTGACGACGCGCGGCCATGGGGCGGAATCCGCAGCTCCGGGGGACTGTCGAGCACGTGACCTGCGGGTAAACCGCCGGTGGCGGCAGCGCCCGCCCGCCTTCCGGGCAGGGCGCCGACCACAACGAAATCCGTAGAGTAACCGGCCGGTAGCTCTAGATCATCTGATGGTTCTTCGGCTACCGTCATGTCTCGCGCCGCCACACCCAGGGCACAAGGCCCTGTTGGGACTCGCGGTGCAGGGGAATTACTCACGTTGACGACTGCCATCCAAGGCATCTTCGCCGTCCGTCCCTACACGCCTCACTGCCAGGTCATCCACGACGAGGGTGACCATGCCGTCATAGGCATCTCGTCCGGGAACTCCTACTTCACCCACGACCGCGTGCTCGATCTCGCCCGGTGGGGACTCGACCACTTCCGGCAGGTCGATCTCATCTGGACGGACATGCACGTGGCCGAGATGTTCGTGGCCCTCGGCTACCCCGAGGTCGAAGCACAGCGCAAGGCGGTGAAGAACCTCCGCGGCGTACGCGCCAAGGTCACCGCCGCCGTCGCCACCCTCGACCCCGAAGGAGAGCGGCTGCGCGGACGCCCCATGTCCGCGCTCCTGGAGCTCCCCGCCTACCAGCGCATCCGCTCCGGGCTCGACACCCTCATGGCCGACGACCCCGAGTTCCGCGAGGTGTGCGACCAGCTCGCGGCCCGCTTCCTCGCCGACAAGCTGAACGGCCAACCGCCGACCGAGCTGCAGCGCGAGGTGTGCATCAAGTACGTGTGCGCCGAGGTGCCCTTGTTCCTCGACACCCCGGCCATCCTCGGGGTCTCCTCCTCGCTCAACTGCTACCACCAGGCGCTGCCGCTGGCCGAACTGCTGTACGCACGGGGCTGGGGCCTGCGTGCCTCGCGCAATCAGGGCCACGCCGTCATCACCCCCGCCGAAGAACAGGACCGCTCCGCATGACCACCACCATCGACCCCACCCCGGCGGCCGCGGCCGACGAGCTCACCCGGTTCCCGTTCGACGCCAACGGCACGCGTCTGCCCGACGAGATCGCGCACCTGCTCACCAACGAGCCGGTCAAGAAGGTCCGCACCATCGCCGGAGCAGAAGCCTGGCTGGTGTCCTCGTATCCGCTGTGCAGGCAGGTGCTCGACGACGCCAGGTTCTCGCTCAAGGACACCTCCGCCCCGGGCGCACCCCGCCAGTACGCGCTGACCATCCCCCCGGAGGTGGTCAACAACATGGGGAACATCACGGGTGCCGGGCTCCGCAAGGCCGTGATGAAGGCCCTCAACCCGAAGGCCCCCGGGCTGGAGGCGTGGCTGACCGGCCACGCGCACGCACTCGTCGACCAGATGGTCACGACGGGGGTGCCGGCCGACCTGCGCCACGACTTCACCGTCCCGTACTCCACCGGGCTGCACTGCCACATCCTCGGCATCCCCCAGAGCGACGGCCCTGACCTCTACCGGTCGCTGCACGTCGCGTTCATGAACAGCCCCCGCACCATCCCCGCGGCGGGCATCAACTGGGACCGCGACATGGGCCACATGATCGACCGTCTCAACGACCCCGCGACGACGGGCCTGATGGCCGAACTCGCCGCCCTGCGGGACGACCCCGACTACGCGCACCTGACGGACGAGATGCTCGCCACCGTCGGCGTCACGATGTTCGGGGCGGGCGTCATCAGCGTCATGGGCTTCCTGACCATGGCTCTCGTCTCCCTGATCCAGCACCCCGAACTCAAGGAACGGCTGATCGCCGACCCGGCCCTCGTCCCGGCCGCCGTGGACGAGCTGCTGCGCATCAACCTGTCGATCGCCGACGGCCTGCCCCGGATCGCCACCGAGACCATGCAGCTCGGTGACGTCACCGTGCAGAAGGGGGAGCTCGTCCTCGTCCTGGTCGAGGCCGCCAACCACGACCCCGCCGAGTTCGAGGACCCGCACACCGTGCGCCTCGACCGGCCGAACCCGAACGCGCACCTGTCGTTCGGCGGAGGCGGCCACTACTGCCCCGCCACCGCCCTCGGCAAGCGCCACGCACAGATCGCCATCGAGGTGCTCCTCGAGCGGCTGCCGGGGCTCGACCTCGCCGTGCCGATCGAGCAGCTCGTGTGGCGCACCGGGTTCATGAAGCGCATCCCCGAGCGGATGCCCGTGCTCTGGTGACGCAGCCCTAGGTCCCATCGGACACCGGCAGCCGGGACGCCCGGCTGCCGGTATCCGGCGTCCCGCATGCGCGCAGCCCCTCGCTGCCGAGGGCCGTCCACGGCGGTCACAGGTGCCGGCGCTGGGCGCGCCTCTCGGTCTCGTAGCGCTCCCGGGCTGCGCGGGCGGCAGGGGACGCGGAGACCTCCGCCACGGCGACCTCCCACCAGGCATGGGACGCCAGGGCCGGCAGGTCCGGCGCCGGGGGAACGGTCTCGACGTAGATCGCCGTGGGCCGCTCCGCCTTCCTGGCGTCGAGCACCGCCTGCCGCAACTCCGCGACCGTGCGCGGGCACAGCACGTCGACTCCCAGGCTCTCCATGTTGGCGGCGAGATCGACCGGCAGCGGGTGGCCCGCATAGCGGCCGTCGGCCGTGCGGAAGCGGTAGTCGGTGCCGTAGCGTTCTGCGCCCACGCTCTCGGACAGGGCTCCGATGGACGCGTAGCCGTGGTTCTGCACCAACACGGGGACGATCTTGATGCCTTCCTGGACGGCCGTCACCAGTTCCGTCGGCATCATCAGGTACGTGCCGTCGCCCACCAGCGCGAACACCTCGCGCTCCGGGGCGGCGAGCCGGACACCGAGCGCGGCCGGGATCTCGTAGCCCATGCAGGAATAGCCGTACTCGACGTGGTACTGGCGGCGCTCGCGCGGACGCCACAGCCTGTGGAGGTCGCCGGGCATCGATCCGGCCGCGTTGACGACGACATCGGTCGGCTCCAGGAGCTCGTTGAGCACGCCCAGCAGCTGGGCCTGGGTCGGCGGGCGGCTGCCGTCGGGGGCCGAGACGGCCTCGTCGACGGCCCGCTGCCAGCGCGCCACCCCGTCGCAGTACTCCGCCCGATGGCTCTCCGGGACCCGGTACGTGCCCAGGCGCACGGTCAGCGCCTCCAGGGCGACGCGGGCATCGGCGACCACCGGCTGCCCGGCGAGCTTGTGCCCGTCCGAGGCGGCGACGTTGACATTGACGAACCGGACACCGGGCTCGGCGAACAGCGTGGCCGAGGCCGTGGTGAAGTCGCTCCAGCGGGTGCCGACCCCGATCACCACGTCGGCACGTCGCGCCACCGCGTTGGCCGCCGCCGTACCGGTGTGGCCGAGGCCGCCGAGGGCGCACGGATGGTCCCATTCCAGCGCACCCCGGCCGGCCTGGGTCTCGGCGACCGGGATCCCGGTGGCGTCCGCCAGTACGCGCAGTGCGTCCTCGGCGGCGCTGTGGTGGACGCCTCCGCCGGCCACGATCAACGGGCGCTCGGCGGCCCGGACGAGCCGTACGGCGCGGTCGAGTTCGCCGAGGTCGGGCTGCGGGCGGCGGACGTGCCAGACCCGTTCGGCGAAGAACTCCACGGGCCAGTCGTGGGCTTGGGCCTGCACGTCCTGGGGGAGGGCCAGCGTGACGGCACCGGTGTCCACCGGATCGGTGAGCACCCGCATCGCCTGGAGCGCGGCCGGGATCAGCATTTCCGGCCGCCAGATCCGGTCGAAGAAGCGGGAGACCGGCCGGAGCGTGTCGTTCACGCTCACGTCACCCGCCCACGGGGTCTCCAGCTGTTGCAGCACGGGGTCGGCCGGGCGGCCCGCGAAGACGTCACCGGGCAGGAGCAGCACCGGGATCCGGTTGATCGTGGCGAGGGCGGCTCCCGTGACGAGGTTGGTCGCACCGGGGCCGATCGAGGTGGTCACCGCGTGCGTGCTCAGGCGCCCGCTCTGGCGGGCGTACCCGACGGCGGCATGGACCATCGACTGCTCGTTGCGGCCCTGGAGGAAGGGAAGGACCGCCGGGTCCCGTTCCGCCGACTCGACCAGCGCCTGGCCGAGCCCGGCCACGTTCCCGTGGCCGAAGATGCCCCAGCAGGCCGTGATCAGGCGCTGCCGACGGCCGTCCCGCTCCGTGTACTGGCGCGAGAGGAACCGTACGAGCGCCTGCGCGGTGGTCAGCCGGACCGTGCCCGCCGGGGAGACGGTTGCGGGGGTGGTGTCGGGCGGGGTCAGCATCAGTGCGTGCCTTCCGGGGACGGGGCGGTGTAGAGGGGCAGCCGGGGGTCCGCGGGCTCGTCCGGCCAGGTCTCGCGGACCCAGGCGTGCGCGGGGTCGTCGCAGATCAGCCAGCGCCGCTCGGCTCCCGGACCGGCCATCACGTTGAGGTAGTACATGGGGTAGCCGGGGGCGGCCATGGACGGGCCGTGCCAGCCGTCGGGGACCAGGACGGCGTCACCCGTACGGACTTCGGCCAGGACGTCCGAGGGACCGCGCGCGCCCGAGGGGCGGACGCGGTGGTAGCCCATGCCCTCGCCCTCCCCCCAGCCCGCGCCGCCGTGCGGACCCTCGCCGATGGCGAACCAGTAGATCTCCTCCAGCCGGCACTCCTCGCCCGGCCGGTCCTCGTCGTGCTTGTGCGGCGGGTACGAGGACCAGTTCCCGGCCGGGGTCAGGACCTCGACCGCGATCAGCCGGTCCGTCTCGAAGGCCTCGGCCGAGGCGAAGTTGTTGACCTGGCGGGCGGCCCGCCCCGCCCCGCGGATCTCGACCGGCACCCCGGCCGCCGGTCCGTAGCGGAACGGGAGTTTCGAGGTGCAGCGGGCCCCGCAGAGCGCGAAACGGCCTCCTCCCGCCGAGTCGACCCGGGCCGTCGCCTGCCGCGGCAGGTACGCGAAATCACTTACGGCGCCGAACACGTCCGGACGGCCGTGCAGCCGCAGCCGCTCGCCGTCGCACACGACGTCGGCCGCACCGGACAGCGGCAGCAGGATCCACTCGCTGTCGCCGGTGTCGAGGGTGTGGGAGCCGCCCGGTGCCAGGTCGAGGATCCGCAGGGAGGTGTGGGTCCACCCGGCGGACTCCGGGTCGATCCGGCAGCGGTAGCCGTCCCGCGCGGCGGCGCCGTCGGGCAGGTGCAGACGTGTCACGTGGTGCTCCAGGTACGGGGGGCGGGGGGCGGGGGGCGGGAGGGGCGGGAGCGGGCAGCAGGGTTCAGCGGTCCAAAAGGCCGACGGCCGTGTCGACGGCCCGGGCGACGTCCCCGTCCGGCGGATACAGCACGGTGCGCCCGATCATGAGCCCGCGTACCTGGGGGATGCGCAGGGCCTGGCGCCAGGACTCGTACATGGCGTCGCGGTCCGGGCCGCCTTCGCCGCCCAGCAGCATCGTCGGAAGCGTCGTCGAGGACATCATCCGTTCCATGTCCGCGACGATCGGGAGCTTCAGCCAGGTGTGCGCGGTCGTACGGCCCAGGCCCTGGGCGATGTTGTTCGCCCACATCTGCTCGTCCGCGGTCAGCAGGTTGACGATCCTGCCCCGCTGCCGGCGGGAGCTGAACGGTTCGATCATGGCCATGAGGGACCGCTCGTTGAGGGCGTCCACCGCCCGGGCGGCGCTCTCCAGGGTCCGGATGGTGCGCGAGTCGTGCGGATCGATGCGCAGCAGCATCTTCCCGCCGTCGAGACCGGAGTCGGCGATGCCGGCCGCGTCGTACCCGGTGAACCGGTCGTCCATCTCGAAGGTGGAGCCGCTCAGGCCGCCCCGGTTCATCGAGCCGAGCACCAGCTTGCCGTCGAGGGCCCCGAGCAGGGTCAGGTCCTCGACCAGGTCGGCGGTTCCGAGGAAGCCGTCCACGCCGGGACGGGCGAGTGCCTCGGCGCAGCGGGCCAGCAGTTCGTGCCGGTCGCCCATGGCGGCGGGGTCCCCGCCGGCGGCCACGGCGCCGCGCGCCGGATGGTCGGCGGCCAGCACGAACATCGGGCGGGCCAGCCGTTCCCGGTCGAACCGCGGGCGCTGGCGGACCAGTCGTCGGACGGCTTCGGGATCGCGGGCCCGCAGCTCGGTGAGGGAGCTGAGGTCGAACGGCCGCCGCAGGAGGGGCGGGGAGCATGCGGTCGGCGCGGCGGCCACGGACATCTCGGTCATACGATCATCTCTCGGTGGCCTTCGGTACGGGAGTCCGCCGGCCGGTGTGCGGCGGGCGGCACGGCCAGGACCGGATCGTCGGGGCGCCGCCGCCAGTGGCGGGCCAGCAGCGCCTGGATCTCGTGGGGTTCGGGCATGTCGTCGGCGCACGCGAGGCGTCCGGCGACGAGGGCGCCGGCCGCGTTGGCGGTCTCGACGACCTCCCGCAGCGGCCTGTCCCGGCGCAGCCCGGCGGCCAGCGCGCCGCCGAACGCGTCACCGGCGCCCAGGCCGTTGACGACCCTGACCGCCAAGGGGGAGACCCGGACCTCCTCGGTGGCGGTACGGGCCAGGACGCCCGCCGGTCCCTGCTTGACGACGGCGAGCCGTACGCCCCGCTCCAGCAGCAGGTCGGCGGCCCGGTCGGGGTCCCGGGTACCGACGGCGACCTCGGTCTCGTCGCGGTTGCCGACGGCGACGGTGGCCAGTTCCAGGCCCCGCGCGTACCAGGCGGGCGCCTCGGACGGGTCGTCCCAGAAGGACGGGCGCCAGTCGAGGTCGAACACCACGTCGGCCTCGGGCGCGCGCCGGGCCGCCGCGAGCAGGGTGGTGGTCCGTGAGGGGTCGACGGCCAGTCCGCCGCCGGTGATCCAGACGATCGCCGCGCCGCGGATGACGTCGAGGTCCAGGTCGTGCGGGGCGATGCACTGGTCGGGGGCGACGGGCCGGCGGTAGAAGAGGAGCGGAAAGTCGTCCGGCGGGTGCATCTCGCAGAAGACCACGGGGGTCTGAGCGCCGGGGACCGTGACCACCTGGCGGTCGTCCACGCCGAACGCGCGCAGGGTCCGGCGTACGTACGGGCCGAAGGGGTCGTCCCCCACCCCGGTGACGACCGCGGTGCGCAGGCCGTGCCGGGTGGCGGCCACGGCGACGTTGGTGGCCGTGCCGCCGAGCGATTTGGCGAAGGTCCGCACGTCGGCCAGGGGCACGCCGGTCTGCTGCGGATAGAGGTCGACCCCCACGCGCCCCAGGGCCACCAGGTCGTACGACGGGGTCCGGCCCCCGCCCCCGGCGGTGCCCGCGGCGCTCATCGGCCGACCGCCCGGCGGCCGGCGCCCAGTCCGGCGAGGAACCGCACCCCGGCGGTGACGTCGCGGACGGGTCCCTCGCCGGGGGCGGGCTCGGCGGTGAGGACGGCGTCCTGCTCCATGACGTACCAGCCGTCGTACCCGCTGCCCTCCAGTACCCCGACCAGTTCCGCGATCTGCGCATCGCCCCGGCCGAGCGGTCGGTACATGCCGGCAGCAACGGCGGCGGTGTAGCCGAGCCGGCCGGCGCGGACCTGCGCGGCCGCCCGGGCGTCGACGTCCTTGAGGTGGACGTGGGCGATCCGGTCGGCGGCCCGGCGGGCCAGCGCGAGCGGGTCCGTGCCGCCGACGAGGAGGTGCCCGGTGTCCAGGCAGAGCGGGGCGTCGCTGCCGTCGAGCACGCGCAGGACCTCGTCCACCCGCTCGACCATCGTGCCCACGTGGGGGTGGAGGGTGGCGGTGATGCCGTACTCGCGGGCGACGGCGGTGATGGTGTCGAGGCGGGCGAGGAGGGTGCGCCAGCCGTCGGCGTCGAGGCCGGGGCGGCTGTCGTACCCGTCCAGGCCGGTGGCCGCGGCGAGTACGAGCGTGTCCGCGGAGCAGGCGGCGAAGGCGGCGAGGGCCGCGCGGACCGCGGGCAGCGGGTCGAAGTCCGGATCGTGCAGCACGGCGGGGACGAATCCGCCCACCGCGCGCATGCCCTGCGCGCCGAGTACGGCGAGGCGCTCGTCGGGGGCGTCCGGCAGGAATCCGTCGGGCCCGAACTCGGTGGCCGTGAGGCCCAGTTCCCGCATCTCGCGCAGCACTCGGGCGGGCGGCATCTGGTGGCCCCAGCCGGGGACCTCGCACACGCCCCAGGAGATCGGGGCTGCTGCGATCCGGTCGGCCAGGGGCCGGGCGGTGTCCGTCGTGCTCATCGGGCCACCCCTTCGGCTTCTGCCTCGGCTTCGGCGCGGACGTCGTCGACGCGGACCGGGCTGCCGAGCCGCCGGGAGAGTTCGCAGGCCTCGGCGACGAGCAGCGCCTCGAGGGCGTCGTGCCCGCTGCACGGGCTGGGGCGCAGGCCCCGCGCGACATCGAGGAAGGCGTCCAGCTCGGCGGCGTACGCGTCGCGGAAGCGCGCGAGGAAATCGGGCCAGGGGTCGGCGGGGGCCTTGGGGCCGTCGGGTTCTGCGGAGGTCAGCGGAGCCCGGGCATCGAGGCCGGCGACCAGCGTGCCCCGGCTGCCGGAGACCTCCATGCGCACGTCGTACCCGGCGCCGTTGTAGCGCGTGGCGTTGCAGCTGACCAGGGTGCCGTCGTCAAGGGTCAGGAGCGCGGCCGCCGTGTCGACGTCACCGGCCTCGGAGAAGAACGGCTCGCCGAGGTTGGAGCCGGCGGCGAAGACGCTGACGACCTCGCGGGCGGTGACCCAGCGGACGATGTCGAAGTCGTGGACGCAGCAGTCCCGGAAGAGCCCGCCGGAGGTGGGGACGTACGAGGCCGGCGGCGGGGCCGGGTCGGCGGTGACGGCCCGGATGGTGTGCACGAAACCGAGGCCGCCGGTGCGGACCGCCTCGCGGACGGCACCGTACCCGGCGTCGAAGCGCCGCTGGAAGCCGAGCTGGAGGGCGGTGCCGCAGCGCTCCACCTCGCGCAGGGCGGCGAGGGTGCCCGGTACGTCGGTGGCGATCGGCTTCTCGCAGTACGTGGGGAGCCCGGCCCGGGCGGCGCGGATGATCAGATCCGCATGGGCGTCCGTGGCGGTCGCGATGACCACGGCGTCGACGCCTGCCCGGAGCACGGCCTCGACCGAGTCGAGGGCGGCGACGGATGCCGGGGCGTCCGCGAGCGTGTCCGCCACGTCGTGGGCGCGGGCGGGATCGGTGTCGGCCACGAGCAGCTCGGTGACCGCGGGGTGGGTGGCCAGTGTTCTGGCGTGGAAGGAGCCGATGCGGCCCGTTCCCAGAAGACCGACGCGCATGGTGTCGCCTTTCGATGGAGCGGAGAGCGGAGAGCGGAGGGCGGAGATCAGGGGAGAGGGGGAGCGCGCGAGCCGTCGTCAGTCGGCGGACGCGGGGGCGGGCGCACGCAGTTCGTGCTCCAGGGCCTCGAGTTCGGCTCCGCCGGCCATCTGGCGGGTCAGCTCGGCCAGCGAGATGTCGGCCTTCTCGAAACAGCCCAGGCTGCGGCCCCGCTTGAGGAGCAGGAACCGGTCGCCGACCGGGTAGGCGTGGTGCGGGTTGTGCGTGATCAGGACCACGCCGAGACCCCGGTCCCGTGCCTGCGCCACGTAACGCAGCACCACACCGGCCTGCTTGACGCCGAGCGCCGCGGTCGGCTCGTCCAGAATGAGCACCCGGGCCCCGAAGTGGACCGCCCGGGCGATGGCGACGCACTGCCGCTCGCCGCCCGACAGGGTCCCGACCGGCTGCTCGACGTCGCGCAGGTCGATGCCCATCTCGCGCAGTGCCGTACGGGCCGTCTCCCGGCCGTACTTCCGGTCGAGCAGTCTCACCGGCCCGAAGCGGCGTACGGGCTCGGAGCCCAGGAAGAAGTTGCGCCACACGCTCATCAGCGGCACGACCGAAAGGTCCTGGAACACCGTGGCGATACCCCGGTCGAGTGCCGCCCGCGGTGAGGGGAAGTGCACCGGCTCGCCGTCGAGGAGCAGTTCGCCGCCGGTGTGCTGGTGCGCACCGGCCAGGATCTTGATCAGCGTGGACTTGCCGGCACCGTTGTCGCCCAGGACGCAGGTGACCTGGCCGGGATTGACGACCGCGCTCACGTCGCGCAGCGCGATGACGGAGCCGTACGACTTGCCGATGCCCTTGGCCTCCAGCAGCGGGCGTACCGCCCGGGATGCGTCCTTCATCGCCGTACCCTTTCCGCCCGACGCCGGAACGTGTTGTTCACCAGGACGGCGGAGAGCAGCATCACGCCGAGGAACGCCATGAACCAGTCGCTGTTCCACTGGGCGAAGACGATGCCCTGGCGGGCCATGCCGAAGATGAGCGCGCCGATCGCGGCGCCGACCGCCGAGCCGTACCCGCCGGTCATCAGACAGCCGCCGATGACCGCGGCGATGATGTACTGGAACTCAAGCCCGACGCCCTGGTTGGCCTGCACGGTGGTGAACCGCAGGATGTTGATGGTGCCGACCAGCCAGGCGGCGGCCGCCGTGGTCATGAACAGCGTGATTTTCGTACGCTCGACGGGCACGCCCACCTGACGGGCGCTCAGCACCGACCCGCCCACGGCGAAGATCCAGTTTCCGCCGCGGGTGCGCATCAGGACGAGCGAGGCCAGTACCGTCGCCACGATCCACCACACCAGCGAGATCTGGAACGACGTGCCTCCGATGTCGATGGTGGAGGCGAACACATAGCCCGCCGATTCGAAGCCCGGCGTGCTGCGCATGCCGCTGACCTGCACGGTTCCCGTCACCGCGCGGGTTACGCCGAGGTTGAGGCCCTGGAGGGCGAGGAACGAGCCGAGGGTGACGATGAAGCTCGGCAGGCCGGTGCGCATGACCAGCCAGCCGTTGAGGGCCCCCACGCCGAGGGCGAAGGCCAGCGAGACGAGGAGCGCGAGCCAGACGTTCCAGCCGAGTTCGACCGAGAGCAGCGCGGTCACCAGGGCCGTGGACGCCGTCATCACACCGGCCGAGAGGTCGAACTCGCCGCCGATCATGAGCAGTGCGACGGCGACCGCGACGATGCCGAGCGTCGCCGAGTCGTCGAGCCAGGTCGCCGCGCCGAGCGGGCTGAGGAACTGGCCGGTGACCGCGGAGAAGAAGGTGAAGACGAGCAACGCGCCGAGCAGGGCGCCGAGTTCGGGCCGCAGCAGCAGCCGTCCCAGCGGGCCGCGCCGACCGAGCCGCTCGTCCGGCACGGAACTCTGCTGCGGGGGCGCGGGGGTGGTCCGGGCGGGGGAGGTCGCTGTCATCGGGTGCCCCGGGCCGCGTACTTCGCCACCTGGTCGACGTTGGACGCGTCGACGAAGGCGGGGCCGGTGAGAACGGGCAGTCCGCCGCCGACGGTGTTGCCGTTGTCGTGCTGGAGCTTCAGCATGACGACGGGCAGGTAGCCCTGCTCGTACTGCTGCTGGTCCACGGCGAAGGCGACGGTTCCGGCCTTGACGGCGCTGATCACGTCGGCGTTGAGGTCGAAGGTGGCGACCTGCGCCTTGGAGCCCAGGGCCTTGACCGCCTCGGTGGCCGTCGCGGCTATCTGGGCGTTGAGGGTCAGGACGCCGTCGACCGCGGGGTCGGCCTGGAGGGCGCCGCGGATCCGGGAGAGGACGTCGGTCGGGTTGGCCGCGTCGACCTGGAGGTTGACCACGTCGCCGCCGAAGCCCTTGCGGGCGCCGTCGCAGCGCTGGTTGAGGCCGATGTTGCCGGCCTCGTGGATCACGCACAGGACCTTGTGCCGTCCGCTCTGCTTGAGCTTGGCGCCCGCGCCCTCCCCGGCGACCGATTCCTCCTGGCCCACGTGCCCGACGGCGCCGAACTCCCGGCTCTTGGCGGATCCCGAGTTGATGGTGATCACCGGGATCCCGGCCGCCACGGCGGCCTTGACCGAGCTCTGGAGGGCGTCGGGGTTGGCCATCGAAACGACCAGGCCGCCGACGTGCTGGGCGACCGCGTTGTCGATCAGTTTGGCCTGGCCGGACGGGTCCGGGTCGGAGTTGTAGTCCACCTGTACGCCGAGCTGCTTGCCCGCGTCGGTGGAACCGTTCTTCACCACGTTCCAGAAGGCGTCGCCCGGGCCGCCGTGGCTGATGACCGCGATGTGCAGGGATCCGTTTCCGGGAGCCGGCTGGGCACCGGACGCGTCGGCGGCCGCGCCCTTGGCGGAACCGCCCTCGGCGGCGGGGCCGCTGCAGGCAGCGGCGAAGGCGAGCGCCACGGCGACCGCGGCGGTGGGCAGCAGGCGGGGCAGGGTGCGTCTGCGGGACGCGGAGGGGCGGCGTCCGGGTGCGGAGTGGTTCACGTTCATGGGGTGCGACCTCCGATGAGGGGCTGCGGGGCCGGAGGCGAGGTGTCGGCCCTGAAGGGGGAGTACGTGCGCCGGCCGCTGGGGCACCCCGGGTGGCGGGCGGGTGTGCCGCAGCGATGGGCATCACCTTCGTCCCGCGCAAGTCAGTATGTCAAGACATACGGACTTGGTTGTTTGGTGTGTGAGGTCGAACCGTGACGGGTCCGGGTGTGCGCCTCAGCGCGCCATGAGGGTGATTTCGAAGGAGTAGAGCGAGGCCCGGTAGAGGTGGTCGCCGTACTCCACGGGGCGGCCGTCACTGTCGTACGCCGTGCGCCGCATGGCCAGCAGCGGGGCGCCCCGGACTTCGCAGAGCAGCCGCGCCTCGGCGCTGGACGCCCGCCGGGCGGTGATCGACTGGTCGGCCAGGCTCAGCCGGGTACCGGCCGCGCGCAGCAGCTCGTACAGGCCCCGGTCCGCCAGATCCTCCACCGTGAACCGGCCCAGCTCGACCGGGACGTGGTTGCGGAGCAGGGCGAGAGGCTCGTCGTCCGCGTAGCGCAGCCGCTCGAGCGCGATGACCTCACTGCCCTGCGGCAGGCGCAGCGCGGCCGCCACCTCGTCGGGGGCCGTGACGCGCTCCATCGACAGCACCTCGGTGCGCGGATGCCGGTCGGCGCGGAGCAGGTCGTCGTGGAGGCTGGTCAGTTCGACCTGGCGGCGTACCCTGCTGTGCACGACCTGCGTGCCGACGCCGCGCTTGCGGACCAGCAGTCCCTTGTCGACGAGGTGCTGGATGGCCTGCCGCATGGTGGGACGGGACAGGCCCAGGTCACCGGCCAGGGCGACCTCGTTGTCCAGCCGCGATCCCGCGGGCAGCTCGCCGCCCGCGATCAGCTCCTCCAGCCGCACGGCCACCTGGAAGTACAGGGGAACCGGGCTGGAGCGGTCGATGCTGATCAGCGAGGCGAGGGAAGACATCCTGGGCTCCAGCGGCCGGGGGCGAGAGTGACATTATCCCTCGCGCCGCCTCGTTGATCAGCATGTCCTGACGTCCTGATGCCCGTACGCCTTGACCGGTGGAACCCCGGTGGTTTCCCCGGGGGCGCCTCAGGGTGCCAGGAACGCGGTGAGCGCGGCCGCCACCGCTTCGGGATCCTCCAGCTGCGGGTAGTGCCCGACGGCCGGCGGCCCGGCGAGCTCCACGACCCGGGCCTGCGGCATGCGTGACCGGATCCGGGACAGTACGTGGGCCCCGCTGATCGGGTCGGCGGGTCCCCAGACGAACAGCGTGGGTCCGGGGAAGCCCTCCAGGGCCGAGGTCCAGCGCGCGGCATTCCGGCGGCGCTCGTCGATGTAGCGCAGCAGTCGCGGGGCGAGGCGGTGGCCGCCGGCCCGGGACGCGGACGCCCACAGGTCGTGCAGGTCCTCGTCGTGGACCGGCCGCCCGAGCACGGCGCGCAGGGACGCGGCGAACCGCCGCTCCGTGGTGAGGGGCGCCAGCAGCGGCCCCAGCGGGCCGTGCAGCAGCCGCTGGATCGGCACGGGGCGGTGCAGATCGGGGTAGAGGCCGCCGTTGAGCCAGGCCATGCGGGTGATCCGGGCCGGGTCGCGCGCCAGCAACTCCTGGCCGACGCTGACCCCGTAGTCGTGCGCGACCAGGGCGGTCCTGCCGATTCCGTACCGTCGCCAGACCTCCTCGACCAGCGAGGCCTGGTCGAGGAGCGAGTAGCGGTGGCGCCGCGGCTTGTCGCTCTCCCCGAAGCCGAGCAGGTCCAGCGTGGTGACCCGGAGTCCGGCCGCGACGAGCGCCGGGACGACGGCGGCCCAGTCGTGCGAGGAGGTCGGGAAACCGTGGACGAGGGTGACGGGGGCGCCGAGCGCGGGCCCGTCCTGGCGCACGAAGACCGAGTGGCCGTCGATCCGTACGGTGCTGCCGCCCTCGGTCCAGCGGCGCAGCGGCGGCAGGGCGCGTCGGGTGGTCAGGTCGCCGCTCATGCCCGGTCCTCCTCGTCGTGGAGGTGACCCAGGCCGTGCAGGAGCGCCCGCAGGCCGAAGGCGAACTCGGCCTCGGCGTCGAGCGAGTTGAGGAGTTCGGCGTGGCGGTGGACCACGGGGTGGGTGCGCGGGGAGAGGGACGCGAACAGTTCGGCCATCGCGGCACGCTGATCGGCGGTACGGGCCGCGCCGCCGGAGTCGAGCACGGCGGCGCCGATCACGAAGTGGGTGACCGTGAGGTAGACGTGGACGGCCGGCCGCGGGGCCCACCCGTGCGCCAGGAGCTGTCCGAGGGCGTGCTCACGGGCCCGCAGGGCTTTGGGGCCGAGCAGCTGACCGGCGGTCAGCAGCGGGACGACCGCAGGGTGTTCCGCGAGGACCCGGCGGAACTCCCGGGCCCCGCCTTCCAGTCCGGCCCGCCAGTCCCCGTCGAGGGAGGGCAGCCGGATCTCGCCCAGCATGTGGTCGACCGTCTCGATCAGCAGCTCCTCGCGGCTCGCGACGTGCCGGTAGAGGGAGGTGTGGCGGACCTGGAGGTGCTCGCCGAGCCGGCGCATCGTGAGCGCCTCCAGGCCCTCGCGGTCGGCCAGTTCGAGCGCGCCCGCGGTGATCCGGTCGAGCGTCAGCCCGCCTTGGCGGGGCCTGCGCCGGTCGTGTTCGGCGTACCGGGCCTGCCACCAGGCGGGGGAGCCGGGCTCAGGGGCGGCTTCGGACCCGGATTCGGGCTGGGGTGTCATGGGTGGTGGCGCCTATTCGAAGAGGTCGGGTTCCGTGCGGGTGATCTCGTCCCAGAGGGGCTGGAAGGAGAACCAGCCCGCGAGCGGGAACCCGGTCTGGTCCCGGGTGTGCCGGGCGGCCTCGGGGTCGATCAGGTGCGGGGTGCCCGCGGCCTGCGCGAGCAGCTGCGCCTGGGCGCTGCGCTCCATGGAGATGAACCACCAGGCCGCCTCGTCGACCGATTCGCCGACGGTGAAGATGCCGTGGTTCTGGTGGATGACGGCCTTGTGCGGCCCCAGCCCTGCGGCGAGCTGTCGCCCGGCCTCCTCCTCGACCACCACGGCACCTGCGCCGTCCCGGTGGACGGTGTGCTGCTCGTACACGGCGCACGCGTCCTGGGTGATCGGGTCCAGCAGGCGTCCCAGACTCGAGAACGCCTTCCCGTGGACGGCGTGTGCGTGACAGGCGGCGACCACGTCGGGCCGGGCGGCGTGGATTGCGGAGTGGATCACGAATCCCGCCCGGTTGACGGGGCGCCTGCCGTGGCGGACCTGTCCCTCGTGGTCGACGAGGATCAGGTCGCTGACCCGTACGTGCCGGAAGGACATGCCGAACGGGTTGACCCAGAACATGTCCGGGTACTCCGGATCCCGCACGGTGATGTGTCCCGCGACCCCTTCGGAGAAGCCGAGGCGGCCGAAGACGCGGCAGGCTCCGGCGAGCCGCTGCTTGCGGTGCTCGCGCTCCTGCGCGGGGTCGGTGAACACGGGCGGCAGGGGCAGTTCGAGGTTCTCCTGCCGCGGTACGAACGCGCTCCGGCGCAGCCCGGCGGCCGTCGCCGCGCCCGGCCCCGTACCCGTGTCCGTCTCGTGCTGCCCTCGGGTGCCCGTCGTCCGGTCCACGCCGCCTCCCTCTGCTATGCGTCCACTGGACGCACATCATGGGGCCAATGGACGCATGACGCAAGACCTCCGACACCGGCCTGAGGCGGCCGAGCCCTGCGGGTCGTGCTCAACGCCGACGCGAACACCTCGTCCTGCACGGGGCGCGGGGAGTGCGCCCCGGCCGCGGCCCGGGACGAGGTGTCCGCCGGCTCCCGCTAGCGGGCCGTGCCGAAGTCCTGCGTCCAGAAGAAGTTCGGCTGCGCGAGGCCGACGCCGATCTCCTTGAAGGCACAGTTCAGGATGTTCTCCCTGTGCCCGGGGCTGTTCATCCAGCCGGTCATGACCTGCTCGGGCGTGCTGTAGCCGTAGGCGACGTTCTCGCCGTAGGTCGTCCAGGTGTAGCCGGCACGGGTGATGCGCTGGCCCGGGTCCGAACCGTCGGAGCCGGTGTGCGACATGTTGGCGTGCGCGGCCATGTCCTCGCTGTGCTTCAGCGCGGCGTCCGTCAGCTTGGCATTGACGGTCAGCGCCGAGCACCCGACCTTGGCGCGCTCCTTGTTCACGAGGGCCACCACCTCGGCGGCCGGGCCGGAGGGCGCGGCGGTCGGGGTCGTCGGCTTCTGCGGCGTCACCGGAGCCGTCGGACGGGCCGGGGCAGGCTGCGCGGGCTTCGGCGCCGCGGGGGCGGTCGACGGCTCCGCGGGCTCCGTGGTCTGCGGAGTCTGCTCGGTCTGATCGGTCTGCTCGACCGGCACGGTCGGTGCCGTCTCGACCGGGGCGTCCGCCGGTCCCGCCTGGGTCTGGATCGACTCGCTGGGGGAGGGGGCGTTGTGGGAGGGGCGCATGCCGTGGTGCCGGCCGGCGGACCTCGCCGAGCCCGCCTCCTGGGTGTCCCAGCACGCCATGGCGGCCGTGGGTATGCCGACGAGGCCGAGCGTGACGGCGGCGATGGTTATTTTCTTGTAGTGCGTCCGCTTTTTACGGTGCTTGTGCATGCGTGACCTCACTTGGTTTCTGCGATGCGTCCTGCGCCTGAGCTGCGGGAGCGCCGGGGCCGGGCCGCCATTCTTAGAAGCCCCGGAACGGGCTGGCAAGTCTCGCCCCCGGCCCGCGCGGCACCTCCGTACGACGGGCTTGAAATGGGCGGACGGTCATGCTGGCCGTCCGGTCGGCCGACTGCGCGGGACGAAGACCGTCCATCAGGCGCACTTGTGACGTGGCGAGTTGCCACAGAACGTTCCGCCCCTCAATGCGCGCATTTCGCTGAAGAGGGGAATGTCGATTCCGGTGGGACAAATCTCGACATGTCAGGGAAGCGTGAGCGGACGTAATGCTTCCGTGATCTTCTGGAGCGCAGTGATGTATGTCACTGTTTCGCAGGGAACCCGGTGTCGGCGAACAGGCGTCCGCGGGGTTCTGTGACGGCGCCGCCGTACGGCTCGCGGCGCCGCGCGGCGCCGGTCATTCCGTCGGCCGCCGCGCTCCGGATCTTCGGCCTGACTCAACTCACCCTGGAATCAGCCCTGTTACGCAACCGATCAAGGCTGAACCGCCCGTGTCGGGACCCTTGCTGTGCCGTCGAGGTTCGCGAATGATGCTCGCTGTGCGCCGGCCACGCGGCCGGGCTCCGCCCCGCCCCGAATCGCTCCCCCCGAATCGACCGGCCCGGAGGCCTGCCTTGCGGACGAGCCAGCACATACGCAGATCGTCACTCGTCGTCGGCGCGGCCCTCGCGCTGGTCGTCGCCGCCGCCCAGACGGCCTTCGCGGCTCCGCCCCCGGCGCTCCCCGCCAACGCCGAAGCCATCGAGCTGACCTTCCAGCCGGCGTACGACTACGACACGGACGGCTGCTACCCGACACCCGCCATAGGCCCGACCGGCGTACTGAACGGCGGTCTCAAACCCAGCGGCGCCCTCGACGGCAGCTGCCGCGATGCCTCGGACCTCGCCAACACCAACGGCTACTCCCGCGCCACCTGCAACAACGGCTGGTGCGCCGTGGTGTACGCGCTGTACTTCGAGAAGGACCAGGCCGTCCCGGGCATCGGCCTCGGCGGCCACCGTCACGACTGGGAACACGTGGTGGTGTGGATCCAGGGCAACGAGGCGAAGTACGTCGCCACCTCCGCGCACGGCGACTTCGAGATCCACGCGCGCGACCAGATCCGCTGGGACGGCACCCACCCCAAGATCGTCTACCACAAGGACGGCATCGGCACGCACTGCTTCCGCGCGGCGAACACGAACGACGAACCGCCGGAGAACCACCGCCACGCCTGGCAGTTCCCCGCGCTCGTCGGCTGGTCGGGCTACCCGGCCACGCTCCGCGAGAAGCTCAGCCAGGCCGACTTCGGCAGTGCCCACTTCGGCCTGAAGGACGGCGCCTTCTCCTCCCACCTCGCGGAGGCCAAGCCGGAGGGCATCCCCTTCGACCCGTACCGGTAGGCGGCGCACGCATCCCGGGGCCGCCCCCGGCCCGTCGACACGGCGAACCGCGTCACACCCGCACCGCCGCGACCACCGAAGGAGCGGTCACGCCTCCCTGCGGCGGCGCCGGACGGCGAAGACGATCGCGGCGATGACGAGCAGAACGATGAGCACGGTGCCGATGAGGGCGACGGTGCCCAACTTCTTGAAGAAGCCCTTCTTCTTGCTCTTCTTGCTCTTGTCCTTCTTCTTGTCGCCCTTCTTGGCGCCGTCGACGAGGTCGGCGGAGCCGACTGCCGAGTGCCGGACCTGCACAGATGCCGCCTGGGCCGGAAGCTGCGCCCCAGCGGCGGCGACCGTGACCGGACGAGCCGTCACCGGCGCAGCCTGGGCCTGCGCCTGCGGAGCCAGCAGCAGCCCGGCCAGCGCGAGTGCGGGTATGGCACGGAGGATCCCGCGACTGATCACTTGCTTCATCTCCTTGGGCCGTTGTTGTGTCCACGATCATCGCAGGCCGGTCGGCCGCCTCTTACAGGGCCCTTATACCCGGCCGGTACCGGCCAGATGCAGAGCAGTGCCGCCGAGCCGTCGTCAGCGCCCGTCGTCCGACGGCAAGCTGGGCACATCGGCGCTGACGAGGCTGACCAGAAGCCGGTACGGCTTCCGGAGACGGAGCCGGCCGGAATCGAACCGGCGTCCTCGCGGTTTTGGAGACCGCGCGCGACGACCTCTGCGCTACGGCCCCGTCCGGGCCCCATCGTACGAGGTCCGCCGGCCGACGCAGGCCCGGTCAGCCGCGCCAGATCTTCTCGTACGCCTCCTGGTAGCCCTGGGGGTTCCAGGACGTGGCCCCGCTGCTGTTCGCCGCCGTGGCGATGTGGACGGGAGCCACGTAACCGCTGGCGGGCCGGCCGGCGAAGGCGCGGTTGAACTCGTCGACGATCTGCCAGCCCTGCTGCGAGAGCGGCTCGGGGACGGTCGCGGACTGGAACTGCTTGCTGTTGATGCGCCGGAACGCGGAGGGGTCGCCGTCGCCGGCGCCGATGTTGAAGGGCGGCCCGGCGCCGGGCTTGCCGGCGGCGCGGAAGGCCGGGGCGGCGTCGTCGAAGTACAGGTCGTTGATGGCGACGGAGTACGTCCAGTCCTTCGGGAAGCGGGACAGGAGCGAGGAGACCTCCTGGGGGGTGCGCCGGCTCGCGTCCGGGATCGGGATGTTCGCGTGCGCCAGGAGCTTGACGGCGGGGCACGCGGCGAGCCGCTGCTCGATCAGCCGGGACTTCGTACCGGCGAACGGGATCGAGTCGTCGGTGAAGACGACGACCCCGGCGTTGCCGTCGGACTGGGCGATGACCCAGTCCGCACTGGCCTTCGCCACCTCCTCCACCTTCGTGGTGATGTTCGTGAAGAGCCTGGGATCCGTGCTCGGGCCGGGGGAGCTGACCGCATGCCAGCCGATGAGCGGGATCCCCGCCGCCTCGGCCTGCGCCACCTGCTGCGAGGTGAGCCGGGGATCGAAGCCGCCGATGACGATGCCCGAGGGCTTGAGGGTGACGGCCTGGCTGAGCGCCGCCTGGATGCCGGCCGGGGTGCCCTCACCGTCGATCAACCGGACGTCCCAGCCGATGGCCTGCGCCGCCTCCCTCACCCCCTTCGCGACTCCGGCCACGCCGGGGTTGGTCATGGTCTGCGCCACGTAGACGATGGTCTTGCCGGGGACGGCCTCGGGCCCGGTGGTGGGGCCGTTCCACGACGTGCCCTTGCTCTCGGCCCGCTGGACGGCCGCCTTCGCCTCCTGGAGCACGGCCGGGCAACCGGCGGCCGCGGAAGGGCCGGTGGCGTTCGACGAGCCGCTCTCGCAGCCGGCGACGGCGGTCGCGGCTGCTGCCAGCAGGGCTGCGGCCGCGAGGGCGGTCTTGCGGTTCGGGTACACGGTGCTCCTGACGCTGGTCTGCGCTGCGAGGTGTTCTGCGGGAGGTTCAGGGGGCGCCTGCGCCGTCGTCGCCCGCCGCCGAGGCCGGCCGTTGCGCGGGCGGCCCGCCGGTGGTCGTGGCGTCGGTACGCAGCCTCCTGCGCGCCGAGTAGCCGGCCAGCCCGACCGCGATGAGCAGCGTGCCGCCGTTGAACAGCGGGGTGGCCCAGAACTCGGCGCCGAGCTGGCCGATCCCGGCGAGGCCGACGGCGAGTACGGTGACGGCCACCAGCGTGCCCAGGGCGTTGGCGCGACCCGGCTTGATCGTGGTGGAGCCGAGCAGGACGCCGACGAACGCGGGCAGCAGGTAGTCCAGGCCGACGCTCGGGTTGCCGATCTGCTGCTGCGCGGCGAGCAGCACACCGGCGAAGCCGACGACCGTGCCCGACCCGGCGAACGCGTAGACGCAGTAGCGGTGCGTGGGGATGCCGATGATCCCGGCGGCGCGGGGGTTGGAGCCGATGACGTACAGGTACCGGCCGAACGGCAGCCGCTCCAGCACCAGCCACAGGACGACGACGAGCCCGAGTACGTAGAAGGCGGGTACCGGCAGGCCGAGGAACCGGGCGTCGTAGAGGCCGGTGAAGGCGGCCGGGAGCCCGTCGGGGCCGGGGACGATCCGGCTCCCGGCGGTGATCCAGCCGGTGACGGCGTACATCATGCTGCCGGTGCCGAGCGTGGCGATGAAGGAGTCGATGCGGGCGAACTCGACGACGACGCCGTTCACCGCGCCGGCCAGGGTCCCCCCGAGGACGACCACGAGGCAGGCGAGCGGCCAGGGCCAGCCCGCATCGACGATGAGGTACAGCACCAGGACGTGCGCCAGGCCCAGGGCGTAACCGATGGACAGGTCGAACTTGCCGCTCGCGATGGGGATCGTCGCGCCGAGCGCCATGACGGCCGGGATCGACTGGTTGGAGAGGATCGAGGAGACGTTGCCCCGCGTGGGGAAGGTGTCGGGCAGGGCGAGGGAGAAGACGAGGAAGAGCAGGACGGTGAGGGCCAGGAGGCCGTACGTCCCGAGGAAGTGCCCGTGCAGACGACCCGGCAGGGAACGGCGCCAGGACGAGGGTGCGGGGCTCACCGGCTCCCCGCGCTTCCGGTGATCGCGGGCAGGGCCGAGGCGGTGCGGGTGAGTTCGGTGACGCTCAGGGTCTCACCCGCCAGTTCGGCCACCACGCTCCCGCGCCCGAACACGAGCGCGCGGTGGCACACGTCGGCTACCTCCTCGAAATCGGTGGAGATGAGCAGGACCGCCAGGCCGGCGGCCAGCGCCTCGTCGAGGAGCCGGTGGATGGAGGCCTTGGCGCCGACGTCCACGCCGGCCGTCGGCTCCTCGAGGATCAGCAGGCGCAGCTTCCCGCGGAGCCGGCGGCCGACCATGACCTTCTGCTGGTTGCCGCCGGACAGGGTCGCGATCGGCACCTCGCTGTCGCGGGGGCGTACGTGGAACCGCTCGATCAGGGCGGCGGCCTCTGCACGTTCGCGCCGCGGGGCGACCCAGTGCCAGGCCCGCACCCCGGCTGCCCGGGGATTGGCCAGGAAGTTCTCCCGTACCGTCAGTTCCGCGGCGCAGCCCTCCTCCTGCCGGTTGGCGGCCACGAAACCGACGCCGGCGCCGAGGGCCGCGGCGACCGTGCGCGGGTGGTACGGACGGCCGTCGAGCAGTGCGCGGCCTCCGAGCAACGGCAGTGCGCCGGCGAGGGCGCGGCCCAGGTGCATGTGGCCGGCCCCGGTCAGACCGACCATGGCGAGCATCTCGCCTTCGTGCAGCTCCAGACTGACCGGGCCGGTGCGTTCGGTCGTCACGCCGTCGAGGCTCAGTACGGGCGGTCGGACGGGCGCGGAGCGGGACGCAGGGGCGGAAGGGGGCCCGGAGGCGGCAGCGGGGGACGGGCCGCCGGCCGCTTCGGGGCCCACGATGTCGCCCACCAGACGCACGGGGCTGTACGGGGCGAGGGGGCCCTGGCTGACGAGCCGACCGTCGCGCAGGACGGCGAAGGTGTCGGCGACCTCGTACACCTCGTCGAGGCGGTGGCTGACGTAGAGGATGCCGTGCCCCCGGTCGCGCAGGGCGTGCAGCACGTCGAAGAGGCGGGCGCAGTCCGCGGCGGGGAGGGTGGCGGTCGGCTCGTCCAGGACGAAGAGCTCCGCCTGCCGGGCCAGGGCGCGGGCGATCGCGACCAGTGAGCGTTCGGCGGGGGCGAGGTCGGCGACGCGGGCGTCGGCGTCCAGGTGCCCGGCGACGATCCGCAGTGCCTCCTCGCAGTTCCTCCGGGTCTCGCGCCAGGAGATCAGGCCGCGGCGGCGGGGGTATCCGGTGCCCAGGGCGATGTTCTCGGCGACGGTCATCCACTCGACCAGACCGAGGTCCTGGTGGATGAAGGACATGGTGCGGCGGGCCGCGTCGGAACCGAGCGGGTGCCCGGCGACGGTCACCTCGCCCGAGTCGGCGCGGTGGACCCCGGCGAGCACCTTGATGAGCGTGGACTTCCCGGCACCGTTGGGGCCGAGGAGGGCCAGGACACTGCCGCCGTGGACGTCGAGGCTGACCCCGTCCAAGGCGACGGTGCCGCCGAAGCGTTTGGCGAGACCGCGTATGCGGACGAGGGGTTCTCCGCCGGAGCGCGACGGCGGGCTCGTCGAGGTGACGGGAGTGTCATGCACGGACTTCTCCGGGGCCGCCTGGGGAGGTGCTTCGTGAAGCTGTGAGGACATCGGTGGGGATCGATGAGAGACATCGGTGATGCTACTGGCGACCATGGTCATATGGGCGACATGTCGCCGTCTGTGCCTCCGATGGTCGAGTGGGGAGAGGACCGGGGAGTGACGGTCAGGCCGCGTCCAGGGCGCATTCGGCCCAGATGACCTTGCCGTGGGTGGTGTAGCGGGTGCCCCAGGCATGGGCGAGCTGCGCGACGAGGAACAGCCCGCGTCCGCCCTCCTCCGTCGTGGCCGCCCGTCGCAGGTGCGGGGCGGTGCTGCTGCCGTCGGCGACCTCGCAGATCAGGGTCCGGTCGTGGACCAGACGTACCTGGATGGGCTCGGTGCCGTAGCGGACCGCGTTGGTGACCAGCTCGCTGAGCATCAGCTCGGCGGCGAACGCGAGCTCGTCCAGCCCCCACTCGGCCAGCTGGCGGGTCGCGGCGGCCCGGATGCCGGAGACGAGGGCCGGGTCCGCGGGCATCTCCCACGTGGCGATCCGGTCGGCGGGCACGGTCCGGGTACGGGCGACGAGCAGGGCGATGTCGTCCGCGGGGTGGTCGGGTGCCACGGTGTCGATGACCGCCTGGCAGGTGTCCTCCGGCGTGCGGTCCGGGTGGGACAGGACACGGCTCAGCTGGGCGAGGGCAACATCGATGTCGCGATGGCGGTCCTCGACGAGCCCGTCGGTGTAGAGGACCAGCGTGCTCCCCTCGGGAAGCTGGATCGCGGCCGTTTCGAACGGCAGACCGCCCAGGCCCAGCGGCGGTCCGGCCGGCAGGTCGGGGAACGTCACGACGCCGCCGGGGTGGACCAGGGCGGGCGGGGGATGGCCGGCGCGGGCCATGGTGCACTGCCGCGTCGTGGGGTCGTAGACGACGTAGAGGCAGGTGGCGCCGACGATGCCGGAGTCGTTCTCGCCGCCCTCCTCCCGGTCCAGCCGCACCAGCAGGTTGTCCAGATGGGTGAGGAGTTCGTCCGGGGCGAGTTCCAGCTCGGCGAAGTTGCGCGCGGCGGTGCGCAGCCGGCCCATGGTGGCGGCGGCGTGCAGGCCGTGGCCCACGACGTCTCCCACGAGCATGGCGACCCGGGTGCCGGAGAGGGGGATGACGTCGAACCAGTCGCCGCCCACCCCGGATTCGGCGGGCAGGTAGCGGTGCGCGACCTCGACGGCGCCCTGCTCGGGAACGCCGTGCGGGAGCAGGCTCTGCTGCAGGGCCAGGGCCAGGGTGTGCTCACGGGTGTAGCGGCGGGCGTTGTCGATGCAGAGGGCGGCGCGGGCCGCGAGTTCCTGGGCCAGCCAGCTGTCGTCGTCCCCGAAGGGGGCGGGGTCCTCCGAGCGGTAGAAGCTGGCGACCCCCAGCAGGACGCCGCGGGCGAGCAGGGGAACGGAGACGAGGGAGTGCACGTTGTGCGCGAAGATCTGCCGCGCGTGCTCGGGTTCCTGGTCGATCCAGCCGACGGCGTGCCTCAGGTCGGCCTCCAGCACCGCCTGACCGCTGTCCAGACACCGCATGTGGGGGGTGCCGGCGCGCAGCTCCACCCGCTGCCCGACCGGGTAGAAGGGGCAGTCCTCGCGTATGCCGTGGACCACCGCGCGGTGCAGCTCGGTCCGGGGATCGGCGGACTCCTCGCCGCGCAGCACGGCCTCGGGCACGTCGATGGTGACGTAGTCGGCCAGGCGCGGGACCGCCATCTCGGCGAGCTCCCAGGCGGTGCGTGTCACGTCCAGCGTGGTGCCGATACGGGTGCTGGCCTCGGCCAGCAGCTCCAGGCGGCGGCGTGCCGCGACGGCGTACTTCCCCACTTCCGGCTCGCCCACCAGCACCAGCCCTTTGACCTTGCCGGCGGTGTGGCCGCCGGCGGCCACGGGGGCGGGAGCGGCGAGCGGGCCGGGCGGCGGACCGGAGGGCGGTCCGGTGCGGGGCAGGAGGGAGAGGTGGTGCACCGGCTGCGCATCGCCGGAGAGCACGGCCTCGACGACGACGCCCTGCACCCCGGAGCGGCTCACGAGCGGGCTGCTCATGAGGGTGACGCCGCGCCCGTGGGGCAGGGAGACCTCCACGGCGGCCCGCTGGGTCGAGGAGATGAGCTCGGTGGCCTTCTCCTTGAGGACCATCTGATCGCTCCGGTCCAGCCCGCTGTCGCCGAGCTCGTCCAGTCCGATCAGATGCCCGTTCCCCGCGGCCGTGCCGGTCCGGGCGAGGTGGCTGGCGTCGAGGTACGTCCGCAGCAGTGCGCGCTCCCGCTCCGAATGCTGCTCCATCAGCCGCCGCTCGATGGTCTCGGCCGCCCGGCGCACCAGGGCGGGCAGCGCCGGGTCCTCGTAGCCGTGCGGGTACCCGAAGCACAGGACGCCGACGACGTGTCCGCTCAGCTGGTCGCGGATCGGGGTGGCGGAGCAGGCGTTCGACTGGGAGCGCTCGGCGAAGTGCTCGGCCCCGTAGACCTGGACGAGCCGCCGCTCGGCGAGCGCGAGACCGATGCCGTTGGTCCCCGCGAACCGCTCGGCGAAGACGAAGCCGGGGACGCTCTGGATGGGCGGGAGGTCATGGGCCAGCGCGGGCTCTCCGAAGCGGCGCTGCAGCACCGTTCCGTTCCCGTCGGCGAGGGAGACGTTCATCTGGCTGCCCGTGAAACGCGACGCCAGCTGGTCGAGCACCGGCGCGGCCGCGCGCACGAGCCGGCTGTCCGGATCGAAATCGTCCCGGTAGGGAAGCTCCGTCTGGTCCGGTGACAGCCCCAGCGACTGGCAGCGCAGCCAGGAGTTCAGGATCGGACTGCGCACCTCGCCCACGACCGGCTCGCCCAGCAGGAACCGCTCACGGGAGCGTGCGGGGCCGATCTCGTCTCCCGTGACCCCCATACGCATCACTTCTCCTTACCGGGCCCTCGGCCTCGGCCACACCGGAGCGCTTGCCCCGAGTAAGTGTCTTTCGAGTATATTCCTCCTGGTTTGTCCGGGTCGTTCGGATCCTTCGGATCGTTCGCGTCAGAGGATCGCGACCGGATTGACGGGCGAGCCCGTCCCGCCCGGCACGTTCAGCGGCGTCACGACGATCATGAACTCGTGGCGCCCCGCCCCGGCGCAGGCGGCGGAGAGCGCCTCGAGGTCCAGGTTGTCCAGCAGCGGCACCCCCATGGCCGCCACGGCGAGGGCGTGGACGGGGGAGTGGACGCCCTCGACCGGCGAGGGCCGCAGGTCGCTGTCCCCGTCGCCGCCGAGCAGGGCGATACCGCGCTCGGCCAGCAGGGGCAGGGCATCCACGTGCAGGCCCGCGCTCGCCGCGTCCGAGTCCCAGGGGCCGCGTTCCCGACGGCGCCGGAAGCGGCCGGAGCGCAGCAGCACCGCGCAGCCGTCGTCGATCGTCACGCCCAGTGCCCGCTCCGCGGCGGCGACGTCCCGCGCGTGGACCGCGTGCCCGGGCTCCAGCCAGTCGACCGCGAGGACGGCCGGCAGATCGAGGAGGACCCCCTTGGTGACGAGGGGGCCGAGCTCCGCCACCGAGCCGAAGCGCGCACCCGCGGCGCCGAAGGCCTCGCGGGCCGGGCGGCCGTCGTAGAGCAGCCCGTCGTACGCGACGTGCGAGAGGGCGTCCAGGTGGCTCACGGCCTTGCCGTGGTAGTCGACGCCGATGAAGTCCTTGTACGTGGCGGGTTCCGGGGACTCCACGTCACCGAGATCGGACATGTAGTGCAGGGCGGGCTTGCCGTTGTCGGGGCCGGGCCGGGTGTCCCAGGGCAGACCCAGCTCGACCGCCGTACCGGACCGGATCAGGGCGGCGGCCCGGCGTACGTGGTCCGGGGTGACCCGGTTCCAGGCGCCGCGGCCGGCCACCGCCCAGCGCCCCCACGTGCGGACCGCGGCGAAGAGTGCGTCGAACTCCTGGCGCGGGACTGCGGGCTCCCTGTGGGGCGGGAGCGGCGGGGGCTCCGGGGGCGGCGGGGGCGCCGGGAGCGGCGGGGGCTGCGGGGGCGCGGGGGCCGGCGGGGGCTTCGGCGGCGTCGGGTCGTCCGCGGGGCTGCTGCTCATCGGAACTCGGCGCTCCAAGGCCTCGGAGGGGTCTCGTCCTGGGGCGGGACCGGGGGGCGGGCGCCCCGACGCCCGCACCGCATCACATGCCCGGCGGCCCCGGTCCCTACGCCTCGGAGGCCCCGCACGGGCGAAAGGTGGCGGCGGGCAGCGTCGACGGGGCACGCTGGATCCATGCGGATGCCCTTCCGCTCACCTCCTCGACCGGGAGCGGGCGGTCGTCACCAGGTCCTTTTCGTACTCGCGGAGTGTCTGCCGTTCGCGATCGCGCTCTCGGTGCTGATCATCGAGTTCACACCGGCGCACGTCCTGTACACCGGCCCCCTCCTGGTCGCGACGCCGGCGCTGGCCGCGGTGGCGATGGGCCCCAAGGGCACCCTCGCGGCGGTGGCCCTGGCGGTGGCCGTGAGCGTGGTCACCGCCACGTACAACGGGGCGTGGGGCAGTCAGCAGGTCTACACGAACTTCCTGGCCCTCTTCCTGGTGTCGCTGGCGAGCGTCGCGACGAGCAGCACCGTCCGCAGACGGCGGGAGGACGAGCTCGAGCAGGTCCGCCGGATCGCCGTGGCGGCGCAGGAGGCCGTGCTGCGTCCCGTCCCGGCCAGGCTGGGCCCCGTACGCGTGGCAGGCATGTACCTCGCGGCCGAAACGGGGGCGCAGATCGGAGGCGATCTGTACGAGGCCGTACAGACGAAGTACGGGGTCCGGGTGATCGTCGGTGACGTCCGGGGCAAGGGGCTGCCGGCCGTACGGGCCGCCGCGGCCGTGCTCGGCGCGTTCCGGGAGGCCGTGCACTACGAGGACGAACTGGTGGGGGTCATCAACCGCTGCGAGGCGGCCCTGCTGCGCGACGCCGCCGTGCCGGGCGTGATCGACCCGGAAGCACTCGTGGAGGGTTTCGTCACCGCTCTCGTGGCACAGGTGCCGGACGGCCCCGTCGTCGAGGTGGTCAACCGCGGTCATCCGCCCCCGCTGCTCCTGCGTGACGGAACCGCCGGCGCCCTGATGCCCACCTGCCCGTTGCCGCCGCTCGGACTGGCGGAGTTCATCACGGGCCCGCCCGGCCCGGCGGACCGCTATGCCTTCGGGCCCGGAGACCGCCTGCTCCTGTACACCGACGGCGTCATCGAGGCCCGCAACAGCGGCAACGACTTCTTCGCCCTGCCCGAGGCGATGGAGGCGGTGAACGCGATGCCCTCCGGCGGTCCGCGGGAGTTCCTGGACCAACTGCACCGGGGACTGCTCCGCCACACCGGGCATCGCCTGGCGGACGACGCGGCGATGTTCCTGGTCGATCGGTGACGATCCGTCAGATCACCTTGTAGGCAGGCGTTCGACCGGGATCGAACCTCGCCGGAGCGGGCCGTAAACGCCCTGCCGCAAGATCACTGCATCGAGGTAATAGCAGTGACTTCCCGGGCTGGTCCGCTGCTGTGACGGTTAGTGTGCTCCCGGATCCGGATGGAATGCCCGGATATTCGCCCTCTTTTTCTTCTTTCACCGGTGACGTGTGCCCGCATGCCGTTCACCACCCTTACGAAGGAGAACCTGCCCGATGACCGTGGACACCAGCCCGGAGGCGCAGCTCGAGCCTCCGCAGACCAGCCTGGGCACGGCGGCCGCCCGCAACCTCGCCACCACGACCAAGTCCGCCCCGCAGATGCAGGAGATCACCTCCCGCTGGCTGCTGAAGATGCTCCCCTGGGTGGAGACCAAGGGCGGCACGTACCGGGTGAACCGGCGGCTGACCTACACCGTCGGTGACGGGCGCATCGACTTCGTCCAGGACGGTGCCCAGGTCCGGGTGATCCCCCGCGAGCTCGGCGAACTCGCCATGCTGCGCGGCTTCGACGACATGGAGGTGCTGACCGCACTCGCCGGCCGGTGCGTCCAGCGCGACTTCCGCGCCGGTGAGGTGCTGGTCGAGCGCGGCACCCCCGCGAACGAGATCCACCTGATCGCCCACGGCCGGGTCAACCAGACCTCCGTCGGCAAGTACGGTGACGAGGTCGCCGTCGCCGTGCTCGCCGACGGCGACCGGTTCGGCGAGAACGCCCTGCTCGACGGTGCCGGAGGCTGGGACTACACGGCCACCGCCGCCACGCCCGGCACCCTGCTCACGCTGTCCCGCTCGGACTTCGCCGCCGTGCTCTCCTCGGCGCCGCACCTCCAGGCCCACGTCGAGCGCTTCGGCTCGCTGCCGCACCAGCGCCAGAACAAGCACGGCGAGGCCGAGATCGCGATGTCCGCCGGCCACACCGGCGAACCCGAACTGCCCGGCACCTTCGTCGACTACGAGCCCCACCCGCGCGAGTACGAACTCTCCATCGCCCAGACGGTACTGCGGGTCCACACGAGGGTCGCCGACCTCTACAACGAGCCGATGAACCAGACGGAGGAGCAGCTCAGGCTCACCATCGAGGCGCTGCGCGAGCGCCAGGAGCACGAGCTGGTCAACAACCGGGAGTTCGGCCTGCTCCACAACGCCGATTTCAAGCAGCGGATCCAGACCCACTCCGGCCCGCCCACCCCGGACGACCTCGACGAGCTGCTCTGCCGCCGCCGTGGCTCCAAGCTCTTCCTCGCCCACCCCAAGACCATCGCGGCGATCGGGCGTGAGTTCAACGCCCGCGGACTCTACCCGGACCACGTCGACCTCGGCGGACAGCAGGTCCCGGCCTGGCGCGGGGTCCCGATCCTGCCCTGCAACAAGATCCCGATCAGCAAGCAGAACACCAGCTCGATCCTGGTGATGCGAACCGGCGAGGACAACCAGGGCGTCATCGGCCTGCGTCAGACCGGTCTGCCGGAGGAGTACGAGCCCGGCCTGTCGGTGCGCTTCATGGGCATCGACGAGAGGTCGATCATCTCCTACCTGGTCTCCACCTACTACTCCGCCGCCGTCCTGGTGCCGGACGCGCTCGGCGTGCTGGAGAACGTACAGATCGCCCGCAGGCACGACTGACGCACCTGCTCCACCGCCACGCCGGCCACGGCCCGGGCTGTCCCGGGCCGGCCGGGCATGCCCGGGATCCGGGACAGCCCAACCACCTCACCAAGGAGTCACGGATGCCCGATCCCGGGCCTTCCCCTCTGCAGTCGAGTCTCCCTGCAGCCGCGGCCCGCTTCGGGGCCCACGGTCACGGCCGCGGCATCGAAGCCGTCGGCTGCGTCCGGCCTGCCCTGTTCGCCCCGCCCGCCCAGCCCTCGGTCCCCGTCCCCACGCCGAGCCCCGCCCTGGAGCGGGTCCTGCGCGGCCCCAGCGGTCTGGGCGCTGCGGGGCTGTCCCTGGCCCGGCGCGCGGAGCCGCCTGCGCCCGAGGAGGAGCCCCCGGCGGCGGGACGTCCGATCCCGGGTCTCTACCACCACCCGGTGCCGGAACCCGACCCCGTCCGGGTCGAGGAGCTCAGCCACAGGATCAAGGCGTGGGCGGTGGACGAGGTCGAGTTGTACCCCCCGGAGTGGGAGGACCAGTTCGACGGCTTCTCCGTGGGCCGCTACATGGTCGCCTGCCATCCGGACGCCCCCACCATGGACCACCTGATGCTCGCCACGCGGCTGATGGTCGCCGAGAACGTCGTCGACGACTGCTACTGCGAGGACCACGGAGGTTCGCCCGTCGGCCTCGGCGGACGCCTGCTGCTGGCGCACACCGCCCTCGACCCCCTCCACACCACGACGGAGTACCAGCCGGAGTGGGCGCAGTCGCTCCACTCGGACGCGCCGCGCCGCGCCTACCGGTCGGCCATGGAGTACTTCGGCCGGCAGGCCACCGCCTCGCAGGCGGACCGGTTCCGGCACGACATGGCCCGTCTGCACCTGGGGTACCTCGCCGAGGCGGCCTGGGCCGAGACGGACCACGTCCCGGAGGTGTGGGAGTACCTGTCGATGCGCCAGTTCAACAACTTCCGCCCCTGCCCCACCATCACCGACACCGTCGGCGGCTACGAACTGCCGGCGGACCTGCATGCCCAGCCCGCCATGCAACGGGTCATCGCGCTCGCCGGGAACGCGACCACCATCGTCAACGACCTGTACTCCTACACCAAGGAACTCGCCAGCCCCGGCCGGCACCTCAACCTGCCCGTGGTGATCGCCGAACGCGAGGGCTGCTCCGTCCGCGAGGCCTATCTGAAGGCGGTCGAGGTCCACAACGACCTCATGCACGCGTTCGAGGCCGCGGCCGCCGACCTGGCCGCCGCCTGCCCCGTCCCGAGCGTGCTGCGCTTCCTTCGGGGCGTGGCCGCGTGGGTCGACGGCAACCACTACTGGCACCAGACCAATACCTACCGCTACAGCCTGCCCGACTTCTGGTAAGGATGGATTTATCTGTGACCAACACCGAGCTCACCATGTCCCCCGCCGCCACGTTCATCCCTGCCCCGGCGACGCCCTACCAGGGTGACATCGCCCGCTACTGGGACCACGAGGCCCGGCCGGTGAACCTGCGTCTCGGCGACGTCGACGGTCTCTACCACCACCACTACGGCATCGGTGACGTCGACCACGCAGCCCTCGGGGACACCGGCGACAGCGCATACGAGAAGAAGCTGATCGCCGAGCTCCACCGGCTGGAGTCGGCGCAGGCCGACGTCCTGCTGGACCACCTCGGCCCCATCGGGCAGGGCGACACGCTCGTGGACGCCGGGTGCGGCCGCGGCGGATCGATGGTCATGGCCCACCAGCGGTTCGGATGCAAGGTCGAGGGCGTCACCCTGTCGGCCAAGCAGGCCGAGTTCGCGAACGAGCGCGCCCGCGAACTCGGCATCGAGGACTCCGTCCGCGCCCGCGTCTGCAACATGCTGGGCACGCCGTTCGAAACCGGGCAGGCGGCCGCCTCGTGGAACAACGAGTCGAGCATGTACGTCGACCTGCACGACCTGTTCGCCGAACACTCCCGGATCCTCGCCGTCGGCGGCCGCTACGTGACCATCACCGGCTGCTGGAACCCCCGTTACGGCCAGCCCTCGAAGTGGGTCTCCCAGATCAACGCGCACTTCGAGTGCAACATCCACTCCCGCCGGCAGTACATGCGGGCCATGGCCGACAACCGTCTCGTACCGCAGGCCGTCATCGACCTGACGCCCGCGACCCTGCCCTACTGGGAGCTGCGGGCCACGTCCTCCCTGGTCACCGGCATTGAAGAGGCGTTCATCAACTCCTACAAGGACGGCTCGTTCCAGTACGTCCTGATCGCAGCCGACCGCGTCTGATCCTGCGTAGCCCGAAAGGGCGGCCGGGCCCGTGACCCACGGGCCCGGCTTTTGCGTACGTCACGCAGACCGGTGCGGCGCCGTCGCCGGCGCAGGAGACGCGTCGGCCGAGGCGAGCAGGCTCAGTACGGTGGCCTCCATGGCGTGCCGCGCCTCCTCGGGGCCGAGCCCGGTGGACCGCCAGTGGTGCCAGGCGCCCCACGTGGTGACCGCGTCGAGCCCGTCGACCAGGTCCCTACGCCGCCGCCCCGACAGCCGGTCCAGTTCCTCCGCCAGTACGGCCTCCATGCGCCGGCGGGCGTCGGCGAAGGCCTCCTCGGTCACCTGACGGATGCGCTCCGAGGGATGGTCCATGCGGATCATCGCCAGGCGTGCCGGGGTGATCCATTCGAGGATCCGGGCCCGCTGTTCGACCAGGGCCGCCACGCGCGCCTCGCGTGGCCCCTCGGTGGGCAACGGCCTTATCTGCTGGGCCAGTTGTTCCAGCCGCCGGGTGATGGCGGTGTCCACGAGCTGGGCCATGTCGTCGAAATGGTGGAACACCGACCGCCGTGAGACCCCCGCGTACCGGGCCACCCGGTCGGCGGGGAAGTCCGTCATGCCTTCGTCGAGGAGCGTGAGCAGCGCATCGGCGATCTTCTCGCGGGTCTGCCGGCCGCGCTCGGTCCGGCCGTCCGGCGTGACGGTGTTCGGCGGGCTGCCGTGCTCCGGCCGCCGCGGGATGTCCTGCTCGGGATGCCGTCCCACCTGGGGCTCCTCTCTCCGATTGACATTATCGCACTCCGAGTGCAACGGTGAATGTGCACTCGGAGTGCAACTTCATTCGTGGAGGGAAGCGCAGCACGATGTTCCTTGCCCTGGGCCGCTGGTGTGCCCGTAGACCGAGACGGATCCTCGCCGTCTGGGCGGCCGTGACGATCGCCGTCGCCGTCGCCGTCATGCTCCACGGCCGGGTCACCAGCGAGGCGGTGGCCATCCCCGGCAGCGACAGCCAGGCGGCGCGCGACGCGGCCGGCTCCTTCCACGGGCCCGCCTCCGGCAACCAGCCGCTCGTCCTGCACACCGCGCCGGACGGGCCGGTGCTCACCTCCGCCGCCGCGCAGCAGGCGGTCGAGGCGGCGGCCGGGGACGTGGCCCGGGTGGACCACGTGGTGAGCGCCGCCCTGCCGTACGGGCCTTCCGGCATGGCGGCCATGAGTGCGGACGGCCACACCGCCTACCTGTCGGTCGGGCTGGACGTGACCGGGCGCGACATCACCCCGGAGATCAGCGAGGCCGTGCTGGCGGCCACCGGGCCCGCCCGGCAGGCCGGCATCGAGGTCACCGCCGGCGGGGACCTCGGGGCCGCCGCCGACAAGGGGTCCACCGCCCACAGCGAGCTGATCGGTCTCGCGGCGGCCGCGGTCATCCTGTTCCTCGGGCTGCGCAGGGTCCTCGCGGCCGGTCTTCCCCTGCTGGTGGGGGTCGTGGGACTGGTGATCTCGCTCTCGGCGATCGGGCTGGTCGGGCACGTCCTCGACATGCCCTCGGCGGGCGCCACGATCGCGGCGATGATCGGCCTCGGTGTCGGCATCGACTACACCCTCTTCTGCCTGACGCGCTTCCGTGAGCTCCTGGCCGAGGGCCACGGCGCGGTGGACGCCGCCGGGTACACCACGGCGAGCGCGGGCAAGGCGGCCGCTTTCGCCGGCTGCGCCGTGGCGGCCGCGCTGGCGGGTCTGGCGCTCGGCGGGCTGCCGCTCCTGTACGCGCTGGCGCTCGCCCCGGCGATCGCCGTACTCGTCGCGGTCCTGGCGGCCCTGACCCTGCTGCCGGCCCTGCTCGCACTGCTCGGCCACCGGCTGGGCCGCAAGGCGGGCCGCCGGCCCGCCCCGGCGAAGCCTGCCGACACGGCCGGTGCGACCGGTGCGGACGAAGCGGCCGAGCCCGTCCGTGAGGCCGACCCTGCGGGCGCGCGCTGGCGGCGGTTCGCCGCGCACGTGGCCGGCCGCCCCTGGCGCTACCTGCTCGCGAGCCTGGTCCTGGTGGGCGTACTGGCCGTACCGGCCGCCGGGTTGACGTTCGGCCAGCTCGACGCGGGGGACAAGGCGGCCGGCACCTCGAGCCGTACCGCGTACGAGCGGCTGGCCGAGGCCTTCGGGCCGGGCGTGAACGGCCCCCTCCAGGTGACCGAGACCTTGCCCACGGCGGCCGACGGACCGTCCGACCACCGCGTCGCGACGGTCACCGAGACCCTCGGGCAGACCCCCGGCGTGGCCGCCGTGAGCCCGGCCCGGCTCGGCCCGGACGGTCGTACCGTCCTGTGGCAGGTCACGCCCACCACCGGCCCCGGCGATCCGGCCACCGTCGCCCTCGTGGACCGGCTGCGGGACACCGCTCTGCCCGAAGCCACCGCCGGCACCGGGGTCACCACCCACGTCGGCGGGCCGACGGCCGCGCAGGCGGACCTGAACGCGCGGCTCGCCGCCCGGATGCCGGCGATCATCGCCGCCGTCGTGCTCGTCGCCGGCCTGCTGCTCCTCCTGGCCTTCCGCGCACCGGTGGTCGCGGCCAAGGCGGCCGTGATGAATCTGATCTCGGTCGCCGCCTCGTACGGCGTGCTGACCGCAGTGTTCCAGTGGGGCTGGGGGGCGGGCCTGCTCGGCCTCGACGGCCCGGTGCCGATACCGGGATACGTCCCGCTGCTGATGTTCGCGGTGCTGTTCGGGCTCTCCATGGACTACGAGGTGTTCCTGCTGAGCGCCGTACGGGAGTCCTACCTGCGGCACCGGGACAACACGCGCGCGGTCGTCGACGGACTGGCCGGCACGGCCCGGATCATCACGTCGGCGGCGATGATCATGGTCTGTGTGTTCCTCAGCTACCTGCTGTCCGAGGACCCCGTGGTGAAGATGTTCGGCATCGGACTGGCCACGGCCGTGGCCCTGGACGCCACCGTCGTCCGCGGACTCCTCGTCCCGACCAGCATGGTGCTGCTCGGCGAGCGCAACTGGTGGCTGCCCGCCCGGCTCGACCGCATCCTCCCCCGAGTGGACATCGAGGGCACCCCGACACCCCCTGTACGCGACCGGCCCCCGGCCCCCGCCCCCGCCACGGTTCCGCCCACCGCATCCACCGCATCCACCACCGCGCCCGGCCCCGACCGGCTTCCCGCTCCCTGAGGTACGCACCCATGCCCTTGAAATCCCCGCACACCCCGACAGCCCCGAAGGGCCGGACCGTACGTACGGCTCCGCCACGGCGGCGGGCCCGGCGCGCAGTGGCCGTGGCCGTGCTGGCGGGCGCCGTGCTGCTCACGGCCGACGCCGTCGCCCGCCAGGTGGGCGAGGAGCGGTTCGCCGGCCGGATCGCCGCCCGTCAGGGCGGCAGCCTGACGTCGCCGGAAGTCACCATCGAGGGCCACCCCTTCCTGCTCGACGCCGCCCGGGGCACCCACCCCGAGGTGCGCGTCAAGGGAGACGCCCGCACCCGCGACGGCATCCCGGTGAAGGCCGCCGTGGACCTCCACGAGGTGTCCGAGCACGCCGGTCGCTACGCGGCGGAGTCGTTGGACGCCGCGTTCACGGCCCCGTTCGCCTCGCTCGGCTCCCGCGGCGACCGCGGCGTCAGGCTCTCCGATGCGGGCGACGGCCGGGTGCGGATCGAGGCCGGCGTCGTGGGCATGCCGCTGGTCATCACGGCCGAACCCCGCCTCGACGCAGGGGCCGTCACCCTGCACGCGGACAGCGCCTCCCTGGCCGGCCGCCCGATCGACCCGGCCGCCCCCGCCATCGGCCGGGCGCTCTCGGAGCGCAGCCGGGAGATCCCGCCCCTCCCGATGGGCCTGGAGCCCACCGCCGTATCGGTGGGCCCCGGCGGGGTGACCGTGCACGCCCGGGCACGACGCACGGACCTCAGCTGACGCGGGCGGCCGGCCTGCGGCCCCAGGCGGTGAGCATTCCGGGGGACAGTGCGGCGCAGTCCGGGGAGTCGAGATAGCGGATCGCCTCGTCGACCGTCGGGTCGTCTACGAGTCCGGTGGCCACGATCGCCTCCCGCGCCCGGTCCCATGTCCCGGCCCAGAAGCGGCTGATGGGGCTCTGCGGGACCAGGGGTGGCACCCCTATCTCGGCGGCGACGGACACGAGCCCCGCATCGCGCAAGTGCTGCGGGTAGTCCGGGACCCACGAGATGTCGGTGCCGATGGTGTCCCGCAGCCCTTGCCACATGGCCTGCATGACCCGGGTGTACGGGGTCGGCGGTGCGGTACGGGTGGTCAGGTCGACGGCGTCACTGAGGACCAGCACCCCGTCCTCGGCCAGCAGGCCGCCGAGTCCGGCGATCAGGCGCCGCCACGACGGCAGGTGCATCAGGACGAAGCGGGCGTGGACGAGCTGGAAACGGCGGCCGGGGTCGAACTCCGGCCCGCTGATGTCCGCCTCGAGGAGGTCGAGCCCCGGCAGCGGGCGGGTGCTGAGGAAACGCACGTCGCGGTCGACCGCGAGTACGTGTCGCACCCCGGCCTCCTCGATCAGCCGCCGGGCGATCGTGCCGGTGCCGGCCCCCACATCGAGGCAGTCCCAGCCCGGCCCGGCCCCCAGGGCCCGCAGGCGGTCCATCGTCATGTCGTCGTACGTGAGCGCCCCGAGGTCGATGCGATCGTCCTCGCCGGCCTGCTCGGGCCGGAACACGGCCTCGCCGTAGCGGCCGTGCCCGTCACCTGTGCTCATGCCTCGCTCACCACCTCTGCGCCGCCGGGGGCACCGGTCACCACCGCGGCGCGTGCCCTGCCATTATCGCCGGGATGCCCCGGCCGCGCCCGGCGTGGCGAAGTCAAGCCCGAGCAGCCGGGGGCTGCGAGCGCCCGTCGGCGCTGATCGATTCGGCTGATGCCCCCACCGCCCTTGGACAGTTGGAATATCCTCCTCCCCGTGGACCCACTGATCGCCGAAGACCCGCCGCGCATAGGCCCGTACCGATTGATCGCCCGGCTGGGCGCCGGCGGCATGGGCCTGGTCTATCTGGGTCGCTCCGAGGGCGGTCGCACCGTCGCCGTGAAGGTCGTCCAGGCCGAGTACGCCGGGCACCCCGAGTTCCGCAAGCGCTTCGCCCGCGAAGTGGCCGCTGCGCGCAGGGTGGGCGGGAGCTGTACGGCGGCCGTGCTCGATGCCGATCCCGAGGCCGCCGTCCCCTGGGTGGCCACGCAGTACATTCCGGGGCCCGACCTGCACGCCGTGGTGGCCAAGCACTTCGGGCCGCTGCCCGAGCACTCGGTGCACACCCTCGCCAACCGCCTCGCCCTCGCGCTCCAGGCCGTGCACGGGGCGGGCCTGATCCATCGCGACCTCAAACCGTCCAACGTCCTCGTCACCGTCGACGGGCCCCGCGTCATCGACTTCGGCATCGCGCGGGCGATGGACAGCCTCGCCGAGGACCACAGCCTGCACACCCGCACCGGCATGCTCATCGGTTCCCCCGGCTTCATGTCGCCGGAACAGGTCCGCGGCCTCGAACTCACCCCGGCCAGCGACGTCTTCTGCCTGGGCGCCGTTCTCGTCTACGCCGCCACCGGCCGGCTGCTCTTCGGCGCCACCGACACCGGGCTCAACGCCCACCTCTTCCGGGTCGCCGAGGAGGAGGCGGACCTGACCGGCGTACCGGAGACGCTGGTCGACCTCGTACGCGCATGCCTGCACAAGGACCCGGCCCGCAGGCCCACCCCCCAGGAGGTGGCCGAGCGTACGGCGACGGACCAGGCCGGGGAGTGGTTGCCGGGCGCGGTCCTGGCGCAACTGGGCCGCCATGCCGCCGAGTTGCTGGACTACGCCCCGGCGGTGCATGCCCCGGCCCCCGCCGAAGCCGCCGCGCCGCAGCCGGCGCCGCTGCCGCCCCCGCCGCCCGAGTACGCCCCGACGGCCCCCGGGCACTTCGATCCCGCGCAGGGATTCGGCCCGCCCCCGGGCCCGCCCCCGAGCGCCTGGACCGTACCCCCGCCCCGGGCCGCCCTCCCCGACCCGGCGTCCCCGCACCCCAGGCGCTGGTGGGGCCTGGTGGCGATCGCCCTGGCGCAGCTGATGGTGCTGTTCCAGGCGGCGAACTTCACCATGGCGATCCCGGCCGTCCAGGCCGACCTGGGCCTCTCCGGCGACGGCCTGGAACCCATGACCAACGCCTATTTCGTCGCCTTCGCCGCGGTGCTGCTGACCGGCGGGCACATCGCGGACCTCGTGGGACGCAAACAGACCGTGATCGTCGGTCTGCTCGGCTGCGCAGCCGCCTCCGCGCTCGGCGGAACGGCCGGCGAGTCGGGCACGCTGGTCTGGGCCCGCGTGCTGCAGGGCATCTTCGGCGCACTGCTGACGGCGGCCGGGCTGTCCCTGGTGGCCACCGGCTTCACCGACCCGAAGGAACGCGGCAGGGCCTTCGGGATCTACGCCGCGGTCACCGGCGGTGGTTGGGCGCTCGGGCTGGCCGCGGGCGGCTGGCTCCTCCAGACCCTGTCCTGGCGCGGGTCCCTGTACGCCGGCATCCCCCTTGCCGTGATCGCCCTGATCGGCGCGCTCACCCTGCTGCCCGACCGCACGGTCCGCACCGGCGGCCACTTCGACCTGCCGGGCGTGCTGCTCGGCTCCGGCGGAGTCGCAGCGCTCGTCTACGGGCTCGGCGAGGGCCAGCCGGGCGACTGGACCACCCCCCTGGTCCTGGCCCTGCTCGCGGGGGGCGTCCTCCTGCTCGTGGCCTTCGTGTGGTGGCAGACCGTGACATCGAGCCCGATGCTGCCGTCGTACGTCTTCAAAGACCCGAACCGGGCCGGCAGCATCCTCAGCATGCTCCTGGCCGGCGCCGGCATCCTCGCCCTGTACCCGGCCGTGGGGTACTACCTCCAGAGCATCTGCGGCTACGACCCGCTCATGGCCGGGCTGGCCTACCTGCCCATGGTCGCCGCCCTCGTCCTCACCGCCACCCAGGTCTCCGCCCGCCTGCTGCGCCGCGCAGCGCCCCGCGTCCTGATCCTGGCGGGCATGCTGCTCACGACCGTCGGGCTGCTCCTGCTGACCGGCCTGAGCGTCGACGGCTCGTACGCGACGGCGGTGCTGCCGGGCACGCTCCTTGCCGGCGCCGGCATCGGCCTGGCCTTCGTACCGATCTTCGCCACCGCGACCGGCGGGGTCGCCGCCGGGCACTCCGGCGGAGCCTCGGGAGCGATCACCGCGGCCCAGGAGGTGGGCGCGACGATCGGCGGCGCACTGCTCAGCAGCGTCCTCACCAGCCACCTGCGCGATGCGGCGGCGTCCGAGTCGGTCGGCACGGAACTGCTGGGCGGCTACACCGCCGGGCTCTGGTGGGCCGCCGGCAGCGTGCTGCTCGCCGGCCTCGTCGCCGCCCTGATGGTCAGGGACCGGGCCCCCCGGGAGGACGCCCGCCTGCCGCTGTGATGGCCCCAGCGCCAGGCGGGCGGCCGTCAGACTCCCAGGGCTCGGCGCAGGCCGAGACGGTCGGTGCCCAGCTTGGTGAAGACCGCCGACAGCAGTTCCGAGACCGCCTGAGCGTCGGTGTTCATCCTCGCCGCGATCGCCGTGTTGTCGAGGCCGAGGGCGGCGTGCCCGGCCGCCGTGTTCTCGGCGACCGTCAAGGTGTCCTGCTCGGACGTGTGCAGACGGCGGGGGCGCAGCCCGGCCGACGCGAGCTGGGAACGGGCGCGGCGTGCCAGGGCATCGGCGCCGCATGCGGCGGCCGTCTCCATGCCCCGGTAGAGCTGCTGCGCCGCCCGGTGCGGGTCACCGAGGGTGTGCAGGGCGGTGCCGTGATCGATGAGCGCATGGGCGAGTTCGCAGGCGGCCGGGGACTGTTCGAGGTGGTCCACCGCCTCCTGCAGCAGGACGGCCGCCTGGGCCGGGTCCGTGGCCGCCGCCGAGACCCGCAGGGCGTGGCCGATCACGCTCGACGTCCCGAACGCACGTGCCCGGGACACCGCTTCGGCCGCCGTGGCGCGCGCCTGCTCGGGCTCGCGGGCGACCTGTGCCAGCGCCAGGTCGAGTTGCCAGGGGCTCCAGGACGGATTGCGGGTGCCGCGCAGATCCAGGCGCTTGCCCGCCGCGGCGAGGTGCTGCGCCGCCTCCTCCACCCTGCCCTGGGCCAGGAGGAGCTTGCCGAACACGGCCTGGGGGTCGGGGTAGACGACCGCCTGCGGGAAGCCGTCCCCCAGCTTGTACGCGTGGGCGACCCGTTGCGCCTCCTCGGTGTTCCCGCGGGCGAGCAGCGTCTCGATGAGGGTTCCGATCGCGTACCACTGCGCCGGGGTCCCGTGTCCGACGCGGTCGGCGATCTGCAGCCCGTTGCGTACGAAGTCCTCGGCTTCGGCGAGGCGCCCGCGCCGGTAGCGGACGTACCCGAGCAGGGTGTACACGAACGACAGGTGCGCGCCGCGCCAGCCCTTCGCCTCGAACTCGACGATGCCGGTGTTGAACAGGTCCTCGGCGCGGCCCGGCTGGTCGCAGTACATGAGGGTGACGGCGACGGAGGCCGGCACCTCGAATCCGAAGTCCTGGTCGGTCCAGCTCATGCCGCCGTCCAGTGCCTGTTCCGCGTACTCGAGTGCCGTGGTGGCTGGTTCGCCGCGCATGGCGGCGTCCCAGGCCCGCAGGCCGAGGATGTGCCGCTCGGCGAGGCCGCGGCCGGTGAGCCGCTTGGCGAACTGGGCGAGGAGCCGGGAGCGGGCGGGCGAGTTCTCCTCGTCGACCCGGACCGAGTTCCACTTGAACTGTTCGGCCTGCATGCGCAGCCGGGTACGGGAGCTCGTGGCGCGCTTGGCCTCCTCCGCGAGGAGGTCGGCGGCATCCGCCAGCTGACCGGTGTGGGCGAGGGCCTGGGCGAGCCGGTACGTGATCGCCTCCCGCAGGCTCTGTTCGGCCTTGGGCTCTTCCAGCGCGGCCCTGAGCTGGTTGATGGTCGTCGCCGGATCGTGCAGGAGGTTGGCGGAACCGAGTTCGAACAGCACCTCGGCCCGGTCCTCGACGTCCGGAGGCTCGCGCAGCGCCCGGGCCAGGTAGCGCCGTGCGGCATCGGGCGCGCCCGCGGAGAAGCTGTCGCGGGCGGCCTGGCGCAGCTGCTGCACCACCCAGGGATCGCCGTCGGGATGCATCTCGAGCAGGTGGCGGGCCGCGGCGGCGGCGCCCTGTCCGTCGTCGACGAGGGCCTGCGCGGCCATGCCGTGCATCGCGACGCGCACACTGGGCGGGATCGAACGGTAGACGGCGGTGGCGATCAGCGGGTGGAAGAACTCCACGACCTCCTTGCGCCGCAGGCTGGTGAGGACGGTCAGGATGCGGGCGCTGCGCAGCTGGTCGATGGCCTCGCCGACCTGGGCCTCACCGAGGGCCGCCACACTGCCGACGATGCTGGTCGGGACGGCGGTGCCCAGCACCGCGGCGGCCCAGGCGAGCCGGACGGTGGACGGTCCGAGCTGTTCGAGGCGGGCGATCAGACCGCTGCCCTTGACGGCGGAGGCCAGATCGCGCAGTTCGGGGATGCTGTCCTGGTGCGGCTTGAGCTCGCGGTCGCGGCCCTTCATGGCCAGCTCGACGACCTCGAAGGGGTTCCCGCCGGTGATCGCCCAGCACTCCCGGCAGAACACGTCGTCGGCGCTCTGGCCGAGGGCGTCGCGCACTATGCGGGCCACCGCGCTCGTGGTGAGGGGAGCCAGCTCGTGCGGACGCGTCCCCTGGCGCCCCATCAGGGCGCGCAGGGCGCCGGCGCCGGCGGGGATCTCGTCCGGCCTGCAGGCCACCATGATCAGCATGGCCAGTTCCTCGGCCCGCGCCGTGAACGCGGTCAGCCACGCCAGGGATTCGGCGTCCGCCCAGTGTGCGTCGTCCAGGACCAGGACCACGGGGGCGCTGCGCACCGTGAGATGGGTGACGACCCAGTCCAAGCCGTCGCGCACGCCTTGCGGGTCGGGCGCGGTGGGGACTTCCGGGGCGGCGGTCAGGCCGAGCGCCGGGGCGACGATGTTGTACCAGGTGCCGAGGACCTCGTGCCGTTCGGTCTCGGTCATGGCGGCGAGCGCCGGCTGGATGAGCTGCCGCATCACGTGGAACGGCACCTGCTTCTCCTGCTCGCCGCCGCGGGCGAACAGTACGGTGCAGTTGCGTTCGGCGGCATGGCGGCGGGCCTCGGCGAGCAGCGTGGTCTTGCCGATTCCGGCCGACCCCGCGAAGGTCAGCACACCCCCGCGGCGGGCGGCGGGACCGGTGTCCGCGATGCCGCAGAGATCGTCCACCGCGCGGTGGATCGCGAGAATCTCGGACTCCCGTTCGAGCAGGGGCTGGGACGCCCACCCTCGCGGTTCCGTGACATGTGACATTCCTGCCCCCTCCTGCGCGTGCGGCCGAGTGTACGACGCAGGGGACGAGGAATTGCTGCTTAAGCACATTATTGCGGGATCACGTCACTCGTACGGGAGCGACGCTGTATCCTCCGCTGACGTCACGAGCGGTGTGACGTCAGCGGATCGGTGAACTCACCGTGAAATGAACAGGATCGTGCGTTCTCCGTCAATGGCGTGAAACAGGGATCATGGGGAGCTCGCTGGGCTGGGGTATTCCTGCCGGGAGTTCACGCACCGTCACACCCGGCGCCGGGACCAGTTTCCACCGTGAGGCCACGGTCGCCACCGCGGTCAGGATCTCCGCCACGGCGAACGCATCACCGATGCACTTGTGCTGGCCCGCCCCGAAGGGGATGAACCGGTGGGGCCGGGGCTGCTCGTCCCCTTCCTCCTGCCAGCGGTCCGGATCGAAGGCCGTGGGATTGCGGAACAGCGCGGGGTCCCGGTGCAACGCGTACGGGCTGTAGGCGAGTTCCGCCCCGGCCGGGATGGAGACACCGCCCAGGGTGAGGGGCTCCAGGGAGCGGCGGGTGAAGAGCAGCGGCGAGTGCAGGCGCAGCGCCTCCTGGAACACGTTGTTCGTGTACGTCAGCCGGGGGAGGTCATCGGGGTGGACGGAGCGCGCGCCCACCACCGCGTCGACCTCGGCGTGGAGGCGCTTCTCCACCTCCGGGTGCCGGCCGAGTTCATGGAAGATCCAGGCCAGGGTGGTGGCCGGGGTCTCCGTCCCTGCGAACATGATCGCGATGACCTCGTCCCGTACCTGCTCGGCGCTCATCGTCGCGCCCGTCTCGGCGTCCACGCTGGACAGCAGCAGGGAGAGGAGGTCGTGCCGGTCCTCCTGCTCCGAGCCGTACTGCGCGATCACGTCGTCGATGACGCGGCGCAGGCGCGCGGCCGCCGTGTCGAACCTCCGGTTGGGCGGGATGGGCAGCCGGTCCAGGGATTTCGGCATGACCACGCGCAGCAGCATGCCTTCCAGGACGATGGGCAGCGAGCGGTGCACCTCCGCGATCGCGGCCCCGCTCAGGCCTCCCGAGAAGGTCATCTCGGCGACCGAGGAGAGGGCGTACCGGCGTGTCTCCGTGAGCATCGAGACCTCGCGGCCCGCCGTCCACGAGGCGCACATCGTCTCCGCCGCCCGGCCCATCACCGCGGCGTAGTCGGCGATGTGGTTGCGGTGGAAGGCCGGTTGCACCATGCGGCGCTGTTTGCGGTGGAAGTCTCCGTCGGTCGTCACGATGCCGTTGCCGAACATCGGACGGAGCCGCTCGAAGATCCTGCCGCGGCCGAACTGCTGGGCCTGCTGGACCAGTACGGCGTGGACGTGGTCCGGGCTCGTGAGTACGTGGACGGGCCAGGTGCCGATGTCGAGGCGGACGATGTCGCCGTGCTCGCGCAGCGATTCGAGGAATGCGATCGGCCGGCGCCACAGGGGGATCGCGTGGCCCAGGAGCGGTAACCGTCCCGGGGCCGCGGGGGCGTGGACCACAGGGCCGGGATGTTCCGCGTGGGTCATGGACCGACTCCCTGTCATGCCACCGAGACCAGGTCCGGGCGGATGTACGCAGACTCCAGCCCGGCTGCGAACCGTTCGTCGCTGTACCGTGTGCACTCGTAACGCTGCCACAGATCCGTGCCGATCATCCAGTCCTCGTAACTCCGCACGCACCGGGTGACCGCTGCACGGACCGCCGCGTCCATCTCCCCCTGGGAGTCCATGACTTGAAACAGACGCCGCTCTGCTGCCACGTAGTCCTCTATGCGGACCTGGATGCGGCTCCAGGTCGCCTGGACGGCGTCCGGGAGCGAGGACCCCTCCCAGGAGGAGATGAGGGAGACGAGGTTGTTGTTGTCCCCGCAGGCATGCTCCTTCGGCAGGGAGAACACGTCGTTGCCCCACGAGATGATGTCGACGGCGCTCTCGACGACCGCCTGGAATGCGGGGAGGTCGTGGATGCGCTGCGGCAGGTCGATTCCCAGCCCGGCCTCGACCATGTCCATCATCGGCAGCAACTGGGAACTGTGCCGGCGCATGAGGACGTAGTCCTGGATCGAAGGACGCCCGCCGGCCCCGCGATTGCCCGCCTCCTGGTCCAACGACCGCAGCATCAGCGGGACATGGGCCCGGTATCGCGCCGCGGTTCCCGGGGACATCCCGGCGAGGATCCGGTCGCACAGGTCGACGAATCCGTTCACCAACGGATTGCGGCGCGATGAAGCCCTGTTGGTCCTGCCCGTGTCCAGGTACTCGGTGATGGCATCGGTGACGGGCCGCCAGGCCGCAAGTTCACCCGTCCGGATGAGATGGTCGTGCTGATCGTCGAGGACGAACGACCAGGCCATCCACTCGGCGAGCAGGACGATGGTCTCGTACGGCACCTCGCCGCTCACCCGCCCCGCAAGGTGTCCGCAGCCGATGCCGGCGAACTGCTCCGCGGCATCGGTGACGAGCTCGTGGCGCAAGGCCCATGACGTGGCCTCGGCGTTGGCCCGCGCGGCCAGTGGATGCTTGGAGTTCCCGAACGGGAGATGAAAATCGGGAACAGGGAATGGGTCGAGCCGGGCCATTGATCCCCCCACGGAAGAGTCGGATTCGCCAATACCCGCTCAATGTACGATCGTGATGGCACGTGCGATTTCAGAGCACCCTGCTGCGGCGGTGCCGTCACGGCTCCACAACCGCGACTGTTCGGAATGAACCGGTCGCCAAGTGACCAGATCCCGCCCACACCCGACTACATCAGGCCACCCGTGAACTAATTAACTCGCAGGGCGCAGCGCACTGTCAATGTAGGAAGTGGGGAGATGCTGAATTCGCCGTGACATTACCGAGGGAATATTCGCGGCAGATGTGCGGGCGGCATAGTCGCCCCGATCGCAGGTGCACGCGAGGGGCGTGGGGGACTTCCCGGACGGGGGCCCGGTCGACGCCCGCGTGGACCCGGAGCTGCTCATGGGCCTCTTCCGGCCACTGATGCGAGCGCGGGAGCGCAGGCCCCGGGAGCGCAGGTGCGCAGCGTGGGGCGGATGCTGCGCACGGGGCGCCCGACCTCCTGCGTGACCGGGGCCTTGCCGCATCGGATGGACGCGTATTCCGCCGGGATCAACGGCCGTTGCGCATCCGAAGACGGCCCGACCGTGCCAACCCAGAGGACCGTGCGGCGGGTTGGAGGATGGCCGAAGACCGCCGTGCCGGTATCACACGCTCCCTACACTGCGAAGGGACGCGGCCGTCCGGGAAAGGGCGGGGAACATGATCGAGCACCATGCGGCGGACCCGGGGGACGGCCGGGAGGACGATGTTCTGGGCCCGTACCTGGAGGTCCTGCGAGCACGCCTGAACGGGGAGCGGTTCGAGGTTCTCATCAGGGCCGTCCAGGCCACCTGTGCACTGCTGGCCGACGGACGGGAGGCGGTCCTGGAGGTGCCGGGCGAGACCGACCTCGCGCCCGATCTGCAGCGCGAGTACCTGTCCCTCATGGCGGTCATGATCACGGGCCACCTCGACCACCGTCTCGTCGAACTGGCCGCCCCCGACGGCGGCAAGGGCTGGGCAGTCGTGGACAACACCCGCCCCCACCAGCAGCACGCGCCGGCGGTGTCCTTACCGCCCTGCGATGCGGCCGAGCAGGCGTGGATCGCCAAGGAGCTCGACGGCATCGCCCGCGCCACCGACGACACGGGGAGCACGCGCGGCGGCTGACACACGTCCGTACACCTGCCGTGCCCGGCATGTCGGTGAGACAAGGGGCCCCCGAAGCCCGACCGTTGACCCGGCCGAAGTCGCGACACGACCGGTCATGGGTCAAGTGTTGCCGGTGGGGCAATCGAATCTGCCGGTGCCGATGAGGCGTGAGCGTGACGAGCGGGACGCCGCAGTACGGCCCCAGCCGGTCAGCCGGTCAGCCGGTCAGCCGGTCAGCCGGTCAGCCGCCCAGCCGGTCGTGCAGGAAGGCGGTGACGTCCGCCCGGGCCTTCAAGGCCGGGTGGTCCGCCGGGGTTTCGCGGACCTCCAGGGTCAGGACCGCATGGGCCAGGCGGCCGAATCCGTCGCCGTTGCCCGGGGCGGAGCTGAGCCGGATGACCTTGAAGGCGTCCCCGAGCCGGGAGCGCAGGGTGTCGAAGCGCTCCTCCGGGGCCATCCAGTCCTCACTGAAACGAAGCCCCATGACGCAGAGGCCGTTGTTGCGCGTGCGGTCGACGACGCGCTGGAGCTCGTCCTCGGAGACACCGGCGTCCGCGCGCCGCGCGGCGGTCAGGGCGATCGGGGCCGAGGGCTGGCTCATGACGGGGGCCAGGACGGAGTCGTCCACGGCGGCCGCCAGGGCGAAACCGCCCGTGAAGCAGAGGCCGATGACACCGACCCCCGCGGCAGGGGTACGGGCCGCGAGGTCGCGGGCGAGGGCCCGGAGGTAGTCGGCGACGGGCCGGTGGGCGTTCGTGGCGAAGGCCCGGAACTCCGCGGAGACGCAGATGCGGGCGAACACGGCCGCGGTCCGGGCGACTGAGAGGGGCTTGCCCGGCGTGCCGAACAACGACGGCATGACGACGGTGAACCCCTCGCCCACCAGGTGCTCGGCGAGGCCGAGCACCTCCGGCGTGATGCCGGGCAGCTCCGGCAGGAGCACCACGCCGGGGCCTTCGCCCTTCTCGAAGCAGTCGTACGTGAGCCCCTCGGCGGAGAAGGGGGCCCGGCGCCATCCGGCGAGGGTGGCGGTCGGTGCGGTGCCTGTCATCGCTCCTGCTTTCGGTCGGCGTCGAGGGGCGGTCGGGTCCTGGCGTCGGCAGCCGAACTGTACGCCGCGCCCGTGCCGAGCATCCCGCCGGGCGACTTGGGCGGGATGCCGATGAGCCCCTCCGTGCCGGCGGGCACCGGGCGTGTCCTCGCATTCATCGCGCCGCCCCCTCGGCTGACGTGCGGCGGAGGTCGCGGGCGGGGTGTGTCAACCGGGAGGGGGCGGAGTCATCCTCCCGGGCGCGGCCAATCCCGTCGGGTGAACCGGGGGCCTGCCGGATCCGCCAACGCCCCGTGGGCAAGGGCCCGCAAGGGGGGCCGGGTCGGGGTCCACCAGGCGGCTGACACGCGGAAACGAGGGTCCGGCCGCGCAGAAAGGATCACGTTCGGTGCCACCATTCCCCCGCACACAGCGGGCAAGGCCGCGAAGCCCTTGCACAGGGATGAGAGGTAGGAAAGTGGCGCCTCAGGTGGTCGACGAAACGGCTCAGCGTCTCCCCACGCCGAAGGGTCAGGATGCCGTCCCCCGGAGTGCGGCCCCGTCCGTACCCGCTCAAGCCGCCCCGGAACCGGCCCCGGCCCGGGAGCGGATCGACTCCGAGCTCCTCATCGCCGCGTCCGTCCTGCTCGCGGACGCGGCCCTGACGGCCAAGCAGTCCGGCGCGGAGCTCACCGGAGCCCTGTTCAGCTGGCGGTTCGGGCTGGAGGCCCTGCGGCGCCCCGGCTGGGCGCTCGGTACGGCCGCCTCCTGCGCCCAGGCGCTGACGGCCTCCACCGGGCTCGGGTTCGGGGCCAACGGCGGCCTGATCGGCGAACTCGCCCGCATGGCCGGGAGCATGACGTACCGCCGCCCCGCCAAGGTGGCCATGGCCGTGGACGCCTTCGCCCTGCGGATCAAGGCGGCCGCGGTCGATCACCCGGGCCTCGGCTCCCCGGCCGCACGCCGCCTCACCGACGCCATGGTGGCCGGGAACCGGCTCGAGGCACTGCGGGCGATGTACGCGCTGATCGAGCTGCTGGGCGTGACCCGCGCCCTGACCACCGTGAGCCCCGTGATCATGGAGCTGATGGCCCTGCTCGGCCTGCTCGACGAGAACCCGGTCAACGACGACTTCTCGTGGGTGACGCTCGCGGGCGGCGTGCCGACCACCGACCCGTTCCTCGGACTGCCGAGTTCGGTCCTCAAGTTCCTCAACCCCGGCCCCGGCCGCGCCGAGCGCACCGACCCGGACCCGATCCTCGCGAAGGTGCTCGCCACCTCCCGCAACGACATCGTCAGCTACGTGGGCGACATCGGGGCCCTCGGCAACCACGGCCTGGTGCTGCTGCGCCGCGTCGCGTGCGCCGACGGCGCCGTACGGTACGTGCTCCTGCTGCCCGGCACGAGCTTCGGGCTGCTCAGCAACAGCACCCCGCAGGACCTCGTCGGCGCGTTCGACGGGCTGCTGCGCACCGACACGACCTACACCCGCGCCGCGAAGAAGCTGCTGCGGCGGGCCGGGCTGCCCACCGGCGCGGAGCTCATGATCGTCGGGCACAGCCTGGGCGGGATGACCGCCATGAACCTCGCGAGCGACGTGGAGGTCTCCTCCACCTACCGGATCACGCACGTGGTCGCGATCGGCTCCCCGATCGACGGCAAGCGGCCCGCCGACCACACCACCCAGGTGATCAGCCTCGTCAACAAGCACGACGTGATCCCGGGCCTGGACGGGCGCGGACCGGCCTCGCCCAACGACATCCCCGAGAGCTGGGTCGAACTGGCCTGGCTGGACGAGTCGTACGACTACCCGCTGTCGCACGCCCCGCAGGCGTACTCCGACGCGCTGCGCGGGGAGTTCGCGCACCACCGGCAGCAGGTCAACAAGCTGATCGGCGCATACGACGGCGAAGTCGTCGGCAACCAGCCCTACATGCTGCGCGACAAGTGACCACAAGGGAGACCGACCGATGACCACTGCCGACACCCCGGCCACCCCGGCGCGACGTCCCGCGACGGCCTGGCCCCTGGAGAACGCCGTGTTCAGCGCGGCGATGGTCGCCCAGCGCCTGCCCTGGGTGGACGCCCCGGCCCGCGCCCTCGGGCTGGACATGCTGACCCGGGACGGGGTGACGCGCGGGCTGCTGGCCTTCCTGCGGCGCACCCGCTCCGGCCGCCCGGTGCAGCTGCGCACCCCCTTCGGGCCGTTCCTCCTGCCGCTGGCCGCCGCCGACGCCGCGGGTCTGCTCGCGGCGGCGGACGAGGCGGGGGCCCTCGCGCCCGCGGTCGGCCTCACGGCCGGCGGGCAGCGGTACGGGCTGTCGCCGCACGTGCCGCTGCCCCGCGATGCGGCGGTCCCGGCCGGCGAGCTGGACGCCCTGCTCGCCGAGCACGTGGACCGGGCGATCGCGGCCCGGCGCGGGGACGGCACGCTGGAGTGGCACGACTGGCAGCGCGGCATGCAGCGGCTGGCCCGGCGCGTGGTGGCAGGTGCCGCAGCCGTCGAGGACACGCTGCTCAGCGAGGTGCTCGCGGCGGCGACGTCAGCTGCCGACAGCAGGTCGTACGAGGGCCGGGCCGAGGCGCTGCGGCGCCGCCTGGCGCCGTACCTCGCCGACCCGGACCCCGCCTCGCTGGCGGGCCGGATGAGGGCGCAGGGTGCGGGCCGCAAGGGCACCGATCCGGAGGCCGACGCACCGGCCGTCGCGCACGCGCTCGCGCTGCTGTCCGAGGCCGCCGCGGCGACCGTGCTCCAGGCGCTGGCCCTGCTCGCCGTGGGCGCTGCGGCATCCCCGGAGGCGGCCGTGGGCGAGGCGCTCCGCCGCTGGCCGCCGGTGGCCGCCGCCGTGTATCCCGTACGCGCGGACTTCGTGTGGCAGGACCTGGCGGTCGAGGCGGGGACCGAGATCCTGCGGGTCCCCGGCTGGCTGCGCGGCCTGGACGACGAGGGCCGACCGGACCCGGGGCCCTCGGGGACGTCGGCGACGGCGCTGACTTCGGGGATGCCGCCGCTGTGCGGGGCACCGACCGGGTGCGCGGCGACGCGGTTCGCCGCGCTCGTCGCCGAGCAGATCGTACGGACCGTCACGGAGGCGGCCCGCCCGGTGGTGATCGCCCCGCAGTTCACCGCGGACCGGCTGCCGGACACGCTCGATCCGCGGACGCTGGTCGTGGCGACCGAGGACCTCGCCGCCCGGCCGGGCGACGGGCGCGTGACGGTCGGCATGCCGACGGCGGTGCCGGTCTCGGCGTTCGGCTACGCCCCCGCGGCGTACGGCGCCCTGGCGCACGCCAGCGCCGACCGGCTGGAGCGGCACGCGGAGAGCCTCGCGGCCTGTGCCGGGAACACCGGCTGGAGCACCGACGAGGAGGGCGAGCGGTTCCGCATGGTCCTGCTGGGCCACGCCGAGCGGTGCGCGACGGCGGCCGACGGGGTACGGCGGGCAGCCAAGCGGCTGACGGACTGAGGCGAACGGATTAATGCCCACTTCGGCAGACAATCCCGCACCCGCACCCGCACCCGCACCCGTGCCCGTGCCCGTGCCCGGGCAGGCACGCGGCCGCGGCGCGGTCCTGGCCGGGCTCGGCGCGTACGTCCCGCCGCGCGTCCTCACCAACGCCGAGCTGTGCGGGCAGCGGCCCGTCGGCGACGCGTGGATCCGCACCCGCATCGGTGTGGGGAGCCGGCGCATCGCCGACGGGGAGGCCACCGTCGACCTGGCGGTACGGGCGGGCCGGCACGCCCTGACGGCCGCCGGGGCATCCTCGGTCGACGCGGTCGTCCTGGTCACCGCCTCCCCGGACCGGCTCCTGCCGGCCGGAGCCCCGGAGGTCGCGGCGCGGCTGGGGCTGGGCACGGTACCTGCGTTCGACCTGACGTCGGGCTGCAGCGGATTCCTGTACGGCCTGGGCGTGGCCTCCTCGATGGTCACCGCCGGGACGTTCGACAGCGTGCTGCTGGTCGCCTCGGACGTGTTCAGCGCATTCCTCGATCCGCAGGACTGGCTGATGTCGGCCATCTTCGGCGACGGCGCGGGAGCGGTGGTGCTGCGCGCCGGCGAGGCCGGCACGCCCGGCGCGCTCGGACCGTTCGACCTGGGCAGCGACGGCGCACAGGCGGATCTGCTGGAGATTCCCGGCGGCGGTGCGCGCGCGAGGAAGCGGAAACCGGCGGCGCCTGACGAGGAGTCCTCCCCGTACTTCCGGATGGACGGGCCGGTCGTACTCAAACAGGCCGTCGTCGGCATGTGCGACTCCGTGACGAGGGCGGCGGACCGGGCCGGGTGGCTGCCGGGGGACCTGGACCTGGTGGTCGCCCACCAGGCGAACCAGCGCATCCTGGACGGCCTCACCGCCGAGCTGGGCCTGGCGCCCGGGCAGGTGCTGTCGCACATCGAGACGTACGGGAACACGGCGGCTGCCTCGGTGCCCGTGCTCATGGCCCAGGCGGCCGCCGCCGGAACGCTGGCGCCTGGCCTGCGGGTGGCGCTCACCGCGTACGGGGCCGGGCTGGCCTGGGGGTCGACCACCCTGGTCTGGCCCGAGGTGCGGGCCGTGACGGAGGGCGGATGAGCCGGCCCCCAGGGCGCGGCGGTCACCAGAACGGCGTGTCCCGCCTGCGCCGTTCCCGATCCACCAGGGCCTGCACGGCTGCCTGGGACTCGGCGCACAGCAGGCGGGCCGCAGCCGAGCGTGCTGCGTAGGACTCGGGCCGTCGCGGCGCGGGGATCGGCTCGCCGATCGTCACGAGCCACTTCGAGGGCAGCGGGAAAGCCGTGGTGATCGGGAAGTACGGGAGGCCGAAGAGGCGGGCCAGGGCCGGGATCTCGCCGATCCTCGGGCACGCCTCCTCGGCGCCGATGACGGACACCGGCACGACGGGGGCGCCGGCCCGGACGGCGGACACCGCGAATCCGGGGCTGAAGGGACGGAGCTGGTAGCGCTTGCGAAAGGGCTTTTCCAGACCGGTCATTCCTTCGGGAAACACCCCGACGAGTTCCCCGGCGGTCAGGTGTTCCCATCCCAGTGTCGGATCGAGCGGAATGGCACCTTTCTTTCGGGCGTACGGACCGATGACAGGGAGCCGGAATACGAGGTGAGCCGCAGGTACGTGCAGCGGCCGGCTGAGACCGCGGTTGAGGACCTTCTGGAGAACGAAACCGTCGAGCCCCCAGGCGCCCGAGTGGTTGGCGACGATCACGGCCGGCCCTTCGACCGGAATGTTCTCCAGCCCTGCGACTTCCAGCCGGAACCAGTCGTCGACGAGCCAGTCGAGGAGACGGTCCCAGGTGCTCTCCCCGGCCTCGCCGAGCAGCCGCTTCACGTACCTGAGTTCGGCGCCGGCCACCTCGATCACTTCGGTCACATCAGCCATGCTTTCCGCCATGAATGATCACTGCTCTCACGTTTGGAATCATCAACAAGCGCAGCAGGGAAGCGTTTTGAGTAAATACCCTGCCGTGGTACTTATTTGAGCACGAGAAGGCCCTTCCCCCGTCACCCTGCTGCAATGGCACCGATACCGCAAATGAGAGCTTCCGTGACTACTCCCGTGACAACTTCCGTGCCGGAATCCGCCCTCGACGTGATCAGTGAACTGCTCGTCGAGAGGCTCGAAATCCCCTCCGACGAGGTACGGGCGAGTGCGCCCATGCGCGACCTGCTGACCGATTCGCTCATGATTGTCGAGATGGCCATCGCCGTGCACGACATGCTGGGCATCACGGTCGAGGAGGAGGAGCTCCGCGACGCCACGCTCGAGGAATTCGCCGCATCCGTCGACGCACGGCGCACGGACCGCTGATCCGGCGCCGCGCGGCTGCTGCCGGGTGGGGGCGGCCCCGCCGCCGTGCCCGCACGCCCCTGACCACGCCGGGAAGCGGTCCCGGTCCGCCAGGGCGACCATGGGGGGTGTGGAGGCCGGATGAACGAGCAGACGCCGATCGAGGACCTGATCAGCGGCGCCGCCCAGGATGCCGGCGGGTGGCTCGGCTCGCTGACCGTGGCGCAGCTTGCCACCAGCGCGGACGGCACCATCGTCCGCTGGAACCGCGCGGCGCAGGAACTGCTCGGATACACCCCGCCGCAGATCGTCGGCCGGCACATCGCCGAGCTCCTCCACCCCGGAGCCGACCGCAGCCTCGGCCGCGCCCTGTGGGAGACCGCCGTCACCGGGCGCGGGGTGATGGGTACGGTGACCGCCTGGCACCAGGACGGGCACCCGCTGGAGGTGGAGATCTGGGCCGGCCCGGTGCCCGGCCGGCGCCACGGTGCCTCCGCGGTCCTGGTCTTCGCCGCCGACGCCCACGCGGCCCGGCGGATCCGGGGATCGTCGGCGGTCTGGGACGGGCTGTTCGCCCGCTCGCCCGTCGGCATCGCCATCCTCGACACGCAACTGCGATTCCTCCAGGTCAACCCGGCCCTGGAGGCGATGAACGGCCTCTCGGAATCCTCGCACGTGGGGCGCCGCCTCGCACAGGTCCTGCCCGAGGTGAACGCGGAGGACATGGAGGACGCGATGCGGCTGGTCCTGGCCACCGGGGAGCCGGTGCTGGACCGCCGTCGCACCGGCCGCACGCCGGCCGACCCGGTGCACGACCGGGTGTGGTCGTGCTCGTACGTCCGGGTGGAGGATCCCGGCGGCCGCCCGATCGGCGTGATCGCCTCCCTGCTCGACATCACCGAGCAGCAGCACGACCACACCGAGGCCGAGGCCGCCCGCCGCAGGCTGGCCCTGCTCAGCGAGGCCAGCGTCCGCATCGGCGCCAGCCTGGAGCTGGAGCGCACCGCGCAGGAGCTGGCGGACCTCGCCGTACCGCAGCTCGCCGACGCCGCCACCGTGGACGTACTGGACACCCTCGCCCGCGGTGACGAGCCCGGCATGGGACTGGCCGGGGGCGTGGCGCTGCGGCGCCTGGGCAAGGCCCCGCTGACCGGCTCCGCCGTGATCGGCATCCTCGCCCCCCTGGGCAGGACGCTCGTCTTCCCGGCGGCCGCCCCCTACACCCAGGCCCTCGCCGCCCGCCGGCCCTTCCTGATCGCCCACGTCGACGAGCAGGTCATCGCCTCCGCCGCCCGCCACACGAGCCGGCCCGCACAACTCCTGCCCGTCGGAGTGCACTCGTTCATGATGGCGCCGCTGATCGCCCGGGACCTCGTACTCGGCGTCGCCACCTTCTACCGCACCAGCCCCGTCGGCCCCTTCGGGCCCGACGACGTCACCCTCGCCGGCGAGCTCGCCGCCCGCGCCGCCATCAGCATCGACAACGCGCGCCTCTACCACCGCGAACACGAGACCGCCGTCATCCTGCAGCGCAGCATGCTGCCCCAGCACATCACCCCGCCGCCCGGCATCGAGGTCGCCCACCGCTACCTGCCGGCCAGCGACGTCAACGAGATCGGCGGTGACTGGTACGACGTCCTGCACCTCCCCGGGGGCAAGGCCGCCCTCCTCATCGGCGACGTCATGGGCCACGGCATCGCGGCCGCGGCGGTCATGGGACGGCTCTCCGCCAGTGTGCGCGCCCTCGCCCGGCTCGACCTCGCCCCCGAGGCCCTGATGCACCAGCTGGAAGCGACCCTGGACGACCTCGCCGAGCCGATGATCGCCACCTTCCTGTACGCCGTGGTCGATCCGGAGACCGGCCGCTGCCGGATCACCCGCGCCGGGCATCCGCCGCCCGTGGCCGTGGAGCCCGACGGTACGGTCCACCTCCTCGACCTGCCGCCCGGCACCCCGCTGGGGGTCGGCGGTACCACCTTCACCACCACCGACCTCACCCTCGCGCCGGGCAGCCTCCTCGTCCTGTACACCGACGGCCTCGTCGAAGCCCGCGGCAGCGACATCGACGAACGCCTGACCGAACTCACCCGCCTGCTCACCGAACCCCAGCGCTCGCTGGACCACCTGTGCGACTCGCTGATCACCCACCTGGTCCCGGCGTCCGCGGACGACGACATCGCCCTGCTCGTCACCCGCGTCGGCACCGACCCCCACACGCCCCCGCCCGGGCCCCCGGCCGGAGCCTGAGCCGCCCGGCACCCACCCGGCCCGGGCAGGATGGGCGGATGGATTTCACCGAACTGGAGCGGCGGGCCCGCGCGCTCACGGCGTCCGGCACCCGCCGGATCCTCGGCATCGCCGGGCCGCCCGGAGCCGGCAAGTCGACCCTGGCGGCCCGCCTCGCGGAGGCGCTGGGCCCCGAACTGGCCGTGGTCGTACCGATGGACGGGTTCCACCTCGCCCAGGCCGAACTGGAGCGGCTGGGCCGCGCCGAACGCAAGGGAGCGCCGGACACCTTCGACGCCGCCGGGTACGCGGCGCTGCTGAGCCGACTGCGCACACCCGCGGCCGGCGCCGTCTACGCTCCGGCTTTCGACCGCTCGCTGGAGGAGCCGGTGGCGGGGAGCATCCCGGTGGACCCCGCGGTACACCTGGTGATCACCGAGGGCAACTACCTGCTGTACGAGGCGGGGGAGTGGGCGGCGGTACGGGCGCTCCTCGACGAGGTCTGGTACCTCGCACCCGACGACACCGTGCGCGTCCGGCGGCTGGTCGACCGTCACGTCCGCCACGGGAAGGCCCCGGCCCACGCCGAGGAGTGGGTCACGCGCTCGGACGAGGCGAACGCCCGGCTGATCGCCGCGGGCCGGGCAAGGGCGGACCTGGTGGTGGAGTAGGGGCGTACGCGGCGGCAAGGGGGGCGCGCAGCGGAGCAGATGCGCCATTTCCCGAAAGATTTCCGTCGGCAGCCGTGCACATTCGGGCGTCTTTTCCGATGGGGTGGTGTTGGGGGAGCAGCCGGTCCGGCCGGCTGCTGGATGTGGGGGGCAGGCATGCCCGTTCCGTTCATTTCACCGGAAGGCTTCCCGCCGACGTGAATCCTGTCCAGACCGTCACCTCCGTGCTGATACTCGTCGCTTTCGATGCCGTCAGGAGACACCCACGCCACCCGGGTGCGAGGACCCGGGCCGCGACCGCTCGTACCGGCGACGCCCGGCATCACTGGAGGAGCGTATGAGTGAGGGCGAGTTCGACCCGTCCGGGGACCGGGCGGTCTCCAGCGAGCTGGCCGGCGTCCTGCCGGTGGAGTTCAGCGCGTTCCACTCCCAGCACCACCGCGCCTACCTGCGCTACGCACACCTGCAGCTGGGCTCCCGCGAGGACGCCGAGGACGTCGTCGACGACGTGTTCACCTTCCTGCTGAAGGTGTGGCGCCAGGCGCTCAAGGAGGCGAGCCTGCACGGTTTCGCCTGGGCGGTGCTGCGGGAACACGTCGCGCGCCGGCTGGCGGTCCTGGGCCGGTCCGCGGCGATGGTGGAAACGGCCTGGTTCGCCGCCCTGCGCCGCGCCTCCCGGCAGCGCATGGAACTGCTGGAGTCCAAGCTCGGCCTGTACGCGGCGATCGCGTGCCTGCCCGAGCGGCACTACGACGTGGTGCTGCTGGCCTTCCTGCTGGGGTACGACAGCGGAACCGTCGGCAGGATGATGGGGATCTCCCCCGCGACGGTCCGTTCGCACATTCGAGGCGCAAGCCGAATCCTGTCCCAGAAACTCGGGGCGGACTGGGCTCCTGGAGAGGAGAAGGGCCAGTGAGCGACATGACGGCCGACCGCGACGCCGTGCCGGGGGAGGAGCTGGCGGCGGCACTGGGGCAGGCGCAGGTGCTGATGGAGGAGTACGCCGGCTACGACGAGGACGCCGCCCGGCGGCGCATCGCCCGCAGGATCGCGGCGGACCGGGCCCGCTCGGCGACCGGCGCCGCCGGCCGGGGCGGCTTCCCCGCACCGGCCTCCCTCGCCGGACCCGCGCCCCTGCCCGCGCCGGCGCCCACCCCGGCGGACGACCTCGTACTGGACGCCGCCTGCCACGCACGGGCCGCGAGACTCCTGGACGACCTGGCCTGGTCCCTCGCGGAGAGCCGGTCCTTCGCCGAACTCGCCCTGGCCGCCGGAACCTGGCCCCACGGTGCGGAACCGGCGCTGCTGTTCGGCTGCCTCCTGCACCTGGCCGACCGCATGGAGGGCGCACAGTTCTGGTTCCAGTACGCGGCAGGAGCCGGCTCGCGGACCGCGGCCCGCCTGCTCCACCTCCACCACCTCGCACGCGCCGAGGTGGCGACCGCCCGGCACTGGAAGGCGCTGGTCGAGGTGCTGCCGCCGGACGAGGGGGTGCCGCACCTGCCGGAGATCCCGGAGAACCTGGAGGAGGCCCTCGGCGCCTCGGTCATCTGGACCTCGCCGCCGATCACCACCCAGGACCTCACCGCCCTCACGGCGGTACGGGGCCACGGCGGGCGGCCCCCGTACCGGATCCCCGCCCGGCTGCGCCGGGCCGTGACCGCCAGCAGCTGGACCGACGACCACGACCTGGGCGAGGTGTTCCTGCTGGGCCCGCAGGTGGCGGTGGCGGTGGCCCAGCACGCACGGCTGAACCTCCTGCACCTGACGGACGAGGCGAACGCCTGGGCCCTCGAGGCCCTCAGGCAGCCGCAGCCTGCCCCGGCCGGCCGGGGCCGCGCCGAAGCGCGGCCGGCTCCGGTCGCGATGGAGACCGTCCACCGGGCGCTGCGCGTCCTGGAAGTCGTCAACTGCTACTCGGGGGGCGTGAGCCTTGCCCAGATCGCCCGTGAGACGCGGTTGCCGCAGCTGGTGTTGGCCCGGGTGATGGAGCAGCTGGTACGGGCGAACCTGGCCGCCCCGACCGGCCCCGGCGCGTACATCGCGGGCCGCGCGCTCTTACTGACCGAGACGGCGTCCGGTGACGGGCGCGGGCACCTGCAGGAGACCCTCGCCTGGGTCCGGGACGCGGTGGGTGCCGCCGTCTACGTGGCCCGCTACACCGACGGCGAGGTGTGCATCACCCAGTACGCCGACGGTCCGGCGACACCGCTCGTGGAGGAGTGGGTCGACTTCCGGGCCGCCGCCCATGCCTCGGCCGTCGGCAAGGCCCTGCTGGCCCAGCTCGCTCCCGACGGCCGCAAGGACCACCTGTCCCGGCACCGGGCGGAGCGGTTCACCGCCCACACCCTCACCCGTCAGGAGGACCTCTTCCGGCAGCTCGACACCCGCCGGCCGGGCGCACCCCTGCTGGACCTGCAGGAGTACGCCCTGGGCACGGTCTGCGCGGCCGTCCCCATCACCTCGGGCCCCAACGCGGAATGCCTGGCCCTGTCCATTCCGGCCCCGGACCCGCACCGCCTCGTGCAGGCCGCCCGGATCCTGCAGAGCGAGGCCGCGGCCGTCCTGCTCGCGCTCATCGTGGCCGGCACCGGCCCGGGCGCACCCCGGACGGCGCCGCAGCAGGAAGAAGGAGCGGGCGAGCCGGACGGCATCCTGATCACGGCCACGTAGCCGCCCGCCGGGATCCGGGGCGGGAACGGCCGGGGGGGGGGGGGGGGGGGGGGCGGGGCCCCTCTCGCACTCGAGCCAGCGTGTCCATCTTCCGCCCCGCTCTAGTTGCCCTCCCCTCTTCGGTTACAGAGGCCTTGACGTT